>NZ_JASDCM010000022.1:0-55679 GCF_030407915.1 Pseudoalteromonas sp. APC 3250
TCGCTTTTATATCGAAAACTACTACAACTCAGTAAGAATGCATGGCACGCTAGGAAATGTGAGTCCCATGCAATACGAGTTAATGAATTAAAAACCCGTGTCTACTTTATCGGGGTCGTATCAACCTCGAACCTCGAACCTTGAACCTAACATCCTAACCCTAACTTTGCACTTATATAAAACAACTGTATTATCAACACAGAATTTAGTTTTAGGTAAAATAAATGCAAAGTCTTTTTATTGATATCACCACCGCAATGCAAAGCCATTTATGGTTTTACTTAACCACGATTGGCCTAGTGAGTTTATGTATTGGTAGCTTTTTAAATGTGGTGATTTATCGCTTACCGCTGATGATGCAAAAAGAATGGCAAACTGAATGCCGCTTATTATTAGCCGATGAACTAACCAGCCCAAAGGCTAAACAGACCACTGAACACACTACTGACACGTTTAACTTAGTTAAACCCAACTCATGTTGCCCAAAGTGCAAAGCGGCGATTAAACCGTGGCAAAATATTCCCATTATTAGTTGGTTATTTTTAAAAGGTAAATGCGCAACCTGTAACAACCCAATATCAGTGCGTTACCCTCTCGTTGAAGCCATTACCGCTATTTTAAGTTTAGTGGTTGCCTACACCTTTGGCGCTACAGAGCAGGCTTTATTGTACATTGTAGTGACTTGGGCGTTGGTAGCACTGACTTTTATTGATATTGATCACATGCTACTGCCGGACCAGCTTACTTTGCCACTTTTATGGTTAGCGCTAATCGCCTCGGTCATGGGCTACACCATTGCCCCTAGCGATGCCATTATTGGCGCGGCATGTGGCTATTTAAGCTTATGGAGTGTGTTTTGGTTGTTTAAGTTAATAACCGGTAAAGAAGGCATGGGCTATGGCGACTTTAAATTACTTGCCGTATTTGGAGCCTTGCTGGGCTGGCAATCGTTATTGACCATTATTTTGCTCTCAAGCGTGGTTGGCGCAGTAATTGGCATTGCCCTTCTGAGTATTCAAGGTAAAGACAAAGCAACCCCCATTCCTTTTGGCCCTTACTTAGCAATAGCCGGCTGGATCACTATGCTATGGGGAACGCAACTGCAAAACAGCTATTTTAACTTTATTGGCTACTAATTATGAGCAATACACAACATCACATAAAAAATTGGGTATTGGGACTAACCGGCGGGATTGGCTGTGGTAAAACCGCAGTTAGCGATATGTTGGCAGAGCTAGGCATTACTATTGTGGATGCAGATATTGTGGCTCGCCAAGTGGTTGAACCCGGCACTGAAGGCCTAAAAGCGATTATTGCGTATTTTGGCAATGATATACTCGATGAACATGGCGCTTTAAATCGTGGCGAGCTAAGAGCGCGCATTTTTAGTAACCCTGAGCAAAAAACATGGCTCAATGCCCTGCTGCACCCATTAATACGCACTCAGCTTATTATTGATTTAAAAAACGCGCAAAGCGACTACGTGGTGTTAGTTGCCCCACTTTTATTTGAAAATGGGCTTGATGGCTACTGTCATCGTACTTTGTTAATAGATGTTCCCAAAGAGGTGCAAATTGCACGTACTACACAGCGCGACAATATAAGCATTGAACAAGCAAAGCAAATTATTGACGCGCAAATGTCTCGAGAGCATAAACAACAAAAAGCGGATGATATTTTAAATAATAACCGCGACCTAAGCGATGTAAAACAAGACTTACTTAAACTGCATAATTATTATTTACAGCAAGCTAAGTCTACAATATAAATAAATTAGCCCAATGGCAGCGCAATAAACTGATATTTTTATCAGTAAATTGTCTGCTGCGTTGGTACGATTAATGTATTCCTTTCTTTTTTCTGATAAATTGCTGACTAAAGAAGGATTAAATCAGGTGCGCAATGAATATTAACTCACCGTTATTAAGAAAATTTATTACCCTCGGCCGGGTTGATACTGATACCGTAAAAACACGGCAGCAAGATTTTGCGTCAACTGCAGAGCTTATCTCTAAATGTGGAAAAATAGACAGTAAAGATTTAGCTGAGCAATGCATTGATTTATTTAGAGTGCCTTTTTTTGATTTAAAAGATTTTAATGTTGCACAAATATCAGCTGAGCTAGTTAAAGAAAAACTGATCCGCAAACACCACATTTTGCCTTTGGTACAAAAAGGCAGAAAAGTGTATATTGCCGCCTCAGATCCTACCGATTATGGTGCCTTCGAAAACTTTGAATTTAGCACGGGTTTATCGTGCGAAGTAGTTGTGGTTGACTACGTCCAGCTCGATAACAAAATTGAGCAATTACTCGATGCCACTGGCAGTTTAAATTTAAGTGAAGACGAATTTAAAGAGTTCGCTGAACTCGATTCTGAGCAGCACAAAGAACACACTCCTAAAGACGATGACAAAGACGACGCCCCAATAATTGTCTACATTAATAAAATTTTAATGGATGCAATAAAAAAAGGCGCCTCAGATTTACACTTTGAACCTTATGAACACAAATATCGTATTCGCTTTCGCATTGATGGTATTTTGCACGAAGTAGCCAGCCCGCCAAATACATTGGCCAGTAAGCTATCGGCGCGAATAAAAGTAATGTCGCGACTGGATATTGCAGAAAAGCGTAAACCACAAGATGGCCGTATTAAGCTTAAAATCACTGAGCGTAAAAGCATTGATTTTCGTGTTAGTACCATGCCAACTTTGTGGGGCGAAAAAATTGTAATGCGTATTCTTGATTCATCCAGTGCCATGCTAGGTATTGATGTATTAGGCTATGAACCCGAGCAGAAAAAACTATACCTCGATGCACTTGAGCAACCGCAAGGAATGATTTTGGTTACCGGCCCAACCGGTTCAGGTAAAACGGTTTCTTTGTATACGGGCTTAAATATACTAAATCAGCCGGAACGGAATATTAGTACCGCCGAAGATCCGGTAGAAATTAACCTCGAAGGGGTTAACCAAGTACAAATAAATACTAAAGCAGATATGACTTTTGCTAATGCACTGCGGGCGTTTTTACGTCAAGATCCCGATGTGGTGATGGTGGGTGAAATACGTGATTTAGAAACTGCGGAAATATCAATTAAAGCGGCGCAAACAGGTCACTTGGTGCTCTCAACACTGCATACCAACTCAGCGCCAGAAACGATTACTCGTTTGTTAAATATGGGTGTACCCGCGTATAATGTGGCCAGTTCTATTAGTTTAATTATAGCTCAGCGTTTAGCCCGAAGATTATGCTCTAAATGTAAAACACCAGAGCAGTTACCTCGCGAAGAGCTTATACGCCAAGGCTTTAGTGAACAACAAATTCAAGACATGGTTTTATACGCACCTAAAGGCTGTGAAAACTGTACCGATGGCTACAAAGGCCGTGTTGGTATTTACGAAGTAATGAAAATTACGCCTGAAATTGCCCAAATTATAATGCGCGGCGGTAACTCATTAGAAATTGCTGAGGTATCACTTAAAGCAGGATATAACAATTTGCGTTTATCGGGTATTCGTAAAGCCGCAGAGGGTGTGACCTCACTTGCTGAGATTAATCGTGTCACTAGTTTTTAAATAGAAAGCTTAGCCGTTTATTATAAATTGAGTCGCAAAGCCTATATTAATGTGAGAGTAAATTATGCCAACAGTGGTTAACTGCCCAACCTGTAAAGCAAAAGTAGAATGGTCAGAACAAAGTCCGAATCGCCCTTTTTGTTCAAAACGTTGCCAACTTATTGATTTAGGTGAATGGTCGTTTGAAAATAATAAAATTTCAGCGCCGATTACATCTGCAGATGAGTTCAGCCAAGACATGATTGAAGATATTGAAGCAATGATGGCAAAAAACGAAGATGACTTTTTTAAGTAATAAAACGACTTAAAAACAAAAGCCAGCTAAAAGCTGGCTTTTTGCTTTAGTTGAAAGCGTTATGCTCTTTGTTTGCGATGCTTTTTATCTTTACGTTGTTGCATTTTTTCAAGCTGTTCACGTTGCTCAGCATTTAAGACCTGCCAAATTTGATGTTGCGTTTTAAGTTTAATTAATCCCATTTGCTCAGCTTTTACTTGGCGCTCGCCAAGTAGCTCTTTGGCTGCGTTTTCATCAAATGTTGATGCTGATAATAACACCTCTTTTTTTTCTTTGTACGCTTCACGTATTGCTTTACGGGCTTCTTTATTAGCCCCTCTTAGTGCTTGGAGCTGTGTTTTTTGTGTTTCAAAAATCGCTTTTAGTTGTGTTTGTTGATCTTCAGTAAGCGCCAGTTTATCTGCTGCTCGCTCAGAGAGTAAAAAGCGTGCTTGAGAGTGGCCTTGTTTATAGCCATCACCTTTTGCAAGTGCGCTGCCCGCACTGAGCGTTGCTGCTGTTAAGCCACATATAAGTACTAATTTTGATAGCGTGTTTATCTTAGTCATAATCATCACCTTAATATTGAGTTGGTTGTTGGCTGCTAGCCAGTGTGTTCACTATAACCGGCTCAATGCAAAGTAACGCAAAGCAGTGTAAAGGTTATGTAAAGACTAACTTTTAGTACATTAAACGCGTAAAATAAAACCATAAAACAGCGCGTAAGGCTTAATGTATGAAACTATTAATGATTGATGATGACACAGGTTTATGTGAGCTATTAAGCGAGTATCTGAGCGCACAAGGCTTTAGCATACAAACCGCACATGATGGCCAACAAGGCTTAGAGCTTGCTTTACAAAACGATTACGCGCTTATATTACTTGATGTTATGTTGCCCTCTATAGATGGCTTTGAAGTACTCAAACAACTGAGGCAAAGTAAATTAACGCCGGTGATTATGTTGACCGCTAAAGGTGAAGACTTTGACCGTATTTTTGGTTTAGAGCTCGGCGCTGATGACTATATTCCAAAACCGTTTAACCACCGCGAACTCCTTGCCCGCGTTAAAGCCATTACTCGCCGTATTGAACACATTAATAGTGTAAGCAATAACAATAATAAAAAGCTCTCTTTAAACGGTATTACTATTAACTTTGCCACGCGTGAAGCCAGTGTAAATAACACCACACTCACGCTTACGGGTACCGAATACGAAATATTGGCTTTATTAGTAAAACACGCTCCTGATGTTATAAGCAAAGAGCAAATAAGCGAAGAGGTACTAGGACGGCGTTTAGCGTCATTTGATCGCTCTATTGATATGCATGTGAGTAATATTCGAAAAAAAATAGCCGAGCATATCGCGGGTGAAAAAATTAAAACTATTCGAGGGACGGGTTATGTCTTTATCCAAGGAGAGTAAAGTAACGCGTTTTAGCTGGTTAAGACACCCTCGACATTATTTGTTTTTTAAAGTCTTTGCTTGGTTTTGGCTAACGATCATTGGCACTTTTACTGCGCTATTTTTCTTAAGTAATATTTCGCTGATCAATGCTATTAGCCATGACCCCCTAAAAGGGCCGATGCAAAAAAATCTAGAACACTTGGCTCGAGGTATCGAACGTAGTGCACATAAACACAAGCGCTCTATTCATGACATTATTACTCACCCGCGTGTGAGTAAACGCAAGTTACTTTATTTAAATTCACTAAGTAGCGATGAGTTTTTGATCAGTAAAAAAGTTGAGAATAATATTGATTTTAGCTTACTGAACTTTAGTGAAGGCATGCCACCTCAAATTATTTTTACTGAATATTACCAAGCTTTTGGCCCTGTGCGCATTCGAGTACCTGAAGGCGAATTTGCGTTATATGAAATCGATATAAATCAACAGCGACCGCTCTTTATTCGCTTAAGATTGTTGCCGGTTTGGTTAAAAATTTCTATCGCCATTATCGCCTCACTTACATTAAGCTTTTTATTTAGTCGTAACTTAATTGCCCCTATAAATAGTTTAAAACAAGCTGCAATTAGACTCTCAAATGGCGATTTAAGTGCGCGCGCGGCAATAAATAGTCAGCGAAAAGATGAGCTTGGAGTTTTAGGACGCGATTTTAACCGTATGGCTGATCAATTAGAGCAACTACTTAGCGCTCAAAAGCGTTTACTTGCCGATATATCCCATGAATTGCGCTCCCCACTAACACGCTTAAAAATGGCCACAGGGCTGGCGCAAATGCAAGCGAGTGAGGCCAGCCAATCGTATTTATTGCGTATTGAAAAAGAAGCAAATCAACTTGATAAAATGATAGCCGATGTATTGCAGGTATCGCGCTTAGAAGCCAATAGCCAACCTTTATCACTGCAAGCGCAGTCGTTACAAGTTATTGTTGACCATGTGATTAACGATGCTCAGTTTGAAGCAAAACAGCACAATAAAACGCTGCATATTCAAGGTGATGCTGAGGTAAATATAGAGTGCGACGAAATGCTGATTGCCAGTGCTCTAGAAAATATTTTACGTAATGCAATTAAATACGCACAACATACTATTAGCATCACCTTAAAACACAGTGATATCATTACTATACAAATATGTGATGACGGCCCTGGCGTTCCCGCAGCGCAACTTGATAAACTATGTGAGCCATTTTTTAGGCAATCAGACGCCCGCGACCGAGTCAGCGGCGGCACTGGGCTGGGTTTAGCCATTGCAAAAAATGCGGTGATTGCCCACGGCGGAAATTTAGCTTTATCAAATAAGGACGCTGGCGGGTTATGCGTTGAGATAAGCTTACCAATACAAAAGAGAGACCATGTTTTATAGCAATGAAAGCGAGCTTGAAAATAACCTACCTGCCATTAATGAGTTTTATACTAATACACTCAAAAAAGCCTATTTAAGCACGGCTGCCGGTAAATTATTTTATGCTTACGCTAAGCCTAAACAGGCTCACACTGCCATTGTTATTAGTTCTGGGCGCATTGAAGGACTCGATAAATACAAAGAGCTGCTTTGGGAGCTTTATTGTAATAATTTTGCTGTTTTTATTGTTGATCACCAAGGCCAAGGGCGCTCTTATCGGTTATTAAAAAACCCCCATAAAGGCTATGTCAAACAATTTGAAGATTACAGTCACGATCTCAATCAATTCAATGTTGAGGTGGTAAAGCAGCATTGGCAAGGTAAAAAACTACTGCTTAGCCATTCAATGGGCGGCGCTATTGCGTTTGATTACTTAGCACGTTACTCACATGACTTTAGTGGGGCGTTTTTATCTGCGCCCATGTTTGATATTCATACTAAAGGAATACCAAAACCCGTAGCACAGTTTATCGCTGCCAGTGCGTCATTATTAGGGTTCTCAGGGTGTTATGCGTTAGGACAAAGCGATTATACACCTGAAGAGTTTGCGCTTAACACTTTAACCAGTAGCCAAATACGCTATGATCAATTTAGGGCAACTTATCAGCAAACGCCACTATTACAATTAGGCGGTGTTACCTATGGCTGGCTGCATACTGTTTTTTCATTTATTAAAGCGCTCGATAAACTATCCATAACAACCCCGTTATTTATAGCCAGCGCAGAAAATGACGAAGTGGTTGATAACCAAGCTCAGCATAAGCTTGCAAGCCGACATAAAAACACCCTAATAAAGCAGTTTAAAGGGGCTAAGCACGAGCTGTTTTTTGAGCGGGACGAAATTCGCCAACCATTGCTAACAAGCCTTTATAAATTTTGTGATTCAATAGGTTAACTACTAAGCGACAGCGGATCTAGGTGAATCAAAATATCAACTTCAGATTCAAATTGCTGAGTGATCATCAGCTCCACTTCATCTGCCACTTTATGGGCACGAATAAGCGGTAAATTGTCATCAAGCTCTAAATGCAGTTGAATAAACTTAACTTTACCGCCCTGTCGAGTGCGAATACCGTGCACCCCATAAACATCATTATGGTTACGCGCTATTTCAAAAATACTTTGCTTTTCTTCATCGGGTAGCTCTTTGTCCATTAAATGCGAGGCACTTTCGGTTGCTATATCCCAACTGTTATACAACAAATAACCTGCCACACCGATAGCAAACAATGGGTCGGCATACAGTACGCCATAGTAGGCGAGTAAAATAGCAAGCAATACCGCCGCATTTAAAATTAAATCGCCCTTGTAGTGAACGGAGTCGGCTTTGATGGCGATTGATTCAGTGTGCTTTACGACTTTATTTTGCACAAATACAATTACCAAGGTACAAGCAATGGCAAAAATACTCACCCATACACCTAATAATGAGTGCGAAAGCTCTACTGGGTTTATTAATCGCTCGATACCGTGAAACATTAATAAACAGCCCGAGCCCGCAATAAATGCAGCTTGGCCTAACCCTGCAAGCGCCTCCGCTTTACCGTGACCAAACCGGTGGTCATCATCCGCAGGACGCAGTGCATACGATAAAACTAAAAAGCTCATTAGCGTCGCGGTAATATCCATTAATGAATCAGTGAGTGAGCCAAGCATCGACGCCGAACCCGACGCCAGCCAAGCCCATGCTTTGGTCGCAATCATTAGGCTCACCATGACCATGGTCACTATGCTTGAAGCTTTGACCCAAAATTCATAACTGCGATTATGCACGTATCTGTCCAAGTGTAAGATGTATTTAATGTTTGTAGTATATCATTTTTTATTCATTGTTCGTGTATACTGAGCCAGTCAAATTAAAGATTTTATAGGGCTTATTGTGCTGGATATTGTTTTATACCAACCTGAAATTCCGCCTAACACCGGGAATATCATTCGTTTATGTGCCAATACTGGCTATTCATTGCATTTAATTGAACCGTTAGGGTTTGAGTGGGATGACAAACGTGTAAAACGCGCTGGACTTGACTATCACGAATTTAGCCATGTACAACGCCATGCCTCATTTGATGCTTACTTAGAAAAGTGCCAACCTAAAAAGGTGTATGCTTGCACCACTAAAGGTAGCCAATTTCATCACCAAGCACAGTATGAAGCGGGTGATTGCTTAGTATTCGGACCAGAAACCCGAGGCTTACCTGATGACATGATTCAAGCACTGCCAAACGAGCAACGCGTGCGTATACCTATGCAAGCCGATAGCCGCAGTATGAATCTGTCTAATGCAGTAGCTGTGTTTGTGTATGAATCTTGGCGCCAGCTTGGCTTTGTAAACGCGCAGTAATTATTTACCAATAATAAAAAACCGACATTATGTCGGTTTTTTAATTTTAAAAGAATAATGAAGCATTTATTCTGACTTTTGTTCACGACCTAATAACGCCATAGCAGCTGCTTTCATGTCTTTATTTTCATAGAGTACTTTGTATATTTGCTCGGTAATTGGCATTTCCACACCAGCGCGTTGAGCTAGTAAGTACACTTCTTTGGTATTTCTAAAGCCTTCAACTACTTGGCCGATTGATGCAATGGCATCATCAACACTCTCACCTTTGCCTAAGGCTAAACCAAAACGGCGATTGCGCGATTGGTTATCGGTACAGGTCAGAATTAAATCACCTAACCCGGCCATACCCATAAAGGTTTCAGGTTTTGCACCCAGTGCACACCCTAAACGCGACAACTCTGCTAAACCACGAGTAATAAGCGCGGTACGAGCATTTGCACCAAACCCCACTCCATCAGAAATTCCCGCACCAATGGCAATCACGTTTTTAACCGCACCACCGAGCTGTATACCAATAAAATCATCATTGTTATACACCCTAAACGAGCGCCCGCAATGCAATAAATCGGCTATTTGTTTAGCAAATGCCGATGATGTTGATGACACCGAAATTGCAGTTGGTGATCCCATCGCCATTTCTTTGGCAAAGGTTGGCCCTGAAAGCACCGCTAATGGCACCTCTTCACCTAGCTCTTGCACTGCTACTTCTTGTAACAAACGCCCAGTATTTGGCTCCAGTCCTTTGGTGGCCCATGCTATTTTTGCATTTGGGCGCAAAGCAGGTTTGATTTGCTTTAATGTGTCAGCAAATGCGTGGCTTGGCACAACAACCAAAACAATATCGCTACTTTGCGTTGCACGCTGTAAATCTGCTTCAAGGATTAAGGTGTCAGGAAAAGGAATATCAGGTAAGTAACGTTGATTTTTTCGCTCAGCTGCAAGCGTCGCAACGTCTTGGCTATTGCGTCCCCATAAAGTCACTTTGTGACCATTTCGGGCTAAACAAATAGCAAGGGCGGTGCCATACGACCCCGCCCCTAAAACAGTAACAGCTGATGTGGCTGTATTCATAAATTAAGCGTCTGCTGTAGCCTGCTCAGCTTGCGCTGTGCGTTGCTGCATGTACTGTGCAAATAATGCGTCAAAGTTAACTGGCGCAAGATTAAGTTGTGGGAACGTACCACGATTTACTAAGTTAGATACCGCTTCACGTGCATACGGGAATAACACGTTAGGGCAAAATGCACCTAGCATGTGCGCTAATTGCATTTCTTCAACGTCAGCAATCGTAAAGATACCTGCTTGTTGAATTTCACATAAAAACGCAGTTTCTTCACCGATAGATGCCGTTACAGTTAGTGCAAGCACTACTTCGTAAACACCTTCATCAAGTTTGTTAGAGCGTGTATCTAAATCTAATTTTACTTCTGGAGCCCACTCTTTTTGAAAAATAGCTGGCGAATTTGGCGTTTCAAACGATACATCTTTAGTGTAAATACGTTGAATAGTAAACTGTGCACCTGCATCAGCTTCTGCTGCTGCGTTTTGATTTTGTTCGTTCATTGTTATTCCTAACCTGTTATTTATTATAATTAATTAAATTAAGCACTGAGCTTAGCATCAAGGTGACCTTGCGCTTCTAGTGCCATCATGTCGTCACAGCCACCGATGTGTTCATCGTTGATAAAAATTTGTGGAACCGTGCTTGCGCCACCGGCTTTGGCGATCATTTCATCGCGAAGCTCTGGCTGAACGCCAATATCAATATTTGTGTATTTTACACCTTTACTGTCTAACAGCGCTAATGCGCGATGACAAAAAGGACAATATCCTTTGGTGTATAAAACAACGTTACTCATAATTAATCCTTAATCGGTTTAGCTAAGAGATATTAGCGACCGCTTGTTGTTGGCAGACTTGCTGATTGCCACGCACCCATACCGCCAGATAAAACATAAACCTGTTCATAGCCTGCTTTATGCATTGCGGTTGCAACACCTGAAGCAGTCATGCCTGCAGCACATACCACTATAATGGGTTTGCTCTTATACTTTTCAAGGGTTGAGAAATCAGATTCTTTAGCTTTTTCTGGGTTTAAGTGCACAGCACCGGCAATATGGCCGGTTTTAAACTCTTTTTGCCCACGCATATCAACAACCTGGCCGTCTTCGCGGTTAATAAGTAACGTTAACTGCTGAGGATTGATTTGACGAATTGCTGAAAATTTACTTTTTATTGCGCCACTAATAATAAGAAACGCAATCGCAACCCAAGCTAGGCTTAGAATTGGATGGTTTGAGACAAATTCAATATATTGATCCATTCGACTTCCACTATAAAGTTACATACTAAAACGGATGTTTTAGATATTTTAAATTCTTACCAATTGCACTTGCACAATGAGCAGTTACTCATCAGCAAATCAATAGAGCGCTGTTAGGCTACTCTGAATTTTCACCTACAAGATAGGCTTAACTTACCCCACAACCCTATTCAATACTTGAATAAAATAGAGATTAGCCGCGCAAGTATACCCAAATCAGCTAAAAATGCGAGTTTAAGCACGCTTGAAAGCCACAATGCCCTGCTCTTTTTAACTGAAAAATAACCTAGCCCTTTAAAGCTTTCAATTTAGCCAATCCTAATTGAAAATTTTTAATATCTTCTTTTCATTGCTGATCCTAGCTATAAAACGCGGTATGCTAAGACTTGGCATGTTGGCATTAATGTTAGCGTGTATTTTAGCAACGCTAATTTTTCAGGAGTGACTATGACAGAGCATAAAAAACCACTGGTATTAATGATTTTAGATGGCTGGGGATACAGAGAAGATGAGCAAAGCAATGCTATTTTAGCTGCTAACACCCCTGTATTAGATGAGCTTTGGGCCACACGTCCTCATACATTAATTTCAGCATCGGGTTTAGATGTCGGTCTTCCTGATGGCCAAATGGGTAATTCTGAGGTGGGCCATGTTAATTTAGGCGCAGGCCGTATTGTGTATCAAGATTTTACCCGTATCACCAAAGCCATTGATGATGGCGAATTTGATACAACTCCTGCACTTGTTGAAAACATTGATAAAGCCGTTCATGCCAACAAAGCTGTACACATTATGGGACTGTTAAGTCCAGGTGGCGTGCATAGCCACGAAGATCATATTGTTGCCAGTATACAACTGGCTGCAAAACGCGGCGCTAAAGAGGTGTACTTTCATGCCTTTTTAGATGGACGCGACACACCACCGCGTAGTGCTAAAGCGTCTATTGAGCGTATTGAAGCCTTATTTAGCGAACTTAAATGTGGCCGTTTAGCCTCACTAATTGGCCGTTACTATGCCATGGACAGAGACAACCGCTGGAACCGTGTTGAAAAAGCCTATAATTTAATCACCTTAGGTGAAGGCGATTTTGATTATGAAGAAGGCGTAAGTGCACTAAATGCCGCTTATGAGCGCGATGAAAATGACGAATTTGTAGCAGCCAGCACGATCACTCCTAAAGGCAGCGAATATGTAAAAGTAAATGATGGCGACACCATTATATTTGCAAACTTTAGAGCAGACCGCGCACGCGAAATCACTCGCGCCTTTGTAGAGCCTGGCTTTGACGGCTTTAATAAGAAAAAATCGCCTGAGCTGAGCGGCTTTGTGATGATGACTGAATACGCAGCCGATATAGATGCGCCTGTTGCTTTTGGCCCCACGCCGCTTAATAACGTACTTGGCGAATGGTTTGAAAAACAAGGTAAAACTCAACTGCGTATTTCTGAAACTGAAAAATATGCTCATGTTACCTTTTTCTTCAGTGGTGGACGAGAAGATGAGTTTGACGGCGAAACCCGTGAACTTATTCCATCACCTCAGGTTGCAACTTATGATTTGCAGCCGGAAATGAACTCAAAAATGCTTACCGATAAGCTAGTAGAAGCAATAAAAAGTGGAAAATACGATGCCATTATTTGTAACTACCCTAATGGCGACATGGTCGGTCACTCAGGTGTATTTGAGGCTGCAGTTAAAGCCTGTGAGGCAGTAGATAACTGTATTGGCCGTGTAGTGGATGCATTGAAAGAATATGGCGGCGAAGCACTTATTACCGCCGATCATGGCAATGCAGAGCAAATGGCAAACCTTAAAACAGGCCAAGCGCACACAGCACATACCAGTGAGCCCGTGCCGTTTATTTATGTAGGTCGCGATGCGCAAGCTTATTCAGGCAAAGCCTTGAGCGATGTTGCCCTAACCATGCTGCATTTAATGGGGTTAGAGCAACCTGCAGAAATGACAGGGTCGCCAATTATGGTGTTGAAATAACCTATGAAAAAAAGCGCATACCGCGTCATTGCGTGTATCTGTGTACTGCATTCATTAGTCACTGGCGTTGCCGTGGCTAATGAAGATCGTACTAAAAAAGACCTATCCCAAGTTCAAGTGGCTTTAGAGCAAAGCCAAGCTGAATATCAACAACAGCAAAAAGAAATAGCTAAACAGCAGCAAAAGCTAAAAGCACATGAACTCGCTATAGCGAAAAACGCTAAAGCACTCAATATGGCTGAGCAATCTGTTAAAAAAACACAACAACAGCAAGCAGAGCAACAACAACGCGCGGCAAAGCTTGAAAAACAACAAGCCCAATTTCAGCGTGTTTTAGCAGCACAGTTAAAAAGTGCTTATATGGCAGGTAGTGATGACTATTCAAAAATGCTGCTTAACCAAGAAGATACCGCTAAATTTGAACGTACGCTTAGCTATTACAACTACTTAAATAAAGCCCGCATAAAGCAGCTTGATGAACTTAAAGCGCTGCAAATAGAAATTGCGAAAAACCAAGCTGAGCTTGAAAAAACAAAAGAAAAGCTAGTTGCTTTATTTGATGAACAAAAAAGGCGACAAGCAGCGCTTCTTGACGCTAAAAATGAGCGCCAAGCCAGCCTAAAAAATCTAAAACAGCAGTTAAATAAAACAAAAAATTCAATTAGTTACTTAGAAGAGAACGAACAAACGCTGATCGCAACTATTAAAGAACTTGAAGAAGAAAAAACCACAAAAATTGAGCTATTGGGCCTAAATAAAAATAAAGGAAGATTAAGCTGGCCGAGTAAAGGCAAACTAACGCACAAGTTTGGCCAACGTAAGCACGGCGGAATTAACTGGAAAGGCGTGTTAATTTCTGCTGCAGAGGGCACTTCAGTAAATAGCATTCATAACGGTCAGGTGGTATTTGCAGATTGGTTAAAAGGTTACGGCTGGGTGATTGTTGTGGACCACGGTGAAGGCTTTATGAGCTTATACGGGCATGCACAAACCTTACTCAAAGATGTGGGTGATATGGTCAGAGAGGGTGAAAGCGTTGCTTTAGTTGGGCAAAGCGGTGGACAAGCCGATTCTGGTCTATACTTTGAAATACGCCACAAAGGGCGTGCTGTTAATCCCATAAAATGGTGCAGACGTATTTAATCTTAAAATAACTGCATCCTAGTAGAGGCAGTTATGATAAACACACACATTTGCCAAAAAAAAGTATCACAAAAAAAATCAATATTTTGGTTTTGTTTGCAGGTATTTTTTTTATTGGCACTTTTTGGCTTTATAAATAATGCTCATGCCAGTTCGGTCAAAGATTTAGAAAGCCAAAAAATAAATGAAATACTGTTTAATATTCATACCTACTACGTTGATGATTTAGCACTGCATAACAGTGAATACATTGAATACAACACCTCTCAATTTGAACGCTTATACTCTAAACTCGATCCCTACTCTAAATATTTAGATAAAAATGAGCTAAATGCGTTATTTGATAATACCAATGGTCGCTATACTGGCTTAGGCATTGAGGTCAAAAATATTGAGCAGCGCACCACGATTGTTAAAGTAATTAATAATTCACCTGCTAAACAAGTCGGCCTGCGAGCTGGCGATATTATTACAGCAGTTAATAATCAGCAGGTTAAAAATAGTCCTATTGATATAGTCGCGCAGCAAATTAAAGACAGCCCCAACAATAAAGTACAACTAAGTATTATCCGAAATAACAATCTAACACCGCTCATATTTAACCTCAGCAGAAAACAAATAAAACTGGCCAGTGTAACTAAGCAACTACTTGATGCTGGTAGCGGTTATATTGCTATAAATACCTTTTCAAATCACACCTTGCATGAAGTTGCCTTACAAATAGCCGCTATGCAAAACCATTACGGCCACGCATTAAAAGGCTTAATTATTGATTTACGAGACAACCCTGGCGGGACTTTAAAAAGCGCGGTTGCTGTGGCAGATCTCTTTTTACAAGATGGTCTAATAGTAACAACCAAAGGACGTTTTTATGATTCTAATCAGTCGTTTTACGCTAAACGCGGCGATATTTTAAAAGGCGCACCTATTGTTGTACTGATTAACGAAAACTCAGCCTCTGCAGCAGAAATACTGGCTGCAGCACTAAAAGAAAATATGCGTGCAAAAATAGTGGGGAGTCAGTCATTTGGCAAAGGGTCGGTGCAATCACTCATTCCATTAGGCGATGGTGATACCGCCTTAAAACTAACTACCGCACGCTACTTTACGCCATCAGGTGAATCGATTGAAGGTATTGGCGTGACTCCGAATGTGGCGATTA
Source organism: Pseudoalteromonas sp. APC 3250 (assembly GCF_030407915.1). Taxonomy (NCBI): domain Bacteria; kingdom Pseudomonadati; phylum Pseudomonadota; class Gammaproteobacteria; order Alteromonadales; family Pseudoalteromonadaceae; genus Pseudoalteromonas; species Pseudoalteromonas sp. APC 3250. The sequence goes on from NZ_JASDCM010000022.1 coordinate 15,691, forward strand.
ATCAAACAACGCTTCCACAAACAAATAAAGCCGTTATAATAAAAAATGAACAGTTAGAACAAAACACCGTTTTTAGCACTGAAGATTTAGCCGATATCCAGTTAACCAAGGCAAAACAGCTACTCAACATGCACTAAATTCGGTAAATTATTTTAAACACGACAAAGATAATAAAAATTATAAAACGTGAAAACTATAAATTTAATGGTGTTAGCTGGGCTGTTTTTAGCCTTATTTGCAACATCGAGTGCTGTTAAAGCCAAGCAAATAGCCATAGTGATCGATGACATAGGTTATCATCAACGTGATTTAGAATTCCTGAGTTTACCTGGGCAGTTGTCCTATTCAATATTGCCCCACACCCCCTATTCTCAAATATTTGCAACCCTTGCTAGTCAGTCAAATAAAGAGCTCCTGTTGCATGTTCCTATGCAGGCTTTAAATGGTAAAAAACTCGGGCCTGGTGCGCTCACTTTAAATATGGATAAAGCACAACTTCAACAAACGCTCGGGAATGCGCTGGCCAGTTTACCGCAAGTTAAAGGAGTTAATAACCATATGGGCTCTGCGCTGACTCAACAAAGCCAAGCAATGAAATGGACCATGGAAGTACTCAAAAAACGCCAGCTGTATTTTCTTGATAGCCGTACAACTGAATTAAGCCAAGCTCAGAATGCAGCCAACTTTTTGGGAGTGGAAAATATTAGCCGACATGTATTTTTAGACAATATAACGACCACAGAGCAACTACAATTAAGATTAGAAGAGCTAAAATCAAAAGCAACTAAGTATCAGTTTGCCATTGCAATAGCGCATCCCTATCCCGAAACCATCGATTTTTTACGCCACGCTTTGCCGCAATTAAGTGAGCAAGGATTTGAACTGGTGCCAGTATCGCAACTGGTCGAACGTAAATATGTACAAATAGCTCAGCAAGAAGCTATTTCATTAAACTGATGGGGTAAGTAACCCCCTTACCCCGTCAGTTAATTTAACTCACTTAAACACATTATATTTATAAAATAAACGTCGCTACTTTGGCATTTAAATCTGTAGCTCTGTCTTTTAATACTTCAGCTTGGCTTAAATGCGCAGTTGCTGAGGTAGTAATTTCATCGGTTACATCTTTAATGGCGACCGTATTTCTAGTAATTTCATTAGTCACTTGCGTTTGCTCTTCTGCTGCAACCGCTATTTGACCCGCCATATCAGAAATTTCATTCACTGCTAATGTGATTTCCTCTAGTGCATGAGCTGCTGCATTAACATCATCCACACTATTGTTAGCATACCCCTTACTGCTGTCCATCAAGCTCACTGCTTTTTTGGTCGTATTTTGTAAGGTTTCTATGGTGGTGTAAATTTCTGCTGTGGAGTTTTGCGTTCTTCTTGATAGTACACGCACCTCATCGGCAACCACTGCAAAGCCACGCCCTTGTTCACCAGCACGGGCAGCCTCTATTGCGGCATTGAGTGCTAAGAGATTTGTTTGCTCAGCAATTTCTTGAATGGTAGTCAAAATACTCGATATAGCCTGAGCATGTAAGCTTAGTTCGCCAATGACGGTGGTTGTTTGGTCTATTTCACCCGCAAGTGAATTAATCGTATTTCTGGTTTTATCAACTAACAGTTTACCTTCACGACTACTTTGCGCTGACTGCTGTGATGCCGTCGCGGTATTTTCGGCATTAGCAGCAATCTCATGGGTTGCACTTGCCATCTCTGTGACCGCAGTGGCAACCATCGCCACTTCTTGCTGCTGACGCTGCAACTCACTGACACTGTTTTGATTGGTGGTTAAGCTTTTCTCTGCATCAAAATCTAAATCAGTAGCTAACTGGCGAATATGGCTTATAAGCTCATGCTGGCTGCTTACAAAGCGATTAAAACTATCAGCCAGTACCCCAACTTCATCTTGTGTATCAACACTAATACGCTGGGTCAAATCACCGTTACCATCAGCAATTGTTGATAACGCTTGAGATACTCGGCTTAACGGCGCAAGCAACACACTTAATAACCATGAAATAGCCAACACGCTCAATAAAAGTGCCACACTGACTAATACGAGTTGAGTTACTAATAAACTAATTAGCGGTGCCTCTAAGGTTTCTTTATCCAGTACAAATAGCAACTGCCAATCGGTATTATTTATATTTTCACCCCAAACAAGCTTCTCTCGGCCTTCATCTTTAAAATAAAGGGGAGTAAATTCACCGTTTTGACTATTAGATAAAATGAATTGGTGATTTATTTTCGAGTCAATATGCGTAATATTTGCCATTACTTTTTTAGTGTCTTTATAGGCAATCACAGTGCCATCTTGATGCATCATGATGGCATACCCATTTGCCGGTAAAGACATAGTATTAACATCATTAACTAAAGACTCAATCGATAAATCACCCGCTACCACGCCACTTTGTGTTGTTCTAGCAATAGAAACAACCAACTGATTAAACGCAGTATCTAAATAAGGTTTGGTAATTACGGTGCCATTTTTCAGCTGTGCTTGTTTATACCATGGACGAGTGCGCGGGTCGTAGCCGGTTCGATCAATACTTGGATCAGAGTCAGTCATTTTCCCGATACTATCTCCAAAGTAAGTTAATTGAAAACCACCCGACACTTTGGCTTGCTGTAATGCGCTGAGCGTATTGTCCTCAACCTTACTCGCAACTGACTCTATGATCTGCTGACGACTAGCTAGCCAATCTTCAATACTCGCAGCTTGTTGCTTACCAGACTGACTTACATTATCAATACTGCTTTTTAACAGTAACGCTTTTTGAGAGGTGTAGCTATTCCACGATAGCAATACAATAATAACGGCTAGGGCAAGAACCACCGATAGCAAGATCTTTTTCTTTAGTGAATATGAGTTCATATTGAGTGTAAATACTCGCGTTAAATGAAATTGAAAGGCAATAAGCACAGCAATTAATAATTTAATTTAGGCTACGGTTTGAACGACAAGTCGCTCAGGTGCGCGAATATTTTCATATACCCAAATTAAAAACAAACTAAAATCATGTATTTAAATTAAAACCAAACTTATTCATTAACTTTAACTAGGGTATATTTAATTAAAAGATATACAGATGTGACTAGAGGTAAGCAAAATAAGAAAAAAGATACTTTTTGTTAACCTCTTTTTTTAACTAAAAAAAAGCCCCGCATTTTCATGCAGGGCTTTATAACTTTTTAAGTACGATTAACTCATCGCGCTTTGTAATTTTTTCATTGCTGTTTTTTCCAGCTGGCGAACACGCTCTGCTGATACGCTGTATTTTTCAGCCAACTCTTGCAGTGTTGCTTTATCATCTGACAACCAGCGTGCGCTAACGATATCTTGAGAACGCTCATCGAGGGTTTTCAAAGCGCTAAATAATCGCGTATGCGACTGCTCTTGCCATTGTTGCTGCTCAATATCATCGGCTAAGTCAGCAGAACCATCCGTTAAGTATTGCACTGGTGAGTAAGTACTGGTTGGCGCATCGTCGTTATCGTCGCCCGTTAAATCAAAGCCCATGTCTTGGCCGCTCATACGCGATTCCATTTCACGCACTTCTTTTTCACTCACACCTAGCTCGCTCGCTACTGTGCTAACTTCAGCTTGATTAAACCAGCCTAAACGTTTTTTGTTTTTACGAAGATTAAAAAACAGTTTACGTTGCGCTTTGGTTGTCGCAACTTTTACGATACGCCAGTTTTTAAGCACAAACTCATGAATTTCGGCTTTGATCCAATGAACCGCAAATGAAACCAAACGTACACCCACTGATGGGTCAAAACGTTTTACTGCCTTCATCAGTCCAATGTTACCCTCTTGAATTAAATCAGCTTGTGGTAACCCGTAACCCGAGTAGCTTTTAGCTATGTGCGCTACAAAGCGCAAATGCGACATAATGAGTTGCTTTGCAGCACTAAGATCGCCTTCTTCCTGAAGTTTTTTTGCAAGTTCCTGCTCTTGCTCAACTTTAAGCATAGGAATAGTACTAACAGCTTGAAGATAGCCATCCATACTTGCGCTTTGTTGCCCAACTGTAAGTGCCATTGCGTATAAATCTTTACTCATTTTTCACCTCGGTGATAAACATTTGAAACCATCTTAGCACTCTTTTAGTAAGAGTGCTAACTTGAATTTAAAACTTTTTTGAATCATAAATCAAGTGGTTTTTTTAGTGTTAAGTCAGTCTACACTAGGCGACTGAATAACCTATGAATTGGTTTAGCCAAAGCAAAGATTAATCTTTTTGCTTTGGCTTTTTTATAATTTTAAACTTAAAACATGACAGTTTTAAGAATTATATTAGGGCCCTAAACCTTATCGGGTTCTATTTCTGAGATGTAACGGTTAACCGATAAGTAAGAACCAATAAAGCCTAAGCTAGTGGCCAACAATACCAACGCGCCAAATTCATTAAGGCTAAGCCCTATTAGCGTAAAGCTGGTTTGATATACCCCTGCAACACTGCTTACCGCAGCAGATAGCCACCACATCATTAATGCTACGCAAATAAAAGCAAACAACCCGCCAATCACGCCATACCAAATGCCAGTCCATAAAAAGGGGGCATGAATAAAGGTATTAGTTGCCCCTACGAGCTTCATTACCTGTATTTCTTCTTTTTTATCCATAATAGATAAACGAATTGTGTTGCCTATAATAAGCGTCACTGAGGTAAGTAATAATAGCGCAATCGTAATTACACTTTCTTTTAACAAACTGAGTAATGCATTTAAACGTTCAAGCCAAGCAATATCAAGCTTACCAAAATCAACTTCGCGTTCACCTTCAAGTTTTTTAAGCAATAGCTTAGCCGCATTAGGTTGGCTATGTCGCTGGGTTGGTGTAACTAAAACCACATTCGGTAATGGGTTACTATCTAGGTATTCTAAAGCTTGACCAAACCCAGACATTTCTTTGAATTCATCCAAAGCCTCAGTGCGAGAAATAAAAGTCACACTTTGTATTTCAGGATATAGCGCTAAGCGTTTAACTAAAGTTTGTGTTTCTTGCTCGCTCATATCCTCTTTTACAAACAAGGATATTTCGCTGGCTTGCTCAAAACCACTGCTCACTTGCTGCACATTTTTAACCACTAAGTATAACGTCGCGGGCAAGGTTAAACTCAAACCCAGAACAGCAATAGTCATCATAGAGGCTAATGGCGTGCGCCACATTTCTCCTAGGCTGTACACACCTTGGCGAAAAATATTAATAATGAAAAAGTAACCGCCAGAGAATACGGATTTTTTTTGTTTATCATTACTATTTTGACGGCTTTTGAACAGTAAACTCATAATACACCCTCAGCCAGTGGATCTTGGCTCATCCGCCCATCATGAAGCGTTAAGCTACGATACTTCATTCGTGATACTAACCCCAAGTCATGGGTGGCAATTAAAACCGTGGTGCCATGCTTATTAAAATCTTCGAACAGGCGTAATATTTCCATCGATAACTCAGGATCAAGGTTACCGGTAGGTTCATCAGCTAATAGTATAGGAGGAGAATTAACAATGGCTCGTGCAATCCCTACACGTTGCTGCTCACCGCCAGAGAGTGTGGAGGGATGACAGCGTACTTTATCTAACAAGCCCACTTTATCGAGCGCGCCATGCACACGCTTGGCAATTTGCTTGTGGTGAGTCCCTTCAATAATTAAGGGCAAAGCAACGTTATCGAACACCGTATATCGTTCTAATAGACGATGATTTTGAAAAATAATACCAATGTCGCGGCGTGCATACGGAATTTGTCGTGAATTTAACTTATTTAAATCCACGCCATTGATAAACACATTACCCGCAGAGGGGCGTTCCATCAAGCTAATAAGCTTTAAAAGTGTACTTTTACCGGCACCACTGTGGCCCGTTAAAAAAGCCAGTTCGCCTGGTTTTATATGAAAACTCACTTTTTCAAGCGCGCGATGCCCACCGGCATAGGTTTTACTTACTTGCTGAAAATTTATCATTTTTTATTATGCCAACCTCATTAAACGTCCTAACGCAATTGGTATTCCTTGCAATTAAAAAGGGAGCAGGCTCCCTTTTGGTAAATTAAACGTCGTCCTCATCTTGGCTAAATAGCGCGTCAATAAAGTCATCGCTCTTGAAGGTGCGTAAATCATCAATACTTTCACCTACACCAATGTAACGAATAGGAATATTAAACTTATCAGCAACGGCAAAAATAACCCCGCCTTTAGCGGTGCCATCAAGCTTTGATAGTGTGATACCCGTTAAACCTACACATTGGTTAAATAAGTTTACTTGGCTAATAGCATTTTGGCCTGTGCCAGCATCAATTGTCAGCATCACTTCATGCGGTGCATCTGGGTCTACTTTTTTCATCACACGGGCTATTTTTTCAAGCTCTTGCATTAAGTTATCTTTATTTTGCAAGCGCCCTGCTGTATCGGCAATTAACACATCAACATTACGCGCTTTAGCGGCTTGAAAGGCATCAAATACCACTGAGGCGCTATCAGCACCAGTGTGCTGAGCTATAACAGGAATACTATTACGCTCACCCCAAACTTGAAGCTGCTCTACTGCTGCGGCTCTAAATGTATCACCGGCAGCAAGCATTACCGATTTACCTTGGTTTTGAAATTGTTTCGCCATTTTACCAATGGTGGTGGTTTTACCTACGCCGTTTACACCTACCATAAGGATAACGAAAGGTTTTTTGTCTGCTGGTATTTCTAAAGGCTGCTCTGCTGTTTTCAGCATAGTTGCCATTTCTTGCTTCATTAATTCATAAAGCGCATCACCATCTTTAAGCTGCTTGCGATCAGCGGCGTCGGTCAGGCTATCGATTAGCTTCATGGTGGTATCAACACCAAGATCGGCAGTGAGTAACTGAGTCTCTAATTCTTCAAATAACTCATCGTCAATTTTTTTACCGCTGAAAATTGAGGCAAAGCCAGAACCAATATTAACGCGTGTTTTCAGTAAGCCTTTTTTGAGGCGAGAGAAAAAACCTTCTTTTTTAGGTTTTTCCGCTTTTATAGCTTCTTCCTTTGCAAGCTCTGCGGTCAGTCGCTCTTGCTCTAGGCGTTCAGACTCCTCTTCAGCAGCCAGACGCTCTTGTTCTAAACGCTCGTTCTTAGCTTGATCTGCTGCAATACGCTGTTGTTCTAAACGTTCGTTCTCAGCTTGTTCTGCTGCAATGCGCTGTTGTTCTAAACGCTCATTCTCAGCTTGCTCTGCTGCAATGCGCTGTTGTTCTAAACGCTCGTTCTCAGCTTGCTCTGCTGCAATACGCTGTTGTTCTAAACGTTCGTTCTCAGCTTGTTCTGCTGCAATGCGCTGTTGTTCTAAACGCTCATTCTCAGCTTGCTCTGCTGCAATGCGCTGTTGTTCTAAACGCTCGTTCTCAGCTTGCTCTGCTGCAATACGCTGTTGTTCTAAACGCTCGTTCTCAGCTTGTTCTGCTGCAATACGCTGTTGTTCTAAACGCTCGTTCTCAGCTTTTTCTGCTGCAATGCGCTCTTGCTCTAACTGCATTTGCGCTTCTTGTTCTGCTAAACGTTTGGCTTGCTCTTGTCTTTGCTGCTCTGCATCTGCCTGCTGTTTAGCTAATAGCTCTGCGTTAGCGTGTTCAATCGCTTGTTTTTCTTCTGCCGCTGCGCGCTGTGCTTGCGCCTGTTTCTCTTGCTTTAAACGCTCGGCCTCTGCTTCAGCTTGTAAACGCTCTGCCTCAGCTTGCTCTGCAGCTAAACGTTCTTGCTCGGCTTTTTCTGCCTGCTCTTGTGCTAAACGATCTTGTTCAGCTGCAATTCGAGCTTGTTCTATACGCTCGGCTTCTGCTTCAGCCTGTAAACGCTCTGCCTCAGCTTGCTCTGCAGCTAAACGTTCTTGCTCGGCTTTTTCTGCCTGCTCTTTTGCTAATGCTTGTTGTTTATCAGCTTCTGCTTGTTTTTTATCTGACTTGCCAAAACCGAGCCACGACATGAATTTACTTTTTTTTGCCATACTTGCTAATAACCACTTATAAAAATCTGATAAACTAACGATAATGATAGCGTGCTTTTAAGCCTAAATAATTGCTTTTAGCAACACGTTATCCTCGAGGGTGCATAATAGTAACACTTTTAGCGCAGTTGAAAAATGACACGCCGTGATATGATTGCAATATTATCTGAGCTAGATCATAGATACCAATTTTTAGTGAGTTAAATGAGAAAAAAAACCACACAAAATAACACCACTCATAAATCAGCTGATGGGGTTATTAGAATCATTAGCGGCCAATTTCGCGGTCGAAAACTGCCAGTAAAAGATGTTCAAGGTCTGCGTCCTACAACCGACCGAATTAAAGAAACGGTGTTTAATTGGTTGATGCACGATACCCGCGATGCGCACACTCTCGATTGCTTTGCCGGTTCCGGTGGATTGGGATTTGAAGCATTGTCGCGTTTTGCAAAACACACCACATTCATAGAGCTTGATTCACAAGCAGCAAAACAATTAGAGCAAAACATTGCGACGCTTGATGCACAAAACGCGCAAGTCGTTAATACCAATACACTGACGTTTTTAGAGAGAAAAAACACCAGTGACACATTTAATTTGGTTTTTATTGACCCGCCATTTCGCAAAAATTTAGCTCAATCATGCTGTGATTTATTGGAAAATAATCAATGGCTCGACCCCGAAGCATTGATATATGTTGAAGTAGAAACTGAGCTAACCTCGTTTAAAGCACCAAATAACTGGTTGTTAATTAAAGAGAAAAAGGCAGGTCAGGTTTTTTGTAGGCTGTACCAACGCCATATAAATTAACACTGTTTTAGCTGCTGTGTTTCTGTTAATATTATCCTTTACATGTGGTGTTGCTTCGGATTACAATACCGCACCATTTTTGAACCACTTGATCAATGTTTGATCAACTTGAGCAACGCTCATAATTTAGGTAGGTGAATTTTTAATGCCAGTAATTAAAGTAAGAGAGAACGAACCGTTTGACGTAGCACTTCGTCGCTTCAAGCGTTCATGTGAAAAAGCAGGTATCCTTTCAGAAGTTCGTCGTCGCGAGCACTATGAAAAACCAACAGCTGAGCGTAAGCGTAAAAAAGCAGCTGCTGTTAAACGTCACATGAAAAAACTTTCTCGTGATAACGCTCGTCGCGTTAAATTATACTAATATATTAGGTCTTGTATAAATGAGCCTTTTAATAACGCTAAAAGATGCGCAAAAAGATGCGATGAGAGCCAAAGACAAACAACGTCTTAACCCTATTCGTATGGTACTTGCTGCAATCAAGCAACGTGAAATTGACGAGCAAATAACACTAGACGACGCAGGTATTACCTCCGTTATAGTGAAGCTTGTTAAACAACGTCGCGACTCTTACACTCAGTACAAAGATGCTGGGCGTGATGATTTAGCTGATATTGAAGCCAATGAAATTACAGCACTTGAAGCTTTTTTACCTCAACAATTGAGTGAAGAAGAAATTATTGCTCTCATTGACGCGGCTATTGCTGATACTAACGCAGCAGGTATGCAAGACATGGGTAAAGTAATGGGTATAATCAAAAGCAAAGCCGAAGGTCGTGCCGATATGGGCAAAATCTCAGGTTTAATTAAGCAACGATTAACTGCCTAATACCCCCACATACATTTAGTATGATTGAAGTAAACCGAGCCTTGAGCTCGGTTTCTTCGTTTAGATATTTAGTACTTCAAAAAATTATGCATTTGTGTTCAAATCTTTGCGTATTATAATTCGTTTTCATCACTTTTCTATTTATCTTAGGGCTGTACTTTAAACAATGGCTGGAAAGATCCCACGCAACTTTATCGATGATTTATTGGCACGAACCGATATTGTCGACCTGATTGACTCAAAGGTAGGGTTGAAAAAAGCGGGCAAAGACTATCAAGCTTGCTGTCCTTTTCATAATGAGAAGTCGCCTTCATTTACCGTATCGCAAGATAAACAGTTTTATCATTGCTTTGGCTGTGGCGCTAACGGCAATGCTATTTCTTTTGTAATGGAGTATGACAAACTCGAGTTTGTTGATGCAATTGAGGAACTAGCCAGTTTACTTAACCTTGATGTTCCTCGCGAACAAGGGAGCAGTAATGGACCAGAGCGCACAGCGGCACAAAAACGTTCAGACTATGATCTAATGCTGCATGCAGCACGCTTTTATCAACATCAGTTAAAACATCACAGTAACTCTGAAGCGGTAATCGATTACGTTAAAGGTCGCGGCTTAAGCGGTGCAACCGTTAAAAAGTTTATGATAGGTTATGCGCCCAGCGAATGGGAAGGGCTCTGCCAACAACTTGGGCGAAACCAAGAACAAAAAGAACAATTAGTTGAGCTTAAACTCGCATCTGAGAAAACCCCAGGCAAACAGTTCGACTTTTTCCGTGATCGCTTAATGTTTCCAATTCGTGATAAACGCGGCCGCGTTATTGCTTTTGGTGGGCGAGTAATGCAAGCCGATCAAGGGCCTAAATATTTAAACTCTCCGGAGACGCGCATATTTCATAAGGGCTTTGAACTCTATGGGCTTTATGAAGCTAAACAAGCACACAAGAAGCTTGACCATGTACTGATTGTTGAAGGCTACATGGACGTAGTAGCGCTGGCAGAACAAGGTATTGAATATGCCGTAGCAGCCCTTGGTACAGCGACAACCAGCGAGCACATGCACACTTTATTTAGAACCACAGATAAAGTTATTTGTTGTTACGATGGTGACCGTGCAGGTAAAGATGCTGCGTGGCGCGCACTCGAAAATGCGTTGCCTTACTTAAACGATGGCAAAGCACTGCATTTTGTATTTTTACCCGATGGTGAAGACCCTGATTCACTCGTACAACAAGAAGGTAAAGCAGCTTTTGAGCAACGCCTTGAAAACGCAGATGACTTCACTAAAGTGCTGTTTAATAAACTAAGTAAAGAGATTGATTTAACACTAGATTCCGGTAAGGCTAAGTTACTCAGTGCGGCACTGCCCCTGATTGAAAAGATCCCAAGTGAGTTTTACCAAGAAAATATCCTAGAGCAACTTGGGCGATTGATTGGCCGCACCCGTGAGCAACTCAATAATCACTTAAAAACGCCAAAACAGCAGCAAGCAATTGAACGAAAATTTAAAATTACACCCATGCGCCAAGCAATAGGGATTTTAATTCAGCACCCTAACTTGGCTAAAAGTGTGCCCTATTTACCCGATTTAGCTCAAATGAATATTGCGGGTATTGGCTTATTATTGCGACTACAACATCAAGCATTACAAAAAGATGGCATTACCACCGCACAAATTCTTGAATCATTTCGGGACACCGATGACTACGAGCCATTAACTAAGTTAGCGACATGGCAACATCAAATAAATGAAGAGCGTTTAGAGACTGTTTTCCAAAATACTTTCAAATTTATTGAAGATCAGTGTTTAAATTATCGACTAGAGACCCTATTAATAAAAGACAAGACACAGGGCCTAAATAGCGACGAACGACTAGAATGTCATTTACTAATGACAGCGTTAAAAGCAACGAACAGCTAGTCAGATTTGATTTAGGCTGTTATACTGTGCTATTCACTGCGTCACATTATTCTGGTTAGCCTTTGAGCAAACTCCATGATGGCGCCTGTTGTATCAACTTATCAGAGTGGAAGAAACAATCTCTATGGATCCAACTCCTCAGTCACAATTAAAACTTCTGATTCAAAAAGGTAAAGAGCAAGGTTATTTAACTTTTGCAGAAGTTAATGATCACCTTCCACAAGATATTATCGACTCAGATCAAGTAGAAGATATCATTAGCATGATTAATGACATGGGTATCAAGGTTAGCGAAAACGCGCCTGATGCCGATGAATTAATGATGCAAGAAACCACGACAGACGAAGACGCAGCGGAAGCTGCCGCTGCAGCCCTTGCTACTGTAGAAAAAGAAATTGGCCGTACAACTGACCCTGTTCGCATGTATATGCGTGAAATGGGTACTGTTGAACTTCTTACCCGTGAAGGCGAAATTGTTATCGCTAAGCGTATTGAAGAAGGCATTAACCAAGTTCAAATTTCGGTTGCTGAATACCCAGAAGCGATCACTTACCTACTTGAACAGTGGGATAAGTTTGAAGCAGAAGAGATGCGTCTTAGCGATATTATCTCTGGCTTTTTCGATCCTGATGCAGAAGAAGCACCACCTATTGCTGCCACCAACATTGGTTCTGAATTAAGTGAAAAACAACTTGATGACAGCGACGATGATGACGATGACAGCGATGATGAAGACGAAGAAGAAGTAGATACAGGTCCAGATCCTGAAGAAGCGCGCATCCATTTCGAAAATTTACGTGATTTATACACCAAAGCACGTGAAACATTCGATAAGAAAGGTCGCTCTCATCCAGAGTCTCAAGCCGCTATTTTAGAAATCGGTGAGCTGTTCAGAACCTTTAAACTCGTACCTAAACAGTTTGATCGCATGGTTAATAACATGCGTGAAATGATGGACAGAGTTCGCGTTCAAGAACGTCTTATCATGAAGCATGCAGTTCAAGTTTCAAAGCTGCCAAAGAAAACCTTTGTTAAGCATTTTGCAAACAACGAAACTGACACAGCATGGCTTGATATTGAAATTGCAGCAAACGAAAAGCATTCAGCTAAACTTGAAGAAGTGAAGCCTGAAATACTTCGTTGTATTAGCAAACTTACTTCAATGGAAGAAAGCACTGGCTTAAGCATTGAACGTATTAAAGATATAAACCGTCGCATGAGTATTGGTGAAGCGAAAGCGCGCCGTGCTAAAAAAGAGATGGTAGAAGCAAACTTACGTCTTGTAATTTCAATCGCTAAAAAATACACCAACCGTGGTTTACAGTTCTTAGATTTAATCCAAGAAGGTAACATTGGTCTGATGAAAGCGGTTGATAAGTTTGAATACCGTCGTGGTTATAAGTTTTCAACTTATGCTACGTGGTGGATCCGTCAAGCAATTACGCGCTCTATTGCTGACCAAGCAAGAACAATCCGTATTCCAGTACATATGATTGAAACGATCAATAAATTGAACCGTATTTCACGTCAAATGTTACAAGAAATGGGTCGTGAGCCAAATCCAGAAGAATTAGCTGAACGCATGATGATGCCTGAGGATAAAATCCGTAAGGTACTTAAGATTGCAAAAGAGCCAATTTCAATGGAAACACCTATTGGTGATGATGAAGATTCGCACTTAGGCGACTTCATCGAAGATACCACTATTGATTCGCCAATCGATTCGGCAACAATGGAGTCTCTTCGTGGCGCAACTAACGACGTGCTTGCTGGCTTAACAGCCCGTGAAGCGAAAGTACTACGTATGCGTTTTGGTATTGATATGAATACCGACCACACGTTAGAAGAAGTAGGTAAACAGTTTGACGTAACACGTGAACGTATTCGTCAAATTGAGGCGAAGGCACTGCGTAAATTACGTCACCCTTCTCGCTCTGATTTACTGAAAAGCTTTTTAGACGCTAAATAATCTAGCGTTACATTATAAGTTAATTTAAAAGGCCGCTGTAGCGGCCTTTTTTCTATTTCAAGGAAATAAACATGGCTTGGATCCAAATCCGTATCAATGCCAATGCTGCAACCGCTGATGCAGTAAGTGACCTATTAATGGAAGCAGGCAGTGCTTCTGTTACTTTTATTGATGCTAAAGACACGCCTATCTATGAGCCTAAAATTGGCACTGTTGTATTTTGGGCTGACACCACAGTAATTGGCTTGTTCGAAGCTAATCACGATATGAACGCAGTGGTTGCGTTATTAAAACGCCATGATGAGCTAAAAGACAATTTAGTTTACAAAATTGAGCAACTCGAAGATAAAGACTGGGAACGTGAGTGGATGGATAATTTTCACCCTATTCAATTTGGCGAAAAACTCTGGATTTGTCCTAGCTGGCGCGACATTCCAGACCCAGACGCAGTCAATGTACTACTTGATCCAGGTCTTGCTTTTGGTACTGGCACACACGCCACCACGGCACTGTGTTTAAAATGGTTAGAAAGCCAAGACTTAACTGGTAAAACCGTGGTCGATTTTGGCTGTGGCTCAGGCATATTAGGCATTGCAGCAATAAAATTGGGTGCTGAGCGCATGATAGGGATAGACATTGACCCACAAGCGCTGGAAGCAAGCCTAGATAACGCTAATCGCAATGGTGTTGCTGACAAGCTTGAAGTGTACCTGCCAGAAAATCAACCTGAGTTTACTGCTGACATTGTAGTGGCAAATATTTTAGCGCAACCACTGCGTGAGCTTCATAGTGTTATTTTAGGCTTATTAAAGCCAGGCGGTAAAATTGCGATGTCGGGAATTTTAGAAGAACAAGCACAATCGGTTGCTGACATATACGCGCCCTTTATTGAGCTCGATGAAATTGCCATTGAAGGCGATTGGACCCGAGTAAGTGGCATTAAAAAAGCGTAATAGTGCGTTATTAAAAAATTTAGAGTATTAACTCAAAAGTCGTATCTAAAGCCTGTATTTAACAGGCTTTACTATTTTTTTACATAATAAAAAATAAAGATTTTTTATTATAAAAGTAACAGCCGTTCAAAATTCACACAAATAAACCGCTTCGTCATACGGTTATCAAATGTCAATACGAAAAGAGCAAAAAAAAGTCACTTTTGTTCAATTTATAGCCTTTGATTTTTGCGTAAAAAGCCGTAAACTTAGCGCCCCTTGAAAAGAGGCCTATTGAATATCGTGCGTATCGGTTCATACCAACTTGAGAATAATGTCATTGTCGCGCCTATGGCGGGCATAACGGACAGACCATTTAGACAGCTATGTCGTCGTTTAGGCGCTGGCCTTGCTGTGTCTGAAATGCTGTCGTCTAATCCGAAGGTTTGGAAAACCGAAAAGTCGATGAACCGGATGGATCATTCTGGTGAGTCGGGTATACGTGCGGTGCAAATTGCAGGAGCAGACCCTGAGCTTATGGCACAGGCCGCACAATTCAATGTTGCAAACGGTGCACAGATCATAGATATCAATATGGGGTGCCCAGCAAAAAAAGTGAACAAGAAACTTGCAGGCTCAGCCTTATTACAGTTTCCAGAACTCGTGGAAGAGATTATTGATGCCGTAGTAAACGCGGTTGATATACCTGTGACACTTAAAATCCGTACCGGATGGGATCAGGACAACCGTAATGGTGTAGAGATTGCAAGAATAGCTGAACGTTATGGCATTGCATCACTGGCTGTACATGGGCGCACGCGCGCATGTATGTACAAAGGTGATGCTGAGTACGCCACAATTAGGGATATAAAACGTTCAGTGTCGATACCTGTGGTTGCTAATGGTGATATTACATCACCTGAAAAAGCAAAGCAGGTTTTGGACTATACGGGTGCAGATGCCATCATGATTGGTCGAGCCGCCCAAGGTCGCCCTTGGATATTTAGGGAGATAGACCACTATTTGCGAACTGGTGAACATATGCAGCCACCTGCTATTGCAGAGGTGCGCAGTATTTTAATGGAGCATTTAACCAACCTCCATGTGTTTTACGGTGAGCCAATGGGAGCACGAATCGCTCGCAAACATGTATCTTGGTATTTGCAAACCCATGACAGTGACGGTCAGTTTAGGCGAGTATTTAATGCGCTCGACAATTCAGAGGCACAGGTCGTCGCATTAGAGCAATACTTTAAAACACTAGCAGCTAACTAAGAAAGAAAGAGACTTTATAATGTTCGAACAAAACGTGACTTCTCCATTTATCACTAACCCTCATGTTCAGTCACACGAGAAACCGCAGCCATTGCGTGATGCAGTGAAAAAAGCTGTTCACCACTACTTAAAGCAGCTTAACGGTCAAGATGTGCAAGACGTTTACGACCTTGTTCTTTCTGAGCTAGAAGCGCCATTGCTTGAAGAAGTAATGACTTACACACGTGGCAATCAAACTCGTGCGGCAATTTTACTAGGTATCAACCGTGGTACTTTACGTAAAAAGCTTAAAAAATACGGTATGAACTAATACCAGCTATATTGAAACCGTAATCATTCTAACGAGCTAAATAAGCCCCTAACTGCGTTAAAAATTTTTTATGTAGAATAACTACACAGCAAAATTTTTGCCTTGTTATTGACTTATTTCTTTGTCGTTATAATTGCTTACTAATCCAATACAGCTGGTATAAAGTATTTTGAGTAAAAAGCACCTTAGGGTGCTTTTTTTATTTGTAAAATTTATTAACGAAATTGCAAAATGCTCACGCTTTATGGGTCGTTATAAGTCGTTTTTTGAGTCGTAATCAGTTAAAATACGCGCTTCTAAGCTAGCTCATTAACTGAGGAAATCAAACTACAATGGATACACATCGTCCTATACGTCGCGCACTTTTGAGTGTGTCAGACAAAACCGGTATTGTTGAATTTGCCCGTGCACTAGAAGCACAAGGTGTTGAAATACTTTCAACTGGCGGCACGTGTAAACTACTTGCTGACAATGCAATTAAAGTAACTGAAGTATCAGATCACACCGGTCACCCTGAGATCATGGATGGTCGCGTAAAAACCCTACATCCAAAAATTCATGGCGGCATTCTTGCTCGTCGTGGCCAAGATGAAGACGTAATGGCAGATAACAATATCTCTGCTATCGACATCGTTGTAGTTAACTTATACCCCTTTGCGAATACTGTCGCTCAAGAAAACTGCAGCCTTGAAGATGCTATTGAAAACATCGATATTGGTGGCCCAACGATGGTACGTGCGGCAGCTAAAAATCACAAAGATGTGACGATCGTTGTTAACGCAAGCGACTACGACCGTGTTATTAGCGAAATGCAAAATAACAACGGCTCAACAACCTACAAAACACGCTTTGACTTAGCTATTGCAGCGTATGAGCATACAGCGCAGTACGATGGCATGATTGCTAACTACTTCGGTAAAATGGTTCCTGATTACACAGAGGAAGCGGCTGAAGATACTAAGTTCCCTCGTACTATCAATATGCAATTCACTAAAAAACAAGATATGCGCTACGGTGAAAATTCGCATCAGGATGCCGCGTTTTATGTTGAAAATGACATCTCTGAAGCGTCAGTGGCGACAGCCACTCAACTGCAAGGTAAAGCATTATCGTTTAACAATATTGCCGATACCGATGCCGCACTTGAGTGTGTTAAAGAATTTGATGTACCGGCGTGTGTTATTGTAAAACATGCTAATCCATGTGGTGTTTCAATTGGCGACAATATCTTAGAAGCATACGATCGCGCCTTTAAAACTGATCCAACGTCAGCGTTTGGCGGCATTATTGCTTTTAACCAAGAACTTGACGCAAAAACTGCACAAGCGATTGTTGAACGTCAATTTGTTGAAGTTATTATTGCGCCAAGCGTGAGTGCAGAAGCCGCTCAAATAGTATCAGCTAAACAAAACGTACGTTTATTAGAGTGTGGTGAGTTCTCTGCTAAAGGCACAGGCCATGACATTAAACGCGTTAATGGCGGCGTTCTAATTCAAGACCGTGATTTAGGTATGGTAACGCAAGGCGACTTAACGGTTGTTTCTAAGCGCCAGCCTTCTGAGCAAGAACTTAAAGACTTACTGTTCTGTTGGAAAGTGGCTAAATTTGTTAAATCAAACGCCATTGTTTATGCCCGCGACGGTATGACCATTGGTGTTGGCGCAGGCCAAATGAGCCGTGTTTACTCAGCTAAAATTGCCGGTATTAAAGCCGCTGATGAAAACCTTGAAGTTAAAGGCTCAGTCATGGCATCAGATGCATTTTTCCCATTCCGTGATGGCATTGATGCTGCAGCCGCAGCAGGTATTACCGCGGTTATTCAACCGGGTGGTTCAATGCGCGATGAAGAAGTAATTGCCGCCGCTGATGAAGCCGGTATGGCAATGGTGTTTACGGGTATGCGCCATTTCCGCCATTAATCGCTTAAAGAGCTAACTGCTTCAGTTAGCTCTTTTTGTTTGCATCAAATTCACGTATTCTGCTTATTCTATAACCATGACTAACAATTATAATGTGAAGGATTAGACGATGAAATTTGCACTAAAATCTCTACTGGTTGCCACATTGTCATTAAGTTCAACAATGGCATTAGCACACAACCATGGCCACGACTCAGCATTAACAAATGCAGTTAAAGCAAGCGAGCGCAGCAGTGAACGCGACCAATACCGCAATCCTGTAGAAACCCTCGAGTTTTTTGGCTTTAAACCAACAATGACTGTGGTAGAAATTGCGCCTGGCGGTGGTTGGTATAGTGAAATTTTAGCGCCAGCATTAAAAGAGCAAGGCACCTATTATGCCGCGCATTTTCCTGCTGATTCATCGGTAGGTTACTACCAACGTTCTCTTGCTGGTTTTAAAGCTAAAATCGCTGAAGATGCCCGCTTTAGTGACGTTAAACTTACTGAGTTTGCTCCTTCTACTCATTTAGATATTGCTCCTGCAAGTAGCGCCGATATGGTACTTACTTTTCGTAATGTCCATAACTGGTACATGAGTAAAGATAAAAAAGCTGCAAGCAATGCGTTTAAGTCATTTTATACAGCACTTAAACCTGGCGGCACTTTAGGTGTGGTTGAACACCGCCTACCCGAAGAGCAAGCCGATGAAATGCAAAAGTCATCAGGTTATATGAAGCAGAGTGTGGTTATTGCACTTGCTGAACAAGCAGGTTTTGAACTTGAAGCAAAAAGCGATATTAATGCAAACCCTCTTGATACAGCCGATCACCCTAAAGGGGTATGGACCCTTCCACCGAGCCTTAGACTTGGCGAGCAAGATGCCGCTAAATATAAAGCCATAGGTGAAAGCGACCGTATGACGCTGAAATTTAAAAAACCGCTTTAAATAGGAAATTCGCCATGAATGTATTAGTCATTGGCAGCGGCGGCCGCGAACACGCACTTGCGTTTAAGGCCGCTCAAAATACAAAAGTAAACACTGTTTATGTTGCTCCAGGTAATGCGGGCACAGCCCTTGAGCCAAAACTTGAGAACGTAGCAATTAACGTTGAAGATCTTGATGGACTACTTAGCTTTGCACAGCAAAATAATGTTGAGCTAACCATTGTTGGTCCAGAAGTGCCGCTAGTATTAGGTGTTGTTGATAAGTTTCGTGAACACGGCTTAGCTATTTTTGGCCCAACAGCAGGCGCTGCCCAGCTTGAAGGGTCTAAATCGTTCACTAAAGACTTTTTAGCACGTCATGCTATCCCAACCGCTGATTACCAAACGTTTGAACAAATCGACCCTGCGCTTGCCTATTTAAAAGAAAAAGGCGCACCGATTGTTATTAAAGCCGATGGTTTAGCGGCTGGTAAAGGCGTGATTGTTGCTATGGACGAACGCGATGCTGAAGAGGCTATTCGCGATATGCTTGCGGGTAATGCCTTTGGTGACGCCGGTAGTCGTGTAGTCATTGAAGAGTTTTTAGAAGGTGAAGAAGCGTCGTTTATAGTCATGGTTGATGGTAAAAACGTACTGCCGTTTGCAACCAGCCAAGACCATAAACGCGCTTACAATGGCGATGCTGGCCCAAATACTGGCGGTATGGGCGCTTATTCTCCGGCACCGGTAGTGACTGATGAAATTCATCAACGCATTATGAACGAAGTGATCTACCCAACGGTAGAAGGTATGGCTAGCGAAGGCCATCCGTACACTGGCTTTTTGTATGCAGGCTTGATGATAGATGAGACCGGCACACCAAAGGTTATTGAATATAACTGTCGTTTTGGCGATCCTGAAACACAACCTATGATGCTACGTTTGCAATCAGATTTAGTTGAATTGATTGAAGCTGCTAACCGTGTAGAGCTTGATAAAACCACCATTGAGTTTGATTCACGCGCTGCAGTAGGTGTTGTTTTAGCCGCTAAAGGCTACCCAGATAGCTACCCGAAAGGCGATGCGATTAGTGGCTTGAAAGTAACTTACCCTGAAGGCGAAAAAGTCTTCCATGCAGGGACTAAGCAAGACGGCGATAGCATAGTGACTGCCGGTGGTCGTGTACTGTGTGCTACTGCACTGGGTAATACAGTTACACAAGCGCAGCAGCGTGCCTATAAACTGGTTGATGAAATCAACTGGGATGGCATGGAATACCGTACAGATATAGCCTATCGCGCAATTGCTCGTGAACAATAATTATTGAGTTTTACTCATTAAACTTTATAAGCGCAGATTATCTGCGCTTTTTACTGCTACACTATAAAAAAACAATCAGGGCACAGGTTAATATTGGAATTTAAAACCTTGCGCTACCATGCGGTAGCAGTTGTAATACTTATTTTTATCTTTTTTATTATCAGCACATTGGCAACAAACTTTGTGATGCCATCACGCTATACCATAGATAAAATAACCCCTGTTTATCTTGATCATGCGTATTACATAGACAAAAGCAAAACACAAAGTTTTGAAGAAGTAATAACCAAGCAGGCGCTATTTACACAGCAAGAATTTAACGATATACCTTGGAGCTTTGAACAGCAAAATTATTGGTTACGCCTCGATTTAGAAAACAAAAGCAGCCAACAAGAAGATGTGGTTGCCCACTTTGATAACCCGATGGTGGATCACCTCACTATATATAGGCTCAATAGTAACAACCAACTACTCGACACTTATAAGCTTGGCGATAAAGAGCCACGTCTTACTTTATTTAAGTACAGCGTGCCCCACATTCGCTTTAACCTCGATGGCCAATCTACACAACGACTAATTATAAAAATAGATACCGTGGGGATCAGTAAAACTCCAATTCACTTATATCGCCATAATGTATTTGTTGACTTAGTTCGCTCACAAACAGGCATTTGGGGAATTTTCGCGGGTGTCTTATTAATGGCCTCACTATATAACCTATTACTCTATTTTGGCATTAAAGACCGCGTGTACTTAGTTTATATTGGCTACATTATTAGTGCTATAGCATTAATGGGCACCGTTCTGGGGTTTGGTTTTTATTTATGGCCGCTAGAATGGCAGTTGTTTATTCACGAAAAAATAATTGTCGTTAATTACACTATTGCGTTTTTCACTCTCGCTTTTTGCACCATGTTTTTGCGATATCATAAAGACCGTTGCTGGCGTTATAAATTAAGTGTTGGTTTACTCTGGCTAATGCTAGTGCTCGGTACATTAAGCTTTTTTATTCCCGAAAATATAGCTGCCCCCATATTTTTTGTAATTTTGGGATTACTTTATATCGTCTGCTTTATTTTAATTTATAACAAATTAAAAAGTGGCTTTAGATGGGCTAAGTTTTACGTATTTTCATGGGTGCCATTGATTATTGGTGCAGCCATTCAGCCTTTAGAGCTTACAGGCGTTATCACTTATAGCTTTTCAATACGTCATGCTTTTTTAATGGCCATTTTGTGTGAAATTGTCCTCATGGCCATGGCACTTGCCGATCGGGTTCGTTATCAGCGTGAGCGCGCTTTATATCATGCCACGCATACCCAGCAAACAAAACTGCTCAATAGCGCAAAGTTAAAGTATGCCTTTATGGCACTCAAAGCCCAGCAACGTTCCACCACTTTATGTTTGGTTAAAATACGTCATTTTAACTCGCTAAATACCATTATTACGCCCTCCCAAGGATATGAATTAATTAAGCATGTTGCGCACGAATTAGAATGCCAATTGAGCTTTGAGAGAGAATTTTTTAACTTAAGTAGTGGCATTAATCAACCCGCTAAAATTGCTGATTTAGGTAGCGGTGTTTTTGCCTGTATCTCGACTAAAAACCAAAGCCCACACACGCTCGAAGAGTTATTAAAAAGGGTAGTAAATAAGTTACCAAAAACCTATCAAATCAAAGGGCTAGACTTACAACTCAATTACAGCGTGGGGATTAGTGCCTTTGGTAAACGTGATGACTTTGAATTTTGGTTGAAACGAGGCTACTTGGCATTACATAACGCTAAACATAGTCTAAGTAAGGTAAGCTCATCATCTGCGAACAGCAGTTTAGCTATGGACGTTGCGCTTGCTGCTAAGCTTCAACAAGCGATAAGAACGGATCAGCTCGCTCTGTTTTATCAACCACAAATTAGTTTAAAAGATAACAGTGTCAATGGTGCCGAAGCTCTACTACGCTGGCCTAATACTGAGTTTAAAAACATTTCCATAGAAAAACTAATTCTACTTGCCGAACACACCGGTATTATTAATGAATTAACACTTTGGGTGATAGAGCAAGCCTGCAAAGACATTGCAAAACTGGCAAATGAGGGCATAACTGAACATAGTATTAGCGTTAATTTAAGTGCAAAAAACCTAGCCATTGCCAATTTAACCGAAAAAGTAGAAAACCTTTTAATAAAGTATCAGGTTGCCCCTCATTTATTGAAGTTTGAGCTGACTGAATCAGCGTTTGTCGAAAATCAAGATGCGTTAGTCACCTTAGTTGGTGAACTCGCCACACTGGGCGTTAAGGTGGTGTTAGACGACTTTGGTACTGGTTATTCATCACTTAGCTACTTAGTTAACTATCACTTTAGTGAACTTAAAGTAGATAAGTCGTTTGTGTTTGATTTAACCGATAACCGGGCTCATCAGGTCATTGTGCAAACAGCCATAGATATGGCGCATAACTTGGGCCTTACTATCACGATTGAGGGAGTAGAAACTCAAGAAGTTCACCAGCTGCTCAACACCATGAAAGCTGACCGTACCCAAGGCTATTTGTACGCAAAAGCACTCTCTTATGATAATTATTTAGACTTCTTGAACAGCCAATACCGCCTAAAAATGTTAAGCTCCCCTTTTTAACATCTTTGGGGCCAAGTAAAGATGCAAGGTACACTGCGTAAATTAAAGTCGAGCTTAACAGAACCCGTTCAATATCATTTACCTGTAGGTGATGAACTGGTTGATTTAAATGCTTTAATAGGTAAACAATTGACTCTCACTTTTAGTGGCACAATTTTGTGTTCTAACTGTGGTAAAAAAACAAAAAAAAGCTATTCTCAAGGGCATTGCTTTGTATGTATGCGCAAGCTTGCAAGTTGCGACATGTGTATCATGAAACCTGAAACCTGCCATTACGATCAAGGCACCTGCCGCGAGCCACAGTGGGGTGAAGAAAACTGCATGATCCCGCATTATGTGTATCTAGCTAATACATCAGGGTTAAAAGTAGGCATTACTCGCCACACCCAAATACCTACCCGTTGGATTGACCAAGGGGCAACCCAAGCATTACCTATTTTTAAAGTACAAACTCGTTTACAGTCGGGCTTAGTGGAAGTGGCGCTCGCGCAGTTTATTGCTGATAAAACCAATTGGCGCAATATGCTCAAAGGACAAAACGACGTTCTTGATTTAAAAGCAGCGGCTGCTGAACTTATTCCACAAATTAGCGAAAAACTAACCGAGCTGAGTGAGTTATTTGGCGCAACCGCTATTGAACAGCTTGACCAAGACGTTGTGAATCTTGATTTTCCTGTAAGCGAATACCCAAGCAAAATCAGCTCATTTAACTTCGATAAAAACCCCGTTGTTAGCGGTATTTTACAAGGCATTAAAGGCCAATATTTAATTTTTGATAACGGCGTTATTAATATTCGTAAGTTCACCTCTTATGAAGTGAGTGTAGACTCAGAATAACCTTTTGCTGCTTGGTTATAAAATGCTATCCACTGCTGCTGCGTTAATGGATGGCAATAATAATAGCCCTGAATAACATTGCAGCCTATTTCGACTAAGTATGCCTCTTGCGAGGCATGCTCAACGCCCTCAGCAACCACATCCAATCCTAAACTTGTCGCCATGGCTATAATGGCCGCCACAATTTGGCTATTGCCATACTCATCAGGAATCTTAGCAATAAAGCTCGCATCAATTTTTAATGTATTAAACGGTAATTTGGTTAAATAACTGAGTGCAGAATACCCCGTACCAAAATCATCCAGCGCAATATGCACGCCCAGCGCTTTGAGCTGTTGTAGTTGCTCTTTTGCCTGTGAAAACGAGCTAATAAAGCTGCTTTCGGTCAGCTCAATTTCAAGTAAGCTGCCAGGTAATTGGTAACGAGTAAGCATAGCTTTAATATTATCAGCCAACTTACCTTGGCTTAAATGACACGCAGAGACATTAATCGCTAAACGTCCGGCATCAATCCCCTGCGCTTGCCAAAGGGTTAACTCTTTACCTGCTTGGTTTATAACCCATAAATCTAAACGCACCACTAAACCTAGCTCTTCAGCAAGCGGAATAAACTGCGCTGGTGAAATAGTCCCTAAATCAGGGTCACGCCAACGCAGTAGTGCTTCAGCTCCCATAATCACCCCTGTTTTTAAACATTGCTTAGGCTGAAAATAAAGCTCAAACTCATCATTTTCTAGCGCATGTTGAAAGCGGCTCATCATCGCTAAACGCTCTAAAGATCGTGCATTCATTGAGGGTTGAAACAACTGAAACGAATTGCGACCGACATCTTTTGAGCGGTACATGGCAATATCAGCATGCTTTAATAATGTTTCACTGTCTAAGCCATCATCAGGGTAAACAGCCGCCCCTATAGACGCGGTAACACCAACCTCAAAGCCTTCAAGCTTAAACGGTGTATTTAAGTGATTTAAAATACTCTCAGCAAGGGTGATAGCACCTTCTACATTGTTTATTTCGCACAATACAATAAACTCATCGCCCCCTAATCGCGCCAGCGTATCTCCCTCATTGAGGGTGTTAATAATGCGCTCAGAGACTAATTTTAATAAGGTATCACCGGCATTATGGCCTAAGCTGTCATTCACCTCTTTAAAACGGTCAAGGTCAATAAACATTACCGCTAACATTTGTTTATCTCTGTGCGCTGAGGCCAGTGCCATAGAGAGCCTATCGTTAAATAAACGCCGATTAGGCAAGCCAGTTAGCTCATCAAAATACGCTAACTGCACCACTTTTTCTTCTGCGCTTTTTCGCTCAGTTATGTCACTAAAAATAGCGGCGTAAATCACATCACTATGACTTGGCTCTTTTATTTCTATAATACTGAGCCACTCAATATAAATATCGCCAGATTTTTTACGATTATGAATTTCCCCCTGCCATACCCCTGTTTTGGTCAGTGAATCCCACATTTTTATATAAAAGTTTTTATCATGACGCCCTGAACTCAACATATTGGGTCGCTTACCTATCACCTCATATTCTTTGTAACCGGTTAGATGAGTAAATGCAGGGTTTACTTGCATAATCACTCCATTCGAGTCGGTGATCATGATGCCATCTAGGGAGGAGTCGATAATTTTATTGGCTAAAAATAAGTTACGCTGCGAATGCTGCAATGCAATATCACGCTGCTGAAGTACTTTTTCAAGCTCACAACAATAAGCCGTTTCAATTTCATTAATTAAGTTTTCAAGCGATAATACACCGTTAATTTGATTATTTTCGCTTACTACTAAATGTCGAATGTTACTTTCAGACATCAACCTGTAAGCATCAAAAAGGCTGTCTTGGGGGCTTATCTGATAAAGGGGGCGACTGGCTAAATCCCAACAAACAAGATGATTGTGCTGCTCGGTGATGAGCTTTAGTAAATCGCGCTGGGTAATAATGCCATGAACATTTTCATCCTCATTAAACACCAAAATCACTTTCTCTGCATATTCACGCATCATGCTCACCGCGTCATTGATTGCCAATGAACTCGGTACTATCCGTATGTTTTTATTATATTGATCATTAATAGGTCTAAATTGTAAGTAATGCTCTAGCCCTTGATTGTTTACAATATCTGTAATGCTGATCACGCCGCTGGGAATGTCATTTGTATCAGTGACTAACAAATGCCTTACACCCTGCTTATTAAACACCATGGCCGTCTCGGTTAATAATTGTTGGCTGGGCACACTTAGTACAGGGCTCGACATAACGCTTTCAATCGCTAACTGCCTAAGTGAGTGATTAGAAAAGTTAAGTGTTAAACAATCGGTTTCAGTCCATACGCCTATTATTTGTTGCTGTTGTTTTACAAAAATAGCGCTAACATTGTGCGCTCGCATTAGTTTCACCGCTTCAATTAAAGGGGTATCCTTAGCGCAGGCGATCACCTTATTGGTAAAAACATCGCATACTTTTTGATAGCGGCTAGTGTGAGGCATTGCTTCTACTTCCAAAATTAAACCAATTAATGATTATAAATTATTCAGTAAAAAAACAATTTGATTTAGGACAATAGATGAGCATCAGTTACCCACAAATTATTATTTATAATAATGAAATTGAGCTAATAGAGCACGCCAATGATTTACACGACTTTATTTACACTATGGAAGCAAGTGAACAGCAAAAAGTCATTATTTTAGATAAGGTTAGTGGCTATCAAAGCTTAAGCGGCCATTCGCTCACGGCGCTCAGTGCAAGCCAATTAGCAGAGCTAGTAAAAGAATATTTAGCAAAAGAAGGGCAATGCTGCTTAAGTAAAATAGAGCAGCTCACACCAAGCCAAGCGTTTGCGTTACTCGCCGAAATCAACTAACGCTTTAACGTGTGCAATCGCGCTGCGCCCGAGGGCCGACAGTGAGTACCCTCCCTCTAAATAAGAAATAATACCTAAACAATGATGCTGTTGGCTAAATTGCGCTAACTGCTCAGTAAGCCATATATAATCACTTTCAACAAACTTAAGACTGGCCATGTCATCTTCTAAATGTGCGTCAAATCCCGCGCTTATAAAAAGTAGCTCAGGCTTAAATTCTGTTAATTTTGGTAGCCATTGTTGCTCATAAAGTGCTTTTAAATCAGCACCATCACTAGCTATCGGTAAAGGTGAATTTACCAGTGTGGCATTATTTTTAATGGCGGTATTAGGATAAAATGGATATTGAAATAACGAGCACAGCAACACATTTTCATCATCCATAAAAATATCTTGAGTACCATTGCCATGGTGTACGTCAAAATCAACAATGGCAATGCGTTTTACCCCTTTGCTTTGTGCATATTTAACTGCAATCGCAAGGTTATTAAACACACAAAAACCAGAAGAGCTATCTCGGTTAGCGTGATGCCCTGGCGGGCGTACTGAACAAAACGCAGCGTCTAACTTACCCTCTAAAATCTCATCAACAGCGAGTAAGCCTGCTCCGACTGCACGCTCAATGGCCTTTAAAGAGTCGGGGCATAACCACGTATCTCCATCTAGATCGCTGAGCCCCTCAGTGGGGATCATGTCTTCTACATGCTTAATATGCTGCTCACTGTGCGCCAATAAATAATGTTCGCGCAGTGCTTTAGGGGCTTGTTTTTGCTCTATAGCCACATCCAGTCCACTAGCAAGTAAACGGTCATTAATCGCATCTAAACGCTCAGGGCATTCTGGATGATCTTCAATCATTTTATGTTTACGACAGTGAGGATGAGAAATAATCGCAGTGCGCATAGCTAACTCCAAAAATAAGTTGCTCATCAAGTATAACAAAGCCACCTTGTGGTGGCTTTGCGACTTTGGTTGATACTAAACAACTCTTTAACCAAAGTTATGATTATTTAGCTTTTAAGTCGAGATTTCTAAAATTAAAGCTAAAGTCGGTTACCTGCGTTGAAACTGCATTCATTTTCGCCGATTCCACGCGGTTATCGGCGCTCATAGAAAAGCGAATAAAGGCATCTGCCTCTAATAACTTTTCATCCCACTTCACAATAAAAGTATTACCTGTGTAATGCTTTAGCTCACCTTTAAGGCGTTTTGTATGGGTAAAATCAATGCGTAATTTACCATCTAGTTCTTCAACGATTACATCGCCATACCAATCATCATGTAATGTACCGGTGTAGTTTATATTAGGCAATTGCGGTTGAGTGTCTGTTGGCGCTTTTGGAGCGGCGTTAGCATAGGCTTTTTCTTTACCTGCAAAATGCTTTTTAGCTAACTCTTCAACCCAATCTTTATCTTCAAGCTCGAGTACATCTTCAAGTACTTCATGAGTCACTGCCGATAATGCAGAAAATGCTTGTTGGTTGCTTAATATCACAATCCCCACGTTTTTTTCTGGTAGTAAAGTCACCTGCGAGACCATACCTAAAATGCCGCCACCATGTGCCAGCTTTTTAACGCCGTGGTAATCTTCTATACTCCAACCTAATCCGTAACCTCTAAATTGTTGATGATACGCTTCATAGGCACTTTTAGATGCCAGTGACGTAATATGTGGATGCCACATTTGTGCTTGCTGCTTTTCACTAAATAACTGCTCGCCATTAGGCATTTTGCCACCCGCAAGTTGAGTACGGAGCCATTGGCTCATATCATTTACGCTTGATGCAATGGCGCCTGCCCCTCTAAAGTCTTCAAGGTAATTAACAAAAAAAGGATGCAATTTGCCATCCATTGGGATGTGTCCAATCGCCCAGTTTTTGTTATTTTTTGCGATACGCGAAAAGCCAGCGCGCGAGTTGGTCATATTTAGTGGCTGTAAAATGTTTTTTTCAATGTAGTCGTTCCAGCTCATCCCCGATATACGCGCAACAACTTCACCAGCGGTAACAAACATTAGGTTGTTGTAAGCATATTGGCTACGAAAACTGCTCGCAGGTTTTAAATATTTCAGCCCAGATAAAATATCGGCTACCGATTTATCTGTACTTGGCCAAATCATTAAATCGCCTTGACCAAGCCCTAAACCGCTACGATGACTAAGTAAATCGCGTATGCGCATTTCACGAGTAACGTAAGGGTCGTACAATCTAAACTCAGGAAGATGGTCAATTACGCGGTCATCCCAGCTTAACTTGCCTTCATCCACCAGCTTAGCCAATGCTGCACTGGTAAATGCCTTGGTATTTGAAGCAATACCAAATAAAGTGTCTTTATTCACCTTGCTATTCGTATCAAGGTTGGCAACACCAAAGCCTTTAGCGAATACAACTTTGTCATTTTCAACAATGGCAACGGCCATTCCGGGTACATCAAAACGTGTCATTGAGGCGTTGATCACCTCTGAAATTTTATCGGTATCAACCGCTGCAGAGCTCGTAAACGCCCAGCCAGCCAATAATGCGGCTGTGGCTAATTTTTTTAGTTTCATAGTGTTACCTTAGGTTATTATTTTTGTTTAGTCTTGATGAACCGCAAATTCTATTTCGGCGCGCGCTTTATTAGTATCTTGCTTACTCGGGTAAGCTAAAATGCGTTGACTGTAGTGTTCGGGTACGCCCGCCTCAAGTGCGCCGCGGTATACATGCTGCACGTACCAATCATAAGGTAGCAGTGTGTCGTCATGTGTGTTTGCTATGTAGCAGTGTACATTAATATCATCGTCATCTAGAAGGCTCACGGTTAAATCAACACAGTCGTAATTAGGGCCTTCAATTTTATCTAAGATCTCTTTTTCGGCTTCATTAAGCTGATACACTACCCCATATACCACAGCATCGGGTTCATTGGTGGGCACAATAGTGCATTTACCTGAACCATCTGAAAAGGCCATATTAAAGGTTAACTTATAGCCCTTTAAAAGTGCCGTACCCACACGTTTTGCATTAGGTAAACGTGCCAATAAACGATTAGATGACATATTGGAGCCAAACGAAAAATTATATAACGCCATACTATTCCTTCTTTAAATAACAACTCGCACAGCCAGTGCGATTAAAATAATGCCAATGCCGCGGTCGAACCAATAACCACTTTGCTGAAAAAAATCACGTACACGCGCTTTTGATAACAATAGCGATAAAATAGAAAACCAAGCCCAGGTAGCAAGCGCCATATAAACGCCGTATCCCATTTGTATTATTACCGGCGTAGTTGGGCTAATCACCAGGGTAAACAACGACATAAAAAATAAAGTTGCCTTAGGGTTAAGTGCATTGGTAAAAAAGCCACGTCGAAACGCACACCATGATGACTCAGCTGCAAGGCTGGGTTTTGCAGTCGGTTCTGATGAGGTATTTGTAGGTTTAGCAGCGCGCAGTGCCTGCACGCCTAAATACGCTAAATACGCGCCCGCTATATATTTAAGCGCCATAAACAACGCAGGTGATTGAGTTAACACCAGCGCAACTCCCAATACACAATAGGCTATGTGTAATAAAATAGCCGCACCAACACCTGCACTTGTCCATAAGGCATTACGCCTGCCGTGTTGTACACTTTGTTTAAGGACTACCGCAAAGTCGGGCCCAGGGCTTGCTACCGCAAAAAAATGAGCCACCGCAATTAATAAAAATTCATCGATATAGTTCATACTTAACTGGCTTGCTCTGGCGAAAAAGCCAATAATAATGGATTAGCCGATTGATTAACCAAGGCTTTTATTTCTTTTTGCGCTTTTTTAAATTGGCCTCGTAAATGCGGTTTTAAATGTTTTTTAGAGTGTTTATCTTGCTTAAAGTAGCTCACTAACGCATGCATAAATACGGTATGCGTTTCACTGAGCGCCGCTTCGCGATTTGCATACGGGTTATAACATGAGCCACAGCCACCTTTAAACTGGTACACGGTATTGCTCATCATTACCCCAAAGCCTAAAAAACACGCTAAAGCATCAGTGGCTTGCGGTAAATACTCTTTACCACCTGGGGGCAAAACCCCTACGTGATGAATTAATATGGTGGCAAGTGTACCGGCAAAACTCGCCACTAAGTCTTGCGGTTGATTAATTTGATTAGGGTTAAACGACACATTAATAGTATGACTGGCTGGCACTATTAAATGACACTCTTCGCCACGTAAATGCTGACTAAATTCAAAGTGTGGAAACACCTGTGGTTGTAATTGTTGCGGTGCAACCAAGGTTACTGGCCATTCATTCATACCAGCGTATTGCTTAACACGCGCAAACACTTTGCTGGCCATTTCCTCAATACTTGAAACCGAGTCAGGAAAAAACTCAACCGTTGGTAAAATAACTTGACTGTGTTTGGTAAAAAAATTCAGGTCAAAGTTTTCTGCTGCCCAAATAAAGGTATCAACCAGCCATTGTTGTTCTTGTTCTGCCAATAAGGGTTTTGATTTAAATAGGGTTAACATAAACTATTCTTGCCCCTTCGCCCATTGCCATGCTTGTGTATTGTATAAAGGCACCGTAGAAAGCGCGTGATGATGACTGCCTGTAGATTCTTTCGTTGAGTACGATAAATACAATAACGTATGGGTTTTAGCATCATAAATGCGACGAACTTTTAACGACTTAAACAAAATACTCTTAGATGATTTAAACACGACTTCACCGGATTTACTGCGGTCGATAGACTGTAATTGGTCTGCGGTAATTGGCCCTGTTTGACGACAAGCAATCGACATATCTGAGGGATCTGAAAAATCTAAATTAGCCTCAATGTGACTAATATGACAAGTAACCCCTGTAACAAGCGGGTCTTGCTGTGAGTTAACCACCACATCTTTAGTGGTAAACAGCCCAAGACTTACTGAAGCAACATCATCAGAACACCCTGTAAGCCCTGCTAAACACGCAATTAGACTACCCATTTTGAGATACTTCATAGCAAGTCCTTCGTTCATATTAAAAATTAAGTTACGCCTTATACTAAACGCTTTCACCGCGATAAAACAAATTTTATCCACCAACTCAATACTGTAATGGTTTAAAGGGTATTTCGCAGCAAGATACACAATAAAAAAGGCACGCCCGAGGGAGTGCCTTTGCAAACAAATACAGCTAAAGGTTATTAAAAGCTATATTGTGCACCTAGATAAACATAACGACCGGCACCGCCGCCGTAGCCACTATAAAAGTTACCACGACCACTTGGGTAAAATGCCCCTTTGTCGTCAAATACATTGTTAATACCGCCAAATACACGTAAGTCACTTTTATCAGTCAGTGCCAGAGTGTAAGACGCTGATAAACTATGCTTTAAAAATGAGCCATAATCTTGATACGCAAGTGGCTCTGGGTTTGCAATACAACCGGCATCGCCCGCAGCACAGCGCTCATCGTTTGCAGCAACATACTCAAGGTAGTCTTTCTCATCTTCTTGGCTTGCTTTAAACGCGCCTACGTAATTTGTACGCCAGCGGATACGTAAATCATCTATTTTCCATACAATCGACATAGCGGCTTTATCTTTTGAGCGCCCATAACCTGCATACTGTGAAGTAACACTGTTACCATCTAACCCTTCATAGGTTTGCGAGTTTTCAATAATGTGATTGTAATCAAGCTTGAATGACAAGTTGCCATAGCTGCCGATGTCATATTTGTAAGTTGCAACCACATCGTAACCGCGCGCAGTTAACTCATCCAAGTTATATTCACGCTGTAGAATTTTTACAATGTTACCTTCGTCGTTACGGGTAATATCGTTACAGTATTCGTTATCACTGCCCCACGCAGCCTCTGAGTCATAACATTCGCGCATGATGTTTTCGTTACTTATTTCATCAATTGCATCAACAATGGCAATATCGTAGTAATCCACCGCTAAGTTAAAGCCATCTAAAAACTCAGGAGATACAGTAATACCAAAGGTATAGGTATCGGCTGTTTCTTCTTTTAAGTTTGGATTACCAGTATTTGGCGAGTAGTTATTGTCTTCACTTTCAAATTCAAAGTTAGGATCATCAGCTAGCTTTTGTGCCAAGGTTGGCTCTAAACGACAGTTATCGTGTCCTGGGTTTGTTGATGTTGCTGTTAGACCATCACAAATATCATCAAATGAATCAAAATCGCCGCGAGGGGGTGATAATAATTCCGTGATAGTCGGCGCACGCTGTGCACGTGCATAATTGGCACGTAACATGTACCCATCAATTGGTTGCCATAAAAGGCCTAGCTTATAACTGGCAACAGTGCTGATATTATCAATGCTGTAATTTGCTAAACGCAGCGACGTTTCTGCCGACAAACTTTTAGCAAATGGCGCATCTTTAAGTAGTGGCACTGCAAGTTCAGCAAATGCCTCATACACTTCTACTTCACCGTAAAAAGAAGGCACAACATTAAACGTAATACCGCCCGCTTTCATATCATCACTGGTATCTAGGCTTTGTGAGTCTTTACGGTACTCTGCACCAAATACTGCAGACACATTACCTGCTGGTAATTCGTATAGGTCACCAGTGATATAACCCATTACCGTATATTGTTGAATCTCAGTATCAATAATTGGGTTAGTACGGATCCAGTCAGCCATTTCAGGGGTAATAGACCCTTCACCAAATAGATTAAGCGGGACACATCCTTGCGCTCGCGCTTCGGCGTCTTTACATTGAATAGTGCCATCGGCTAGCTTTTCAGCTTGCAGTGCTTGATTAACACGTACCGTGTTTAACTCGTTACTACGAATTTGATGTTGCTTGAATTGCCCGTATCCAGCAGAGATATCCCAATCCCATGTATCATCAAACATCATGCCCTGTAGGCCTGCCCAAGTTCGGATGGTCGTACGGTCGTTATCAGTGCTGATATTACCTACTTCACCAAAGCGACGATCCCAATAAATACGGTCTTTGTATGGGTTGCTGTCAATAATTTCTTGTGGCACGTATGGGTTATCAATAGGAATGTAACCGGGCGCAATATCATCGATAGGGTCGCCAGTCACTGGGTCGTAGCGAGGTACGTAAGCCCCTTCGTATTCATCTTCAGGTGACTTATCGTTGAACGAGCCACTTTTGCTGTATTGAATTTGGAAGTAGCTCATAATGTCGTCTGTTACATCATAATCTACTTTTATCGCGGTCGAAAAGTTATCACTAGGTACATCAAGCATGACGTATTGTGACGAATTTATACCATAAATTTCTTCATTACCTTTCCAGTCATCACGCAGCGTTTGCCCGTCATACCAAAACTGGGTATCGTTTCGGCTGCTTTCTAAAAATACACCGCCTAAGGTACCATCGCTTTTGCTTGCCCAATCAGCTTGTGTAATACCACTCATACACTGATAACCATCGGCAGTGTACATTTGATTACACATCAACTCATCATCGTAACTATGCGCGGCTTCTATTTTGGCGCGGTCACGGTCGTAAAAGGTCATGCCAAAATCACGATCCCAGTTTGAGCTGACAAATACATAACCGCGGTCATCAGCAAATGACGTTCCGTAGTTTAAATCAAGCGTAAACTCACGACCGCCACCATCTGTTGTTTCACCGCCACGGGCTTGAAATTCAAAGCCTTCTTTTTTTGACTGGGTAATAATATTCACTACACCGGCTACCGCATCGGCACCATAAGTGGCCGACGCACCACCACTTATAATTTCAACGCGCTCCACCATGCCACTTGGAATGGTATTTAAACTCACATAGTTACCACCATAACTATTTGATACCACACGGCGGCCATCAATAAGCGTTAGCGTTCTGTTAGCGCCTAAGTCGCGAAGCTGCACCGTTGATAAACCGGTCCCCGAAATACTTGATTGGCTGGTTGTGTTACCAATACTTTCGCTCAGTGCAGGCATGTTATCGATTAATACATCTGAAAGGTTGCCTAGGCCTGTATCCTGAATCGACGCTCTATCCATGGTTACCAGCGGGGTTGTTACCGAAAAACTATCACGCTTTAAACGCGAACCCGTTACGGTTATTTTTTCTGGTGCTTCTTGTACTACTTCTTCGCTTGCTTTAGCCGTTGATTGACGAGCAATAGCCTCGTCATTTGCTATTGCATGCCCAGATAAACTGGCTGTTATAGCCAATGCTAAAGCGCATTTTTTTGTTGATATATTACTCACAAACTTCCCTTATTATTTATTATTCCATTAGTACAAATCGTTTTTGATTAACTTTTTAGTTATTAAATTTGTTTTGTACCAATTGGTTTATTTTACTAATAACATGTTGTAAGTAATCGTGAATAAAAGCACAATGAGAGGTGTCTCGTTTATATCCCTATTTTATATCTATTTAATATCTATTTATTTATAATCATACACTTAAGGTTTTCGTGTTAGAATGATGTAAAATCGAATGTTAACCAACTATCGCTTTATTTTGCATTAAACACTGCCTAGTAACGTAATTAATCAAGAGGTTTAAATACACAAACTATGAATACTCAACAGACATTTTCAATTGGAAAATGCCAAATATCGGTGTTTGAAAATAAGCTGTTTTGTGCCGATAAAACCTGTGTATTACAACCTAAATTTATAGAACTACTTGTTTACTTGGTAGAGTGTTATCCAAACGCAGTGACGCGTGAGCAACTAATAGAGAATGTGTGGGGTGGTAATCAATATGTGGGCGAAAAAGCACTGACAAATGCCATATGGCATCTTCGTAAAAGCTTTAAAGAACTCGACCCCGACAATACCTATATAGAAACACTGCGTAAAACGGGTTACCGCTTAGTACAAAAACCAACAACGCCAGAGCCTGTTAATAGCATTAACAATACGCCGCTTCGCTCTGGGTATATTTACGCTAGCGTACTTGCTATTGTTATATTATTAGGTAGCTATTGGGGTTATAGCGCCCTTTTTGAAAACGCAAAGCAGCCACTTGCTCAATCGCAACATGCAGCACGTTTGTACGATTACATTGAAACAATTACCACCAGCCCAGGAAGAGAGTTGTTTCCGGCTATTTCTAATGACAGTCATTTTTTAGCGTATTCGTGGCGTCGCCCAGGACACAAAGCTAATTTATACTTACGTGATCTTCATTTACCAGAGCAAGCTGCAATAGCACTTACCGACACCCCATTCATTGAGGGCAGAGCGGTATTTAGTCCTGATTTAACGTTTATTTATTATTACCGCCGTATAGCTGCTCAAGGTTGTGAAGTCATTCAGCAAAATATTGCCTCGGGCAATACCACTGTTTTAGGGCTGTGCGGTAGTAAAACAAGTACCGATATAGACATTAATGCCACAGGCACTAAGCTGGTTTATATTAGTGAAGATGAAAAAAATAATAATCTTACCCAGCTTAACATTGTCGATTTAACCTCATCGCCATACACAGTTACTCAAGTCCCTTGTACGTCGGCATGCCAATATACCGATGAGTCGGTCGTGTTTTCACCAGATGCGACACAGCTGGTGGTATCGCGTAATTTACCAACGGGTTTTGAAGAATTATTTTTAATCGACATAAAAACAGCTCATGCCAAGCAATTAACTTCAGGTTTTGTTGATATGAGAGGCGTTGATTGGCACCCTAATAAGCCACAACTCGTCTTTTCGGGTGTTAAAAAAGGCAAGCGCCAAGGTTATTTTTATAACCTTAAAACACAACAAATGATCAATGCGCACATCGATGGGTTAAGTTACCCAGAATATGCACATGATGGCAGTTTGTATTTTCATCAATGGAATATCGACTCTGCATTAATGCGTGTAGAAACCAGTAATGCGGTTGCAAGTTCCCCTTTTCCGGTATTATCAAGCGACTTTAATACGCGCTTTCCTGATTACAGTAAAGCCAGAAAAAAGTTAGTTTTTGTATCTAACGAATCGGGCTCAATGGAATTATGGACTGCAAATCAAGACGGCACCTCACGAAAACAGCTTACTAATCTCAGTGCAAATATTTACAACCCGGTGTGGTCACCTGATGGTAATTACATTGCCTTTGTTGCTTCTCATCTTGGTGAGCATGCGCTATACCTTTATGACTTTAACACCCAATCAAGTCAGTCATTACCCACAGGCTTTAGTTACCATGGAAAACCGAGTTGGGCTGCAGATAGTAAAAGCCTATTGGTAGCGAATGATAAACACGTTTATCGCTTCGACTTAAAGGGCAATAAACTCGCACAGGCCATAGATTCACCAACACTATACGCTTATGAAAACAAGCAAGGCGCTTTAATTTTTGCAAACCAAGCAACCAATCAGTTATGGATAAAAGACCCAGATAGCCAAACTGAGCAACCACTGGTTAGCGAAATTAATTTATCAAATCATAATTCGTGGTATTTTTTTGAAGGCGACACCTTAGCGCAATCGCGTATTTACTATTTTAATGTAAAACAAGGTGATTACCGTTTGAGTTATTACGACTTCTCAACCAACAGCCATCATGACGTAATACGCCTTCCCGAACGCGCATTTAGTCGCACCTCTGGCTTAACCTTTATTACAAATACCAACTGGCTTGTGTACTCTTCGTATAAGTCACCACAAATTGACATAAAACGTATCAACCAAAAATATTTGCCATAATAAATCTAAAATTAAACACGCTACAGGTCTTGTAATTGCTTAAATAGTTTATTGCTAAAAATATGTTCAAGCCAAATTTTTAAAAATTAAGCTCTATAGGGTTAGCGTGTACAAACCCGTTTGGTATAATTAAACAAACCAATCTAAAGAGGATACGCTAAATGCCACACATTATTATTGAACACTCAGAAGATCTGCCTTTATTACCTCAGGTTCTAGTGGAAAAAATCCACACAACAACATTTGAAAGTGGCTTATTTGATTTAGAAACAATAAAAACTCGTGCGATTGCGTATCAACATTACCAATTAGGTGTGGGTAAAGAAGGGTTTATTCATATTGCTGTACATATTATGGCTGGGCGCTCTATTGAGCAAAAGCAAAAACTAAGTGAGCAGTTACTAGCGTGCCTACAAACATATTGCAGAGCCTCTGATAGCTTAAGCGTTAATATTTACGAAATGAATCACGAGATTTATCGTAAAAATTAACGGCTATTAAAACATCATAGTTATAGGCAAGTGCTCTATAACTATGATGGTATCCCCGCTATGCTAATTTTTATAAAACCGCGGTTAAAGCGTAAACTTACCCAGTAAATCCCTTAAAATATTCGACTCTTTATTTAAACCATTACAAAGCTGCTCTGACTTTTTCATATTTTCTTTGGTTTGCTCTGCCGAGTCGGAGATCATTACAATATTTTGGCTAATTTCTGAGGTTGCTAACGTTTGCTCTCGCGTTGCTGTAGCCACTGAGTTATTTAACTCGCTTAACAGTACAATTTCCTGTGAAATACCATTTAATGTATGGCCTGTTTCTTTTAATCGTTCGGCATTTTCTAAAGTGTTTTTGCTGCCCAATTCAATCGCAGTTACCGTGCTTGAAGCTTTAGCATTTAACGAAGCAATCATCTCATTAATTTGCTCTGTAGACTCCGCAGTACGCTGTGCAAGCGTTCTCACTTCATCAGCAACTACTGCAAAGCCACGCCCTTGCTCTCCAGCTCTCGCCGCTTCAATTGCCGCATTTAACGCCAATAAGTTAGTTTGCTCAGAAATCCCTTTAATGACATCCAATACATGAGAAATTGATTTAATCTCTGTCGAGAGCTCTAACACCGAAGCCACAGAATTAGCCATTGACGCTTCTAACTGTTCCATTTGTTTAATTGTGCTTTGCACAAAACCAACGCCTTTATGCGTCGTTTCTTCGGTTTTAGTCGCAATATCTGCCGCATTGCTGGCACTGCCAGAAATATCCTGAACCGTAACTTCCATCTCATTAACCGCTGCCGCCACCGTTTGTGTACTCGATGATTGCACTTCAGCTAAATTAGCTGCTCCTTGTACTTGCTCAAGTACATCTTGGGAAATACCTTTAACATGAATTGCCGACTCAGAAACCTGTTTAAACATATAATGTAACTGCTCTAAAAACAGATTAAACTTAATCGCCAAATCTGAAATTTCATTATTATCGTCAGTAGGAAGTCGCGCTGTTAAATCGCCATCTTTTTCTGTTAACGCATTCACTGCTGCAGTAATGTTTTCGATTGGCCTAAATATTTGCCCTACCAACACGCGTGCTGACGCTAAACCGACAAGAGCAATAATTACACCAAAAATGATATTAGTATTAATAGCACTATTAATTGGGCCATATAATTGCTCTTGGGGAATTTCAGCAACTAGATGCCAACCTAATGAGTTTACAGGCGTACTTGATACAACATAGTCATCACCATCAATTACTTTACTTTGAATTGCCCCATTTTTAATCGGCGCCAAGTCAACAGATTGCCCTATTTTAGTTTTATTACCATGCAGCATAATCTCGCCACTACCAGAGACCAAATAAACAATGCCGCCCTCACCTATCCTATATTCACTTATGAGATTCACCATAGAATCGAGCGAACGGCCAATCCCGGCAATTCCTTGTCGTTGCCCATCAAGCTCAATGGCATAATTAATAAATACCATCACCTCAGAGCTGCCTTTATCTATGTCGAGCGCTACTTCAAATGGTCTATCCGATGCTAAAAAAGCATCAAACCAAGTATCACTACTATCTATTTGCCTGGAAATACCTTCATCGGTGTAATAGTTACGGGAGTTTTTAGAAATAATGTATGCGTTACTGGCTTGGTTTTTATTTTTTATATGTTTGAGGTAATCAATGAATTTACCTCGGCTTTGCGCATCTTCATTATTATTCATCCATTGTTGCACAAATAAGTTTTGCGCTATTTCTTTGCCAACAATAATAGGAGTCGATAACTCTAATTCGATTTGGCTTTTCACTTCACTAAGCGCTGTTGGTAAATCTACTTTGGCTAGTTTGTCTTCTGTATTTGAGCGAATACTATTTGAAAATATTAGAGTAGATATTGCTAAAGGAGCAACAACAGCCAAAATAAGGCTAAGGTATACTTTTCGTTTTAATAACATAGAGCACCTAAGGGGTAACAAAGCGGTATTTTATATACTGCACACAATTAACAGTAGCGACATTAAAGGTCATAAAATAAAGATTTTTATAATAAAATCCCATAACACTTTAATAGTAGATTCAACTGTGTTTATTGCAATGTATTCAATAAAATTAATAAAAAAATCAGTGCGCTGATAAAAATACAATAGAAGTAATAGAAATGAAGTTTTATAAACTAGGAAGGTGAGTTTCTATTTACTTGGAAAGCGTGTAAAAGTGGTGGCCCCTCCCAGACTGAATCGCCCCGAGTTCATCGGAGACCAGTTTGTTTAAGTCAGGCCACTTTACCTGACTCGTTTAAATTATCATAGTAGTCTGTTTCATATTGAGCTGGTGAAATATACCCAATTGAAGATAATAAG
>NZ_JASDCM010000023.1:0-55190 GCF_030407915.1 Pseudoalteromonas sp. APC 3250
TACCAATGCCACAGCTTCTTGTTTAAATTCTGCTGTGTAACTTCTGTTTGTTCGTTTTGTCATTTAACACCTCAATAATTGGATTATATTCCATTATTAAAGTGTCCTGTTTGATTAAAGCAGATCACTCTTTATGATTAAACTCCGATTGAAGAAGTTGCTCATAATAATCAGAGCTTTTTGGTTTCCGAACTTTTTTCTCTGAATCTTCCATCTTATTGTTCTCCATTAACAACCAGTTTTAGTAAACGCTCTTTATAACCGCAAGAATGTATATATAATTTGGTTGTTTGATTCGAACTATAGCCATCTACCTTATGGCCCATACGCCTAGCTGTCTCAATGTAAGTTGCAGACTCAGTGGTGATTGACTCAAAATTTTTGCCACTATTCCTGCACAGCTCGTAAAATACATCCGTCCCAAACGAGTGTCGCAAGTGATGGTAAACAGCCCCTCTTTCGAGGATCTGGCAACCTGTATATAATTCTGGATTTTCATCTATACTGTTGATAACTTTAAGTAAAACTTTATGAAATGTCCTAGAACCATATTCAGAGGATAAAACGCATCCCTTTGAGTAATTATTGGCGTTAGATACAAATAGATTATTGGAGTTGGTAATTGGTCTTTCAGTAGAATAGTAGCGTTGCATTTTCTCTAGTAAAAACCTTGGTATATAAAGAGTCCTTGAACGTCCATATTTGGTATATAGAGAAGAGAGATGGTATTCAAATTCATGTTTATCGGCTTTTTTTTCTAATTCAGAGAATAAGCTCAATAGACCACTGTGTTTTTTCTGGTTTGCAGTAAAATCTTTTAGTAAAAAGCCTTGATTTTCTTTAGTCCGACAACCTAAGTCACCGCCAGTTCGCAGTATAATTTCTTCGAGTAGTGTCCCTGCTCTGCGGTATAATAGCTCTCTAGTTGCAGGTAGAAGGTATTTAACAAGCAAGCATTGTTTGTTATTGGCTCTTGATAGTGTTCGGTGAGATGAAAACACAAAAATATTTTTATATTTATTATCAAAGAAATAACTTAACCAATTGAAGTAACTTTTCAAGGAGTAAACAGCTTTAGAAACAGCAGCTTCACTCTTACCTTGAGTTTTAATAAGGTAGTTATTTATATATCCATTAATAACATCACTAGGCAAAGCAGTATGGTTAGTTAAGGACATTTGAGAGCCTGATAGAGATTGCATACAAACCCAATCTAAGAAAAGGCCAAGCTGATTACAACGAACATACTGCCCGTCGAAAGAAGTTTCTACTTCCTCAAAAAAGTGGATGATTTGATTAGTAATTCTATCTTTTTTTACTTTGAGCTCAATATATACCCCTCGCTGAGTTATATATCGAGCGTAAAGACAAGGTAAAATTAAAGGTGTATTATTATCATCTAAGTAGATCCAATGCTTATTATATTTCTTATCATGAAACCTCTGCATTTAAAAACAACCCTAAGTTACTCTCTATAACTTAAGAGTAGCAGAGATAATTTAACTTACATTTAAAACCGCAAGAATACACCCCTGAGTTTAAAAGCAGTCCATATCTATATGAATAAACTTTTTCATCACACAATAACAACTGTTTATTTATACAGCCATTATTGTGGAATCACTTTTAATTAGCAAGCATGTTATTGCTTAAAAAGAGCGTTTACTTTTCTTTGGCTTATTAAAACAATACATCCAAAATAAAATTTCTAAAGAAAAGCCTAATAAAATCAAAACAATTGCCCCAGCCTCATTACCCATAGCGTAACAAGTAAACGACGCTATAAAAACGGTGCATGCCAATAACCAATTAATTATATTCTGCATAGTTATCTCCTTGTGTGTTAATAGTTACTATAGCCATGAATTTAAAGAGGTACAATTTTTACTCAAGGGTTTTTATTTAGTACTGTTGTTCTTTTAAGGTTAAGGTTTGTTCAATCTGAGGCAGTTTACTCACGGCGCGAGGTTTATAGCCTAATTGTTTAAATAAAAAAAGCGCAAAGCTTCCATGTCCTGCTTACGTCCCTTATTTATATCCATGAGGGCAATACAGAGTAGCTCCATCCCTAGTTATAATTCCCTTGAGCTCATCCGACCATATTGCTAATCTAAATGCTTTAAAACTAAGAGCAATAAATACATGGAAACGTTTAAACAACAACACCCTATTCATACCGATATCACTGTAGCATGGGGCGATATGGATGCCCTACAGCATGTTAATAACTGTGTTTACCTGCGTTATTTTGAAATAGCCAGAATCGATTTTTTAAATAAATTAAATTTATTTGATACTATTAATGCTAAAGCCACGGGGCCTGTGATCAGTGAAAATAATATTCGCTATAAGCGTCCCGTTACCTTTCCCGACACATTGAGCGTAGGTATTACCATTAGTGATATTAAATCTGACCGATTTGTAATGAACTACAGTGTGTTTAGTCATGCGCAAAACGCGATAACAACCACCGGCATGTCAAAAGTGGTGATGTTTGACTTTAAAACAGGCCAAAAAGCCACGATCACTGAGCCATTGTTATCGGCTTTAAAAGCAAACTCTCAAACCGAATAATTAGGATTAGCAATGCAATATAGTCAATTAGGCAGTAGTGGTGTTAGCGTTTCAAGAGTGTGTTTAGGTAGCATGACCTGGGGAGTACAAAACACTCAGCATGATGCCGACCAACAGATAGCCTATGCGCTTGAGCAGGGTGTGAACTTTATTGATACAGCAGAAATGTATGCTGTTCCTCCCTCTCCCGATACCTACGGTAAAACAGAAGAAATTATAGGCAATTGGATAGCACGTAATTCACAAAAACGAAAAGACATTGTTATTGCAACTAAAATTGCCGGTAATGGGCTTTCATGGATCCGTGATGGCGGTGATATTACTCGCCAAGCTGTTATTGATGCCGTTGATCAGTCTCTAAAGCGCTTACAAACAGATTATATTGACTTATACCAATTACATTGGCCAAATCGTTGCACTCCTCATTTTGCAAGGCAATGGCCTGGCATGCTTAAATTTACTGATGTCGATGCAGAACAACACACCGCTGATATGCTTGATATTTTAGAGGGGTTAGATGCGTGTGTTAAAGCAGGAAAAATTAAGCATTGTGGGCTTTCTGATGATACGCCTTGGGGAATTAGCCAATTTTTAAATTTATCAAAAGAGCATAACTTGCCAAAAATGGTGTCAATCCAAAACGAGTTTAGCCTAGTACATGCCAAAGATTGGCCTTATTTAATAGAACAATGTGTACATGAAGATATTGCTTATTTACCTTGGTCACCATTGGCCGCAGGGCTATTAACCGGTAAATACCTAAATGGAGCACGCCCTGAAGACTCCCGCTGGACATTTATGCAGCGTAACGGTATTTTTCGTGATACGCCACAATCACAACAGGCGACCAAAGAGTATGTTGAACTTGCCCATGCACACGCTATCACCCCAGCTCAATTAGCGCTGGCTTGGTGTAATCAAGTTGATGGAGTGACATCATCTATTATTGGTGCCACTACTATGGCGCAATTAAAGGAAGACATTGATGCGTTTGACCTAACACTGAGCGATGACGTGTTATCAGCGATTGATATCATATTTAGAAATAATCCAATGCCTTACTAATGAAATTAAGCAAAGGGTAAATGTTATTCAATAATGTTGATTCTTTGCTATTCTTTATGTTTATTTTTTAAACATTATCGGTATAATGCGCAGCAAATTTTCAAGGACGATCTATTTGTTATGTTGCCTCTTCGTTTTTTATGCCTGAGCACTTTAGTTATTTTTTCTCTTTATAGTCACACTCTAATAGCTAAACCGGTAGAGGAAATTTTATGGCTACAAAGTAAAACCCCTCCATTTCATTTAGATGCTGATGATTCCCAATCCGGCTTATGTGATAATTTAACTGAGCAACTCATCTCAACCATTAAAGGCGTTAAACATACTCGCTTAGTTTTACCGCAAAAGCGTATTAATAAATATATAGATGAAGGTAAAAACGTCTGTTTCCCATGCGCTATTTATAAGC
This sequence comes from Pseudoalteromonas sp. APC 3250, assembly GCF_030407915.1. Classification (NCBI taxonomy): domain Bacteria; kingdom Pseudomonadati; phylum Pseudomonadota; class Gammaproteobacteria; order Alteromonadales; family Pseudoalteromonadaceae; genus Pseudoalteromonas; species Pseudoalteromonas sp. APC 3250. The sequence continues at coordinate 4,049 of NZ_JASDCM010000023.1, forward strand.
ACAGTGCAAATAAACAGTTTATATATTCAATACCTACGTCTATTTACCCCCCCATTTAATATCATTACTACCGCAGCAAAAGCACCTGAATTAACCACAAAACATGGAATCCCTATAAACTTAGTTAGTTTGCTTACTGATGAGAACTTTACTTACGGTCAAGCTGATGCTCGCAGATTTTCTGTGCAGATTAACAATATTATTGAAAATTCACTAACTCACTCCAATGTTTCTATGAGTTGGAGTAGTGATAATGAAAGCGGTGTTGTAATGGAGCGCTTAAAGCATGGGTCTTTAGATTATTCGCTTGATTACCCATTTATAACTAGTTACTTCAATAAAGGTAATCAATCAAATATCGTAAACCTAGCAATTGCACAAAATAAGAATAAATTAGTCCCCATAGCGGTTGGCTGTGCCACCAATGCCCCTAATGACTTTGCATCACAAGCAATTAAAAAAATTAACCACACACTAAAAAATAACATTCTAGTCTCTGAACAATACAAAAATAACCAAAAATACTGGTTAAATGAACACTTTGAGGACTTTAATAAAACCTATACTCAGTATGTCCTTAACTTTGACTCACAGACCAATGATGCTCCAATAAACACTGCTGACCAGAATAAAGAGCAACGTTGAACTCTCGTCCAGTACTAACCATCCCTACGCCAGCAGGCGTGCCAGTCATAATAATGTCGCCTTCTTCGAGGCTCATAAACTGACTAACCTCAGCCAATATTTGTGCAGGTTGGTACAACATAAGTTGGCTATCACCATGTTGAACCGGCTTGCCATCAATATGTAATTCAAATATAAACGATGTCATTTCTGGCGTTAACTCAATAAAATCACTAAATAATGCTGAGCCATCGAATGCTTTAGCACGTTCCCACGGCAAGCCCTTTTCTTTTAAACTGCTTTGCAAAGCTCGCTTAGTCAAATCAAGTCCAACCCCTACGCCCACAAGTTGTTTATTTTTAACCACAAAGCATAATTCAGTTTCATAATGCAACGTATCACCGTTATGGGAAGAGAGTAAGGTATTAGTGATCGCGCTATTAGGCTTATTAAAAATTACCATTTGCTCAGGGTGTTCGTTGTTTAATTCAGCAATATGCGCACTGTAATTGCGCCCCACACAGACTATTTTTGAAGGCTGTATGTTCTGCGAAGCCAGCTTTATTTGATTCATTCTCTTACCTGTTAATTACATAACGCTTTTAATATTTCGGCATACTCTCAAATAATTAACGCAAAAGCGAATGCAGTTTTATTATGTTTTTATGATAACTATTGAGCTGAATATAATCAATCACATAGAATGGAATGAAAGTAAGAAAGGACTAATTTGGTAGGTTTTTGTATACGCGGTTTTAAAGCAATAAGCAGGTACATTTAGTACCTGCTTATTGATGTTTGTTAATAGGTTATTGACTACTTACAAGTAACACTACTTTGCTCGACAGCATTTGCTGTAATAGCCAGCTTAGCAATAGATACATGCCAATCACCTTGCGTGCTTAACTGCCAAGGGGTGAACACTTGTGCTAAATCAACACCTTGCTCTGCAAAACAACTTAAGTTGATGTTTAATGTTTGCCATTGACCTGATTGCTCAAGGTTATCAGTAATATCAAACTTACCCTGACAACTCTCACCACACCCCATACCAACCCATAACGGACTAGCCGCGGCTTTATCTACTTTAATTTGCATTTGCAGTTGGCCATTACTCTCAACGTATGAGCGTAAGTCAGATGGAAACGCAGCGGCTAAATTAACCCCAGCCATTGCTTGGCCATTAAAACGAATAGCGCGCGCATCTTCTTGCACCTCTTTATCAAATGTTTGGATGCTCACCGCACCTAATGACTCGCGACTGCTCGCCACCGTTTTTTGTTGCTCACCACTTTTTAAAACCAGTGACCACGGTGCTTTAATTGCACGCTCAAACAATACTAAATCATCCAGTTTTTCAGTCTGTTGAGTTTGCTCCACCAAGTCATCTTTTAAGACATTACTATCGTTGTAAGTTAAACCAAAACCATAAGGAAGTAATGGGCTGTAAGCTTCGTCGTTACGGTTTTCATTATCAATTGGATTATTAGGCCAGGAAAACGATAGCTTGCCTTTAAAGTCATGATTAATAGAGCCGTCTGCATTTTTAAACAAGACATCGCTAATAGCATCGCCTTCACTACCTGGAAGCCAAATAGCAACGAACGCATCACTGGCGTTAAGCTCAGCATTAACCCACATAGGGCGACCGCTTATAAATAATGAAACAACAGGGATTCCCGCATCTTTAAACTTACGTAGTAACGCTAAGTCGCTTTTATTACCGCGCTGGTATTCGAGGTTATCAACATCACCATTACCCTCTGCGTATGGTTGCTCACCAAACACCACAATGGCAACATCAGGGCGTGCAGTATATTCCCCTTCAACGCTCAGCGCTGCACTGCCACCAGCTTGCTCTACAGTATCTTTAATACCTGCATAAATAGAGCTGCCACCAGGAAAATCACTGTTTTTATTACCTGTACCTTGCCACGTAACGCTCCAACCACCCGACTGCATACCTATGTTATCAGCCCCTATGCCTGCGACTAATACGTTGATTTTACGTGATAATGGCAGTAACTGCTGCTTATTTTTAAGTAATACTAAAGACTCGCGTACAGCCTGTTTAGCCACTGCACGGTGATCGCTACTACCAATAATTTCAGTTTTTCCAGACAGGGGACGCTTCGCAGGGCTTGGTTTATCAAATAACCCTGCACGCATTTTAACGCGTAAAATACGCGTTACTGCATCATTAATTCTACTGAGTGGGATTTCACCGCTATTAGCTTGGTTAACCAAGTTGCTAAATAATGGTTTCCACTCATCCGGTGCCATGTATACGTCTAAGCCCGCATTAGCCGCTTGAGCACAGTTACTATTAGAACAGCCTTTAACCTGCCCGTGGCCATTCCAGTCACCGACAACAAAGCCATCAAAACCCATCTTATCTTTAAGCACATCGGTCAGTAAATATTTACTGCCGTGAATTTTTTCACCATGCCAGCTATTAAACGAGGCCATTACCGTTTGTGCACCTGCACCCAAACCACCAACATAACCTTGAGCATGAAGCGCAAATAATTCTTCTTCAGAGGCGATATTATTACCTTGATCATCGCCATTCACAGTACCGCCATCACCTAAAAAATGCTTAACCGTACTGACTACCCGCGTATCTGATAAAAAGTCTTCATCAACAGCGCCTTGTAAGCCTTTAACAATTGAGGCTGAATATGCTTTTACTATTTCAGGGTCTTCAGAATACCCCTCGTAAGTACGACCCCAACGATCATCTCGCACTACGGCAACCGTAGGTGCAAATACCCAGTCAATACCGGTAACCATAACTTCACGCGCCGTTGCTGCGGCAATTTTTTCAATAAGTTCAGGGTTGTTCGCCGCCCCTAAACCAATATTATGCGGAAATAAAGTCGCACCAATCACATTGTTGTGTCCATGTACCGCATCAGTGCCCCACATTGTAGGAATCGTGCTGCCATCGAGGGAATCATCAATAGACGCTTGATACATCTTTTCAGCTAAATCAACCCAGTCTTCGGGGGTTGCATGTTTATTGTTATTTGGAAACGAGCCACCGCCGTTTAAATAGGAGCCAAAGCCATATTTACGCATATCTTCAACCGTAATATGACGAATTTCAGGTTGGATCATTTGCGCTATTTTTTGCTCTAGTGTCATGGTCTTTAGCATATCTGCGATTTTTTGCTCCATTTGAGCATCGCTTTTAATACCGGTTTCTATTGTTGGCCAAATTTCTTTTTGATTTGTCGCATCGCTAGCACTGTTAGAGGGTTGCGAACAACCGCTGCTGGCTATTGCTGCTAGCATCAGTGCAGTGACTGAAAAAGTTCGTTTAATAATCATAGCATTCACCTAAAACTCAAAGACGAGTTGACGTTGTTTTTTTTGCACCAAACAGCGCGAAGTAAGTAATATATAAATAGCAGCCAATAGGCAGTATAAGCGCTAGTTGCACACCGATATTGTCAGCCAGCATACCTTGTAGTAATGGAATAATAGCTCCACCTACAATCGCTAAGCATAAAATACCCGACCCCTGTGAGGTGTATTTACCCAAGCCTTGAAGCGCTAAACTAAAAATAGTAGGGAACATAATAGAGTTACACAGACCAACCAATAAAATAGCCCACATAGCGAGTGACCCTTGACCTGTCATTGCAATTAACACTAACACACCGGCCAAAATACCATGACAAGCTAACACCTTGGCTGCATTTAATTTTTGCATAATCGCAGCGCCAGCAAATCGCCCTATCATTGCACCTGCAAAATAATAGCTAATATAATGTGCAGCTTGTTGCTCTGGTAAACCTGCAATATGGTCAAGGGTTAAAAAGCCGACTAAAAAGCTACCAATCGCAACTTCAGCACCTACATAAACAAAAATACCAATAGCGCCCAAAATAAGATGGCGATATTTCCAAACACTGCCTAAGTCAACAAACTCAGTGTCACCTTGATTTTCAGCTTCACTATCAATCGCTTTACCGAGTTTAGGTAACTTCAAAAAAGCAAAAATAATAGCCAGTGTTAGTAAACTTGCACTGAGCATTAAGTAAGGGAACTTAACTTCTTCGGCTGTAGCTTGACTAATTTCAGACAAAATCAACCAACTACCAAATAATGGCGCAACCGTTGTTCCTAAAGAGTTAAAAGCTTGGGTCATGGTTAAACGCGAAGACGCTGTTTTTGCAGGCCCTAATACGCTTACATAAGGGTTAGCAGAGACTTGTAAAATAGTGATCCCTGAAGCAAGCACAAATAAAGCAAGTAAAAATAGTTCGTAAACATGTGCCTCTGCAGCGGGGTAAAATAATGCACACCCTATCGAAGCAACAACCAAACCAACAACAATACCAAATTGGTAACCTATTTTACTAACGAGTTTTCCTGCAGGAATTGACATAACAAAGTAGGCACCAAAAAAACAAAATTGTACCAACATTGCTTGGGTGTAATTAAGGGAGAACATTCCCTTTAAATACGGAATTAAAATATCGTTCAGGCAGGTAAGAAAACCCCACATAAAAAACAAGGTCGTAAGCGATGTTAACGCAAAGGTGTGTGTAGACCCTGGTTTTTGGCTGTTTTCTGCTGCCGGTAGTGGCTGTGTGATATGTGCCATAGTATAATCTCTAATTATTTATAATTATCAGATTGTTACCTCTATTTAATTGCGTTTAGTAAAACTTAAAAAGCAGATAATAGTTGCAACACCAAATGTAAGCGCTTACATTTATAGCATACAGAGAAAATTTATCAATTTATTTACAAATAATATTGTAAGCGCTTACATTGCTGTATTATACAATTTCTATTGCTTAGCTAATTACGGTAAAGCGCATTATTATTGCAAGCTTAAGGACGTATCTCATTGTGTTTAAAACAATTTCTTTGCCAGGCACGTCAGCCCTTTTAAAATCGCCGTTTATTTTTGGTGTTGCCACGGCCTCTTTTCAAATAGAGGGAAGCCACAACACGCGCCTACCATGTATTTGGGATACTTTTTGTAGCAAACCAAACACCATTGCAGATAACAGTAACGGCAATCACGCCTGTGAGCATGTAAAATATTGGCAACAAGACGTTCAAATGATTGCCGATTTAGCCGTTGATGCCTATCGACTTTCTATTTCTTGGCCCCGCGTTTTACACGAAGATGGAAGTTTAAACATTCAGGGCATGGCGTTCTATAAGTCATTACTACAAGCTCTTAAAGCACGCAATATTAAAACTTATGTCACTTTATATCACTGGGATTTGCCACAACATTTAGAAGACAACGGTGGTTGGCTAAATCGCGATACCGCGTATCAATTTGCTCATTACGCTCATATAGTAACTCAGCAACTAGAGGGCTTAGTGGATTCTTATGCGACCTTAAACGAACCGTTTTGTAGTGCCTACCTAGGCTATGAAATAGGGGTACATGCACCAGGCATAAAAAGTCAAAAAGCAGGACGCCAAGCGGCGCACCACTTATTACTCGCCCATGGACTTGCGATGCAAGTGATACGCAAAAACTGCCCTAAGATAGAGGCCGGTATTGTGCTTAATTTTAGCCCTGCCTATCCATTTACTCCTGACGATGAACGCGCTGCTAAATTAGCTGATGACTATCATAACCAATGGTATATTCAAGCAGTGCTGGAAGGCCGCTACCCTGAAGTGATTAAGGAGCTTGCAAATGATGCAAAACCTGATGTTGCAAATGGCGACATGGCAATTATTAGCCAAAAAATCGATTTTTTAGGGGTTAATTACTATACTCGTATCCATTACAAAAATACGCCAGATCATTGGTTTAGCGAAGCTCCTTTAGAAAATATTGCCACCACTGATATGGGCTGGGAAATATACCCACAGGGATTGTGTGAACTCCTACTTGCATTAAATGATCGTTACACGCTACCCAAAGTATATATAACTGAGAACGGTGCAGCGATGGCCGATGTATTAATAGATGGAAAAGTAGATGACATACATCGTATCAATTACTACCATACACACCTTAATGCCGTTCATAATGCCGTTGAGCAAGGCGTTAATGTGCAAGGCTACTTTGCATGGAGTTTAATGGATAATTTTGAATGGGCCTATGGCTATGAAAAACGCTTTGGGCTAGTCTATGTTGATTACCAAACTCAACAACGCACCTTAAAACAAAGCGCAATTGCGTATCGTGATTTTCTTAAACAGCGCCAAAAATAATAATGAGTGGCTTTTATGCTGAGTAAAAAAGAAAAAATAGCTTATGGCCTAGGTGACACGGCAAGTAATATTATTTTTCAAACCGTAATGCTATTTTTAACCTTTTTTTACACCGACATTTTTGGTATTTCGCCTGCTGTTGTTGGTACCCTTTTTTTAGTCGTCAGAGTCATTGATGCAGTTACAGACCCAATAATGGGCGCCCTGACCGATGCCACTCATACAAAATACGGTAGCTACCGACCGTACCTACTTTGGCTTGCCATCCCCTTTGCTGTTATAAGCGTGATTACCTTTACTACCCCCGCGATGGATGACGGCAACAAAATTATTTACGCGTTCGTTACCTACACCTTGCTAATGTTGGTTTATACCGCAATTAACATTCCTTATTCGGCACTTGGCGGCGTACTCAGTAGCAATCCTAACGAACGGGTTTCTATTCAATCATATCGATTTGTGTTTGGCATGCTGGGGGGGTTATTGGTTACGAGCTGCACTTTACCTTTAGTAAAGTGGTTTGGGGAGGGTAATAACGAGTTGGGCTATCAACTCACCATGCTGGTTATGAGTTGCCTTGGTGTAGTGTTATTTCTAATTTGTTTTCGTTACACCAAAGAGCGGGTGATCAATCCACCACATAAATTATCTTTAAAAACACAACTTCACGTTTTATGGCAAAATCAGCCGTTTAAAATATTGTGTATGGCAGCACTGATATTATTGACCAGTATGGTGCTGCGCACGACATTAGCTATTTACTATGTAAAGTATGTTCTTGGAAAAGAAGATTTAATCACCGAATTTGTGACTTTAGGTATGGTCGGTAATATTATAGGCTGTGCGTGTGCGCAACCTTTAAGTAAACGCTTAGATAAAAAAACGGCTTATATTTATCTGCAATATATTTCTGCCATATTGAGCTGTTTTGCTTTTTTTGTCCCTAATGAGCAAGTTTTACTCGCCTTTTTAATGTATTTTTTATGGTGCTTTTTCACTCAAATGGCGACACCTTTATTGTGGGCAAAAATGGCAGATGCTATTGACTACGGAGTTTGGCAAAATGGTCAACGACTCACAGGTTTGGTTTATGCAAGCGTGGTATTTTTTATCAAATTGGGGCTCGCATTAGGCGGCGCTATAGCGGGTTGGTTACTTGCGTATTATCAGTATCAAGCCAATGTAGAATTAAGCGAAGCAACTAAAAGCGGTATTTTAACCTCATTTACACTCTACCCTGCTATTGGCAGTATACTTGTGGCTTTAATAATGACTAAATACAACTTAGATAACAAAACCATAAAAAAAATCACCGCCGATTTAACACAAAAAAGTAATTTGTAACAAGGAATAGTATGGCCACCATTTATGAGGTGTCAAAGCTTGCAGGGGTATCACTTGCCACTGTTTCAAGAGTAATGAACAACAATGCAAACGTAAGTGATGCAACCAGAAAAAAAGTGACTTTAGCGATGGAAGAATTAGGCTACCGCCCAAATTCTATTGCGCAATCGCTGGCCTCTAATTGCTCTAATAGTGCTGGCTTATTGGTTTCTGAGTTAAAAGGTCCTTTTTATGGCCCTATGATGAGCGGCATAGAAAACACCCTCAGAAAACAAGGTAAACACGTTATTATTACCGCAGGGCACAGTGACGCAGAGCGGGAACAACAAGGCATAGAGTTTTTAATTAGCCGTAATTGTGATGCACTTATTTTGCATGTTGAAGCGGTTAGCGATGAATATTTAATAAAGCTGAGCAAAGGTAAAACGCCGTTTGTTTTACTTAATCGCCATATTCCTGAGCTCGCCGATCGCTGTATTATTCTTGATAATGTTAAAGGGGGCTATTTAGCGACTAAATACATTCTTGAGTCTGGTCACAAAAACATTGCTTACATTAGCGGCCCTTTATGGAAAAAAGACGCTCAAGAGCGTTTAAACGGACATAAACAAGCACTTGCTGAACATGCCATTGAGTTTGATGAAAACAGTTTGTATGAAGGTGACTTTATAGAAGATAGCGGCTACGAAGGATTTTCTGCTCTTTATAAAAATAACCCCGCCATTACTGCCTTAGTGTGCGCCAATGACGAAATGGCAACGGGTGCAATGGTCAGTGCCAGAGAGCATGGCATTGAACTACCCGCACAACTTTCAATAATAGGCTACGATAACGTGTTCTTTACCCGCCATGTATACCCCCCTTTAAGCACTATTAATTACCCAATAGATGAAATGGGAAAAGTAGCTGCACAGTGGGTACTGAGCCATGTATATCAAAAAAGCGTACAGCCTATTCAAACTTTATTTCAGCCCGAATTAGTCATACGCCAATCGGTCGTTAATATTACCTAGCTAATTATTATATAAATTGGCAAATAGTGGCGTTAAACAAGTTTACTTAATAGCGCCAAGTTTATTGGTTTAAGCAAAACTTGCTCTATTTCTAGCTGCCTAATGTGTACGGCATCAGGCTCCATTCCACTAATAATAACTCGTTGAATATCAGGATAGTGTTCTTTAATAAACCCAGCAAGCTCTAAACCTGAACCATCGGGTAAATGCATATCGAGTAATACTTTGTCGTAATTACTGTTATGCTCAAGCGTCGCCTTACAGTCTTTGACACTTGTTGCTATATCCGTGTCTACATCCAAACTTTCTAATAATAACTGAGTAATTTGTCCGGCATCAGCATCGTCTTCCACTAATAAAAATCGCTTTATATTAGTATTATGTTTTGGCGTTGGCTGTATCGATGAAACACGTTGTGTTTTTTTCCCCAGCGCTGACTCTAAGCATTGGTAAAGTAAGTTGGAATCCACAGGTTTAGCAATCATATCGTCAAACCCTAGCGCGGTTAGTTCGTTATGAATGCCTTTCATGGTGGCCGCGGTTAAAGCAATAATCGCCCCTTTAAACCCTAACTTTCTAAGTTCAATCGCTGCTTCTTTTCCGCCCATAACCGGCATATGAATATCTAAAAATATAATATCGTAAGCGGCGCGCCCTTCTGCGAGTTGCTTTTTAACCTTATCAAGCGCTTGTTTGCCATTATCGGCATAATCTACATCTGCACCCGCTGAGCCAATTAAATGGCCAACTAACACGCGTAAATCGCGTAAGTCATCCACCACCAACACTTTGCCACTTACTTCGCATGGCGCTACTTTTTGCTGCATGTTGGGGGTTAAATCAAGTTTTAATAAATTGCGCTCTACCTGTCTGATATCACCAGGGTATAAGGAAATGGTAAACGTTGAGCCCTCACCTACATAAGAATCTAATGAAATGGTGCCCTGCATACGACTAAGTAGCTCAGAACAAATAGCTAATCCCAAGCCCGCACCACCTACTGAGCGCGACTCTACATCGGCAATTTGCTCAAAAGGCTTAAAGATGAGTGCTTGTTTTTCTGGAGCAATACCCAAGCCTGAATCTTTAATGCTAAAAAAGAGCATTTCACGTTCAGCCACCGTCTCTGTCCATGCGTTAACGATAATTTCGCCTTGCTCGGTAAATTTTATCGCATTATTTATCAGGTTAATGAGAATTTGTCGAACCCGAGTAGCATCTACACGAATAACTAATGGCAAAGGCTCCAATGATTCAAATTTTAATGATAAACCTTTATCAAGGGCTGATACACGCATTAGCGTAAACACGTCGGCCATTAGGCTATCAAGATTAACATCCCCCAAGCTTAGCTCAAGCTTATCGACTGCAATTTTAGATAAATCTAAAACATCATTCAGTAAGCTCAATAAGTGTTTGCCATTACGATAAATAACGCCCAACTCATTTTCAGCTTGCTTGCTAAAATCACTGAGCATAAGTAGTTCGGTATAGCCTAAAATAGACGACAAGGGAGTTCTCAGTTCGTGGCTTAAATGCGCTAAAAAGCGGTCTTTTGAACGGTTTTCAGCCTCCGCTTTTAAACGCTCCACCCGCTCATCTTCTACATCGCGGCGTGCTAGAGCATAACGAATAGAACGGGCAAACCGGCTACCACTCATTTCACTTTTAACTAAGTAATCAACCGCACCAGCATCAAGCGCAGCCGAATCTAGCGCATCGTTAGATTGCCCCGTTAACATGATAATAGGCCCACAAAAGCCATTCTTAATCGCTTGCTTTAAAACACTTAAGCCATCTGAGGCACCTAAGCGATAGTCAAGCAGGCAAATATCATGCTCATTTTTACTTAGTACATGTATTGCCTGCTCAGGAGAGCTTATCCACTCTATGTCAAACACATGGGAACTGAGCTGCTCTAAATAGTCACGAGTTAAAATATAATCATCTTCATCGTCTTCAACCAATAGCAGTTTCGTTGCCTTTGCTAACATAGCGTCTCCTGTTTTAATAATATGCTTAATCGTTAAACGTGCTTGGTAGCTCTACAAACTCAACCCAGTATTTACCCAGCGTTTTCATCAACTCAACTAACCCGTCAAACGTAACCGGCTTAGTTATGTAAGACGCAGCGCCTAGGTTATAACCTTTAACCATGTCTTCTTCTTGCTTAGAAGTAGTTAAAATAACAACGGGAATACCTTTTAAATTAGGGTTGGCTTTAATCGCTTGAAGTGCTTCACGTCCATCCATTCTCGGCATGTTTAAATCAAGTAAAATTAAGCCAGGTCTTGGTGACAGGGTTTTATCTTCAAACTTGCCTTTACGCTCTAAATACTCTAAAAGCTCTACACCGTCTTCAACAAAGTGTAATTCATTTAAAACGCGACTTTCAGCGAGGGCATCTTGGGTTAATAAACGATCATCTTCATCATCGTCTGCCATTAAAATGGTAATGGGTTTTACGTTTGTTAATGGCATATTATGCCTCTCCTTGTAATGTGAATAACTCTGCATCCACAGGTAGTTTAATAATGAAGGTTGCGCCTTCGTTAGGGGTGCTTATTGCTGTAATAGTTCCGCCATGTCGCTCTACAATTCTGCGACACACAGATAATCCAATGCCGGTTCCTTTATATTCTGAACGGCCATGTAAACGCTGAAATGGCACAAATATTTTATCCGCGTACTCATCAGAGAAGCCGATACCATTATCTTTTACGGTAATGACATGCCAACTTACTTTACTATTATGGTCTTCACTAAACTCGCTAATTCGTTCAAAGCTAATATCAATAACAGGATTTACGTTAGGCGCTCTAAACTTCACTGCATTTGAAATTAAGTTTAAAAACAGCTGATGCATTTGACTCGGATCAGCCTGAATGATTGGCATATCAACCGTTATCACTTGCGCATTAGACTCATTAATGGCTATTTCTAAATCGCTTAAAATATCATTAAGTATGCTATTTAGATTGGTGTCGGTAAAATCTTTACCTCGAGTTGTTACTCGAGAGAACTCTAATAAATCATTAATTAAATTAGACATCCTTTGTGCGGCATTTTTCATGCGGGCAATGTAATCTGCGCCTTTTTCGCCCAACTCGTCTTTAAACATGCTTTCAAGCCGATCACTAAATGCTTGGATTTTTCTTAGCGGCTCTTGCAAGTCATGACTGGCAACAAAAGCAAACTCTTCTAACTCTCGGTTACTGCGACTTAACTCATCAGAATATAACGTAAGTTCTTGGGTACGTTCGGTCACTTTACTGGCTAAGGTTTCGTTTTGCATTTCAAGCTCAGCACGATACTCGGCCGCATTTTTTAAATTAAGTCTAGCCAATAAAAACATACCCAAAATCAACAATGCGCTGGTCACTGCAGTAATACCAAAAGTGATTTTAGCTTCTTTCTTAATTTGTGCTAATTTCGAAAAGTGACTGACTTTAAACAGCAATTCACGTTCTTGTATATCATTAACTCGCTGACGGATCTCTCTATATAGGTCTCGCCCTTCATGTGAGTTCAGTATTACTAAAGCGCGTTTTTCTTTATCATTTAATGCTAATTTAACCGTTTTTTTAAGCTCAGCTATTTTAGCTTCAACCAAGAGTAACAGCTGTGCAATACGCTCAGCCTGCCCGTCAATTTCAGAATGTAAGGCGCTCACATGGTTCGTTTGAGACTTTATTTGTGCGATAGCATCGTAGTAAGGCACTAAATAATCATCCGTTTGAGTTAATAAATACCCACGCTGCCCCGACTCAGCTTGCACTACCGAAAGGTGCAATTGCTCTATCGCCGTGCTTAACATATTAGTGTTATCTAAACTTTGCTGAGTACGCGTTAAGCCTTGTATGGTATTAACCGCTAAAAATGCATTACCTACAATAATGCATAGTATTATGGAGATAAATAACGCCCATACTACATTTGCTTTGCCTTGCTGTTTGCGTTTAATCATTTATCGTCCTGGTTTTTATTATTTTGAGTCTGAAATAAGCTGTAAACTGTCACTACATGCTTGGCAATTAACAATTATTTTATCGAGTGCCTCGAGTGCTTTTTCGACGGGCATATCGTTTTCAAGTACTAGCTTGATAAGCTCAGCATTCATTGAAATACGATTTAACGGTGCCCGCGCATCATGTACTAATTCGTTTAAAGGCTTTATTTGTTTAGTTAATGCCATACTATCCTCATGTTGTTTTATTTATATTCGCCAATGCCACCATATGCGTTAAGGCGGTTATAAAGCGTTTTAGTACTTATACCTAACATTTGTGCAGCCAATGTTTTATTACCTTGTACTTTATCGAGTGTTGCATGAATAAGCTCTTTTTCAACTTCTTCAATGGTTTGTCCTGCAGAAACCTGATTTTCCTGAGCTTGATTATTTACTCGTGAAAAAGGTGACTCTAGGTTATCAGGCAGTGCCACATCGCTTGTTTGTGGATCGCTCATAATAAAAGCGCGATGAATTGCATGACGAAGTTCACGTACATTACCTGGCCAGTCGTACGTTTGCAGCTCTTTAAGTTGCTCGTTAGCCCAAGCAAACGCTGTACCATTTTCATCGTTCAACTGCTCTAAAAATGCTTTTGAGAGTAATGGAATATCTTCTTTTCGCTCTCGTAGTGGCGGTATATCAATTGGAAAAACAGCGAGCCTAAAGTAAATATCTTCACGTAAAATATTATTCTGCGCTAAATCGGTAAGGGAGCGATTAGTCGCTGAAATAACACGGCAATTTACTGGTAACTCACGATTACCGCCAACCCGTGTTACTTTTTTAGTTTCAAGTACACGCAGTAAATTAGGCTGCATATCAATCGGCATTTCAGTGACTTCATCAAGAAATAACGTTCCGCCATCGGCTTGTTCAAACACGCCCTCTTTACGGGCAATGGCACCGGTAAATGCGCCTTTTTCGTGACCAAATAATTCACTGCCAATAAGCTCTTTTGAAAGGGCGCCACAGTTGCTAGCAACTAAAGGTCCTTCGCATTGACTGGCATTATGAATCGCTTGCGCTACCACCTCTTTACCTGCTCCGCTTTCACCCATAAGCATAACGTTAGCATTGGTTTTAGCTACGCGCTCTATCATAGTATAGAGCTTTTGCATTGCCTCAGATTCACCAATTAAGGTATCAAAATGATGGGTGATAGCGTTTTTCTTAGCTTTTTTAACAGTTTTTTTAGGACCATTTAAAACCAGTTCTAAATCTTCTCGCTGCAGCGGCTTTAATAAATGCGTTACATTGGGCTCACACATATCGGCTAAAATCCCCTTAACCGATGGGTGCCCTGAAATAAGAGTGACTTTAGGAGATTGACCAATCATTTTTAAATGATCTAATAAATGCAAGCCGCTACCATCGGGTAACATGAAATCCAGTAATACATGATCAAAGGAATTATTCTCAAACCACTGATGCGCTTCTTCTAAACTGGTTGCAGTTTGAATATTATGCCCAAGAAACTCAACAATATGACAAATAACATCACTAAATTCGATGTCGTCATCAACTAAAAGTATATTTAACATGATTAATCCCTATGCTTTTTTATTATTCTACTCACCCCTTTAAACAAATGAAAGGTATTCAGAGCAGGACTAAAACAATGACATTTTATTTTTTAATAGTTCGCCATTATAACTACAGATATATGTATAAACGCTTAAATTAACAATCTTTTCAGTTAATTACTTTTTAACAATGAAGTAATTAATACAACCAACTGATATAATTTACCTTTATTGCTGGAGTCGTTATGCGCCTATTAAAAACCACTATTCACCCCACTATTAATATTACTCAAGGTCGTCAGTTTACTCGCCCTACTGCTCGCGCAATTGTATTTAAACAGCAGTACATTTTATTAATGTACACTCAGCGCTATGACGATTTTAGTTTACCCGGTGGTGGCGTAGACTTACACGAAAGCATTGAACAAGGACTTATCAGAGAGCTTAATGAAGAAACTGGCGCGCAAAATATAAAAATCTGCAGTGAGTTTGGCCTCTATGAAGAATATCGTCCTTGGTACAAAGATGACTTTGATATTATTCATATAAAGTCATACTGTTATGTATGCGAAATTAACGAACAACTCGGCCAAGCACAGCTTGAGCACTATGAGCAACAAAATGGTATGCAAGCTAAATGGGTAAATATTTTTGAGGCGATAGCTCACAACGAACGCACATTAGCTAATAGCGATAAACAAGGATTGTCGATTATTCGAGAAACCTTTTTATTAAAAGAAATTGCCAAACAGTTCTTTTAATAAGTTTACATTGCTGCATTTTACGTTCCTACTTGAGGTTCAGCAAGACTTTTTTACTAATATAAAATCGATATAAACCAAATAAGTTACTACTTAAAAATAGGCTTTCCATAATTATTGCCACAGGGGAGCCAGCAAAAATATTATGCGTTATCCAAAAAGAGGTTCCCACCACCATACATAACCTCAAGTGCAAGTCTCTATTTTGAAATGAAGCAATGGTTTGTATTAATGTCGCCACCAGCGCAAAGCCACTAAACCAATCTTGCCATGTTAAATAAACGGCTAAACAACTCACTGCCATAAATCCAAACATGGCCCAAGTATGCTTAAAGTATATGCAGTAAAAATAACGTAACGCGGCAATAAGCATTAAGCAGCCGGCACTGTTATAACCCAAAATAAAAAAGTGGACTGAGGTTAATAACACAGAGGTAAATAAACAACATAAGATAATGCGTCGGGACTTAAACTGAAATGAAGCTAAGTCGAGTAAAGTCGCGACGGCAACCAATGATTGGGCAATTAAAAACATAACACTCCAAGGCATTAAGGCTTAAAAATGGGGAGTGTATAGTGCTTTATAAAAACAGCACTTAACTTAAGTTAAGTCGCTTACGAATTCGTGATAACGAAATAGCCGAAATACCTATATACATAGCCACTTGGCTTAAGCTTAACTGCGCCAACCAATGCGGTTTATGTTTAAGCAAGTAACAGTATCGCTGCTCGGGGCTGTTGAGTAATAAAAATGCTTCTTTGGCTTCTTTAAATATTAGTTGCTGCGCAATGAGTTGCTGCTTAATGAGTTGGTACTGTGCTTGCTCAAATAGTGTTAGCGGTACTTTAATTACACTTGCCTCATTAATTACTTTTAATTGGTAAAAAGCGGGGCTTGAGGTCATCCAATTGGCAAACAGCAATGCAAACTCATTTTTAAAATAAAACTCTTTGCATTTTTGCCCGCCATCAATATCATCATGAATAGCACCTAAAACCCCCTCCACAATTAAATAGCCATAACGCTGTACATCGCCTTGGGGCAATAACACGGTATTGCGCGCGACAAGCTGTTGAGGGTAAATACCTGCCAATTGTGTTTTAAGCTTATTTATAAGCACTTCGTAACTATCGCCAAGCGATAAAAGTGGGTTATCAGGCATTAAACATTACCATTTTTTCATTAAAATATGCGTAATATCCGCAGCTGATACCCCCACCCGAGGCACATACTTTTGACCACACCATAAAGGCGAAAAATCACTTTGGCCTGCTTTTTCAGCGCATGTTCTTAATGCAGTTATTGCGCTACTAGCGTGAGGAAACGAAGGCACGCCCTCTGGCATAGTACCTAACTCGAGCATGACGCGGTTTTGAATCCCCCGCGCAGCCCGACCTGAAAACAAAGTAGTTAGTGCGGTGCTATCTTGAGCCTGCTCTAAAATAGCTTGCTGATGTAAAGCAGATGTTTTTGCCTCTTTACATAATAAATAAGCGCTACCAACTTGAACTCCACTGGCTCCCAGCACTTTCATATGCTTAACATCATCTGGCGTTGCAATACCTCCTGCAGCAATAATCGGTAATGATAAATGCTCAACACAACGCTTAACTAACTGCTCAGTGGTTTGTTGCAAGCTTAAATCCATTGATAAAAAATGCCCTCGATGCCCTCCAGCTTCTAAACCCTGAGCAATAACAGCATCAGCGCCATTTTCACTGAGCCAAATAGCTTCATCTAAAGTGGTCGCCGTTGAAATTACTTTAGTGCCCCAGCTTTTTATTTGCGCCACAATAGCGTGCTTAGGTAAACCAAAATGAAAACTCACAACCGCCGGTTTATAGGATGCAATAATATCAACAACGGCTTGGTTTATAGGCTGACGGGATGCCCCTGCGGTTAAACTTTGCGGGTCAATTTCATACTCTGCAAAATAAGGTGCCAGCATATTATGCCATAGCTGCTTTTGTTCGTTCGTGTAATCAGCAACCCTATGACAAAAAAAGTTAAGATTAAAAGGTTTCGTTGTTTTTTGGCTAAGTACTTCTAGCTGCTCAATTAATTGTGCTGGTGATAACATGGCGCAAGGCAAAGAGCCTAACCCTCCAGCCTCACTCACAGCAAGAGCAAGTTGCTCATTTTGAACACCCGCCATAGGTGCCTGAATTATCGGTAAATCGATATTAAACAATGACTGTATCATCTAACTACTCCCTGTAACTTTTTCAACAACTTGCAGTATTTACAGAACCATAGCAAAAACAACGAACAAACAAAATCTAGATTTTTGTATAAAGTAATATAAAAACCATTATTAACAAAAAGTTATGAATTTTTATAAACTATCGCCCAACTGGCTTTGGTTTTGCACCTATCCTATTACATAATTTGTTAGGAGGTAAAATGAGTAACACAGTAGATACGATCAATCCCGCAACCGAGCAAGTCATCAATAGCTATACGCTGCTTTCTCAAGCTCAAGCAGAACAAGTGATCGAAAAGTCTCATGAAACATACTTAACATGGCGATTAACCTCGTTTACTGAGCGAGCTAAATACCTGAATAAGCTAGCCTCTTTATTTGAAGAGCAAAAAGAAGCGCTTGCTAAACTGATGACCGAAGAAATGGGTAAAGTGTACGAACAAGGCTTTCAAGAAGTGCAGCTTTGTGCTGACATTTGCCGTTATACCGCAGAACATGGCGCCGATATGCTGAGCGACGAAGAACGCGATATGCAAGGCGGTCGTGCAATTATAAGTTATCGCCCCACAGGCGTGTTGCTAGGTATTCAGCCATGGAACTTCCCACTTTATCAAGTTATTAGATACAGTGCCGCAAATATTATGGCGGGTAATACCACGGTATTAAAACACGCGGGCAATGTGTTTGGTATGGCTGAAAAAATAGATACCTTATTTAAACAAGCTGGGTTCCCTGAGCATTGCTTTAGTAACTTACTAATTGACGGAAAAACAGCCAGCGCACTTATCTCTCATAAACACATTAGTGGCGTTACCTTCACAGGAAGTGATGGCACAGGCAAAAAAGTAGCTGAGCAGGCCGGTAAGCACGTTAAAAAAACGGTATTGGAGCTTGGCAGTAACGATGCTTATGTTGTACTTGATGATGCTGACCTCGCACTGGCAGTTAAAACCTGTTTGCAGGGCCGCATTATTAACAATGGCCAAACCTGTGTGGCTGCCAAGCGTTTTGTGGTAGTTGACTCATTATACAATGACTTTAAAGAAGCACTGAGCCAGCAATTTAAAGCAATTAAAATGGGCGACCCTATGGATAAAGATACTGAACTGGGCCCTATGGCACGAGAAGATTTACGCGACAAAATTCATCAGCAAGTGCAAGACTCGGTAAATGCAGGCGCAAAAGTAATTGTAGGCGGCGAAATTCCGCAGCAAACAGGCTATTACTACCCACCTACAGTACTAGAAAATTTATCACCAGGGATGCCTGCATATGATGACGAATTATTTGGCCCTGTGGCATCTTTGATTAAAGCCAAAGATAATGACGACGCTATGCGTATTGCCAACGACTCCCGTTATGGACTAGGCGGCGGCATCTTTTCAAAAGATGAGAAAAAAGCCATTGAGCTGGCTAAAAAGCATTTTGATACCGGTATGATCAACATAAACGGTTACGGACTCGCACAACCGAACCTACCATTTGGCGGTGTTAAAGACAGTGGCTATGGCAGAGAACATGGCGGCTTTGGTATTCGCGAGTTTGTGAATGTTAAAAGCATCATGATTAATAGCTAATATCAGGTATCTGGTTAATAAAACTAAACACCGCGCTTGTAATAAGCGCGGTGTTTTTTGCCTGATAAATCTAAAAACCTGAATTGGGCTGTTTTAAAAACTCGCGTTCTTCTTCTGTAGACTCCCGCCCCAGTATTTTATTACGATGCGGGTAACGATTAAATTTATCGATAATCGCTTTATGTTGATACTCAAAGTCTAAGTTATTTTGAATACCTAACGCCTTAAATAACCGGACTGCTTCCTTATGAATTAACTGCGATTCGCTGTGCATAAAAGGCATATACAAAAATACTCGCTGCTCATCCGTCAACTTCTTATCAAACCCTTTTGTAATGGCCGATTGTGCTAACGCTAAAGCCATTGAATCACAGGCGAATGATGCTGGCTTGTCACGATAAATATTTCGCGAGAACTGATCAAGCACGATAATTTCAGCTAGGCTGCCTAATGCACTCTCACGCCATTGAAATAACTCACTCGCACTCGCTTGCTGGTGTAATTGGCCAAAACGAGCCTGAATCATCAAATCAAACGCCTCGTCTTTTTGCCACCACTGCTTTGGCTCAAGCTCTGTAAACCAAAAGTTGATAATTTTATTAAACATAATGAATCTCTTTGTTAATTAACACTCAACTAAATAGCTCGCTATATAAAATCCCGCAAATTTAAAAAGCACGACCCTAATGTATTAATTTTGCCTTTCGCCTAAAGCCTTTAACCTAACACCTGTACTTAATCTAGCCTTTTTCAAACCTAGGCACTTTACGTTTATCGGCTTTGCTCATAGCAAGCTCTTGTATGTCTTGCTGTTTAAGCTCGCTGGGCTTTGTTTCGAGTGATTGCTGATTAGCATCTTCATAAACAAGTTCGGTAAGCAGAGCAAAGTGATCGGAGCCATATTTAGCAACACGTTTGATACGCTTTACAGTAAAACCTGTAGAGTGAAATAAGTGATCGAGCGGCCAGCGCATAAAAAAGTAACCAGCATGAAAAGTGTTATAAAAGCCCCGTCCTTTACGTGGGTCTAAAAAGCCACTGATTTGCATAAATAAACGGGTGCTGCGTGACCAAGCTACATCATTTAAATCGCCGGCGACTATCGTTGGGCGGCTTGGATTTTTAAGCGCTTTAGCCACCATTATTAGTTCGCTATCGCGCGGACGCGATGAATCTTTTTCTGTTGGGCTTGGTGGCGCGGGATGAATAAAATGCCCCTGCATTTTTAGCCCTTGATGGTTTTCAAATAAAATATGAATAGAAGGAATATCATCTTCTATAAGTTCACAAATTTGTGCATCGAGTATGTTAAATTTACTAAATACATGCATGCCGTAACGATTATCTTTTGGGCACTGTACTTGATAAGGGTAGTTTTTTTTAAGCACAGATAACTTATCTTGCCACCAGCTATCGCTTTCTAGAGTGATGAGTAGGTCGGGTTCATAGGTATTAACAAGGCTAATGAGCTGCTCACTATTGTGGTTCGACATAAGTACATTAGCCGACATAATACGAATGCTGTGGTTGATATTTTCCGGTGCGCTTTGCACCTCTTTTTTAGCAAGCCATGTATAAGGATAAATCCACTTAGCTTGAAGCGCACAAATAATTAAAGCAACAGCCGCTATTAATGAGTATGCAATAAAGTCGATTTGCCACATACCTATTAGTGCAACGATAATTACAGCGCTTGCTAGGTAACACACCTGCAAGCGCACAAAATCGCAGCTACGGACTAAATAATGCTGACTGTATGACAGCGGCAATAAGGTTATTAACAACAAAAAGCCAGTAATTACCGCCAACACTATGAGCATTTATAAGTCCTTATATGGTACCTAATGGCGCTGTAAAATAGAGAGAATTTCACGAGTGTCGTGCACTAGATGAATAATAGTGCGATCAACTTCTATTCGCACTGTGTCTCTTTCTCGGTCTATTACTCTAGCACGCTTATAAATATCATGCTCGAGGATATCGCCTTGATGATAACGGGTGTGCCATCCTGGTGGAGTCCACCCTTGGCGAATTAAATGCCTTGCTTGTTTTTTAGAGATTCGTTTTTTGTCATGGTATTGGTTATATTTATGCTTTTTCCAGTGGTGTTTATTCGCATGCTTATTTTCATGTTTGTCTTTGTGTGGCACTGCAAATGCGTTTGTTGCCGTTAGCGTAAAAACCATTAATAAAATACTTATTAGTGTTTTCATGGCTGTTCTCCAGTGTGGTTATTACTGAAGATTATTAACGCTTAAGCCTGAACAACACATGAAACCCTAAAGTTAGCGCTGTTTGTACTGTGTTTTACAATGACTGCGCATAATCGCGGGGTCGCGCAACTTTAGGTGTTTAGTTTTACGCCCGGCATGGCGCTTACGCCACACTTTAAATGAGCCGCTAGATATGTGGTCACGCATGAAATTAACTAACTGAGAGTAATTTAGCCCATAAAGATTTTCAATGGCTTCAAACGGTGTTCTATCTTCCCATGCCATTTCTATAATCCGTGATTGCTGTTCTTGGTTAAACATATTTATTCCAAATTGGGTTAATACGCAAAAGTTAAATTTAGCGATCATCACTTGCTTGTGATGTTAAAAATATAACCTCTTTTTATTTATTAACTTTAATTAAGTGTATGATAAACCTACATACTGAAACTGGGGCTTAAAGGATGTTTACAAAACTACCTAAGTGGGTTGAATATGGTGCATTTACCCTCGCTTTTATTGCCGGTATGGTAAACGCTGTAGGCTTATTAGGATTTGAACAGCAAGCAATTTCTCATGTTTCGGGGTCGATTACCTCATTAGCTATTGAACTTACTACCAACATCAATGCAGCGTTATTTTTAATTGCGATTGTACTGAGTTTTATATTTGGCTCGGCATTAACAGGGTTAATGCTCTCAGGCGGGTCACTTAAGTTAGGACGCCATTACGATACGCTCTTATTTATTGAGGGTATTTTACTGCTGTTAAGCGCACAGCTACTTCAACATTCGTATCCTTACTCACTTACACTCGCCTCTGCCGCCTGCGGCTTACAAAATGCTTTAGCCACTAACTACAGCGGCGCAGTTGTGCGAACCACTCACTTAACCGGTATATTTACCGACTTAGGGTTAATGTTTGGAAAAGCCCTAAAAGGACAAACATTCGATACTAGAAAGTGCATTGTTTTTGTATTAATTATTGCCGGTTTTTTAACCGGCGGAGTGGTAGGCGTATTGCTATTTAAACATTACTCAGTGCTGACTTTAGTTGTGCCCGGCATTTTTTGTATTGTTTTATCGATTACTTATCGGGTTTATAGGTTGAGTGTGCTTTAACCAATTCACAAAATCCCCTACCCTAAACTTATCAACTTGCCGATGTGCTGGAATTTATGAAATATTACTATTTACCCTCTTTATTGTTATGCAGTCAGTTAAGTTTAATTAATAGTGCGTGTGCTGAAGATACCGCGCAATCAATTGAACGTATCACAACCACAGCATCACGTAGTGAAGCGCTTTCCACCCCATTACCTTTGGTGATCAGTGTATTAAGCGAATCACAGCTTGAGCTTATTGCCCCTACCCATGTAGAAGAAGCACTGCAACGCGTTGCAGGTGCCAATGTACAACGTGGTAATGGTCAAGAGTATTTACCCGCCCTGCGCTCGCAGGTGCTTTCTGGTACGGGGGCTTGTGGAGGGATTTTAACTGCTGAAGATGGTATTGCACTTCGTGCAGCTGGGTTTTGTAATATTAATGAGCTATTTGAAGCACATAGTGAGATGGCACAGCGTATTGAAGTATTAAAAGGCCCAGGCACTGCACTGTATGGCTCAAATGCAGTGCATGGCGTAATTAACGTCATTACACCAGACACGACCCAAGGTGGTGGTTTACTGGGTGTTGATTATGGCTCTTACGGTTATGCTCGCTATAAATTGCGTGCAGGCCATGCTATGGATAATTCAGGGTTCGGTATTAATGCCAGCTTTACCGATGATGGCGGTTACCGAGATGATGAAAGCGTTAAACAACAAAAAATAAATGTGCGACATCGATACGCTAACAACAACTTAAGTTTAATATCGGGGTTGACCTATACCGACTTAGACCAACAAACCGCAGGATATATTAGTGGCTTTCAAAGCTATAAAGATGAAGATATTGCACAGCAAAATTTTGATCCTGACGCCTTTAGAAAAGCTCGCTCGCTTAGGGCTTGGAGTAAAGTAAGCTGGCAATTAGGTGAGAACACGCTTGTTGTTACTCCTTATCTTCGTGACCAAAGCATGGACTTTTTCAAACACTTTTTACCCGGTACTCCGCTCGAAAAAAACAGTCAAACAGGGTTTGGCCTACAATCGCTTTATCAACATTATGTGAACGACAATACCAACCTAAAACTTGGTTTTGATGGTGAGTTTACTCAAGCCGATTTTTTACAAACCCAAGATAAACCGACTCAAGGTTCTGCGTTTTTAGTAGCCACAGTGCCGCAAGGTAAACATTACGATTACCAAGTTGACGCCACCTTATATGCTCCATTTGCCGCTATTGATTGGCAACTAAATAATTGGCTTATAACCGCAGGACTGCGTTATGAGCACATGCAATATGACTATCAAAATAATATGCTTGCAGGGCGTACAAAAGAGGATGGCAACGAATGTGGTTTTGGTGGCTGTCGTTATAGCCGCCCCGAAAGCACTAAAAACAGCTTTAGTAATCTTTCGCCAAAACTCGGGGTGAGCTATCAGCTTAATACTAACAATACATTATACGCTAATTTTTCAAGAGGCTATCGAGCCCCCCAAGCGGCTGAGCTCTATCAATTACAACGCGAGCAAAGTACTGCCGACTTAGACGCAGAAATAGCTAATAATGCTGAGATGGGTATTAAAGGGGTGTACAACAATACTCGCTATGGCTTATCGATGTATGCGATGAGCAAGCACAATACCATCTACCGCGACAGTGACTTTTTTACTGTTAATGACGGCCAAACTCGGCATCGCGGTATTGAGCTTGAATTAGCGCATAGCTTTAATCAGCACTTATCTGTTAATTTTGCAGGCACCTATGCCAAGCATACGTACTCGAATGAGCAAGTTATTGGCAGCATTAATATTAAAGGTAACGATATTGATACCGCACCTCGAAAGGTTGCTAATATCGATTTTAACTGGCAAGCCAACGAGAGTATTAGCCTTGCGCTGCAATGGCACTATGTGAGCCGCTACTTTTCCGACCCTGAAAACTTACATGAATATCAAGGCCACGATATTTTAAGCTTGCGCGGCCAGTGGCAAATTAGTCCACAGCTATTACTGAGTGCCCGAATTATAAACTTAACTAACACAGCCTACGCTGAGCGCGCCGATTACACCAGCTTTACTGGGGATCGTTACTTCCCAGGTAAACCACGTAATGCCATGTTGTCTGTAAGTTACCAGTGGTAAAACAAAAAATGCGCTATATAAATTATATAGCGCATTCCTTTTATACGTTTATTTCTACTTATCGAACGGCCAGTACAATTAAACCAGGCACCACAAAGAACGATCCTAGTATATAGCCTAATGCTGCTGATTTATTATTTGTACCAATTTCGGCTAGCTTTTCAGCAAGTTTTAGCGGTATTTCACGCAGCACAGGAACGCCGTAAATAAGTGCAACTGCAAATACATTAAACATAACGTGTACCAATGCAATTGTTAGCGCAACCTCAGCCATAGGCCCTGTAATTGATGTGGCCGCTAATAAAGCAGTAATGGTTGTACCAATGTTAGCTCCCAGTGTGAATGGGTAAATTTGACGCGTAGTAAACACACCACTTCCAGCAAGTGGGATCATCAAACTGGTTGTCGTTGATGATGACTGAACCATAATTGTTACTGCCGCACCTGATGTGATACCCGCGATAGGCCCGCGCCCAATGGCTCCATGCAGTATATCTTTTGCAGTGCCAACCAGCGCTTTTTTAAGTAATTTACCTAATGTAGTTACGGCAAATAAAATCAAACAAATACCTGCAATAACCATCGCTGCACCTAGCATTTTTGTATCTAAAAAACTAAATGCATCTTTTATTACGCCCACAGCTGGTTTTACGAGTGGTTTAATAAAGTTGTAGCTCTTTAATGATAAGTCGGCATCACCAATAAATAAGTGCGATAAAGCAGCAGACATTTTTTGCAGCAAACCAAACATTATTTCTAGCGGTAAAAATATAATAACGGCAAATAAATTAAAGAAATCATGAACAGTTGATGCCGCAAATGCACGTTGGAACTCTTCTTTAGAGCGAATATGGCCAATAGACACTAAGGTGTTAGTAATAGTGGTACCAATATTTGCACCCATCACCATTGGAATAGCAATACTTAACGGTAAACCGCCAGCAACTAGCCCCACTATAACTGAGGTAACCGTTGATGATGATTGCACTAAAGCGGTTGCTAAAGCACCTAATAATAATGCGATAAACGGGTTGGTTGCGAATGCAAAAATCTCTTTCGCTCCCTCAGTACCGCCCGACGCTAATTTAAAACCACCACTGACAGTGCCAACGGCTACAAGGACTAAATAAACTAAAAAGGCGATAGCAGCCCAGTTAAGCGTTTTTATTAATAGCGTATTGCGCTTTGATTCACTCATGTTTAAATCTCAGTTTTGTCTTACCGATTATGGCATTTTGATGACGTTTTTGTTTCAGAGCGCATTAGAACACCTAAATATTACAGAAATATTTCAATTCGATTAACGTGCTTTTTTATTCATAACATAAAAACATAAGGGTGAAAAATTGAGTATAAGGCAAGCCATAACTCTAAAAAAAATCAATTAAAATCAAAAAATTAAACTTAGTATTCAATTACATAACAAAGCGCTAAGTGGCATCAATTAAGGACTAAATTTAAAAAGCTCTGAGTAATAGATTAAGTAGGTACTAAAGGGAAGTTTTATAAGCTTTATCTGATTTTACTAGGGGTATTGCCTAGCCTTAGGCTAGGCAAGGTTAATAAAGCAGCAACCTCGAAGATTGAGTAAAAACAAGCTTTATGATTGATACAAATTAGCTTTTTTTATACTAGCAAAATCGTTAAAACGCACACCGTGCTGGCGCATCACTTCAAGAATTTTTTTGCTAATCATTTGACGTAAATAAAACGGCTGATTCGGCACAAAATGATGAATTGTGTGGGTGTGGCCAAAGTTAAAGCAAAACAAATTAAACGGCATAAACAAACGGCTAGTAATTACGTGAGTTTGCTCAAGCATATTATTAACACCGCCGTAATAATGCATACTGGAGGTAACAAAATTAAGTGAGCTCGAACGTACAATGTTAGGCACTATCAGCACCACCATTAAAAACTCGAACACATTCATTACATCGAGCAATAATGCCGGTGAGTTAGCCGCAATTGGGGTAAATAAATTAATTAAATGAAACCCTATCACACTGTATAAAATAGCAAAATAAGCAGTAGTAATTGGAAAACCTGCGTTAAACACTTTAAAAAAGCTAAACCCTTTAATTTCTTTACTAAAACGTTTTGCGTTAATTAATAAACCAAGCAATCCATCAACAATCACCAATGCACGTAAAAACGGGTTTTTAATACCATTACCTACCAAACGTTCTTCTAGGTCTTGCTCAGTGCCCGACGTTTTGTGGTGATGCAAATGCATCTTGCGACGATACCACGGGCTAATCGTATTAGGGCGCATCAACCACACAGTAAACATCATAAAATTGTGTAAAAAAGGCTGGTTGCTAAAGTACTGCTTATGAATAAGATCGTGCTCAAGCTCGTGCGAAATAGAGGTGGCTATAGCGGCCAATACAATACAAAGCCAAGCAGGGATAATGGCAAAGTAATACAAAGTACCAACCCCAATTAACGCACTTAGCGAGAGCAATAAGATAGCCATTCCCAAGGTGTTTTGATGCATTAACAATGGATGTTTTTGACGAAGCAGCGCTTCTTCCGCCTTAATCGCTTTAACAATGGCTTGAATATTCTGTTTTGCGGTCAATTGAGTCATGATGTTTTATTCGCAACAAGAGGTTGAGGTATATAATATCCGAGTAAAAAACTCAGTACAAAGTAATTTAATACTAATTAATTTACGGGGAAAAAAAGTATAAGATCATAATCAAATTAAATATCTCACTTTCTTAGCGCGTGCTATTGGGGCATTTTAAAGCACTTATAAAGCCACATTATACTTTTTAAGAAGCATTTTTTGTTTATCTCCTTTGATAGATAAACGACCACTGTTCCATATATTTATTAGCGTTTGCCTTCTTTCTGCGGGCATTTTATTTGAAAAAATAGGTATTTCAACCAATTTATTTTCTAAGCCTGGACGCACTATTTTTAATCCATTGTTCCAATCAAATCGATTCAACATGTACTGTAAAACCAGCATATTATCTGCATATAGATCGATTCTTCCCGCTTTAATCATCTGAAAAATCCGTTCTACCACATCGCTAGAGCCCGCGATTACTTCCACTAAATCAGAATTATTTGGATCATCAATATAATTTTGATAATCAACACTTACCGAGCTGTAATCCCACCCAGGCCCTGTTGCAACACGCTTTCCTTGTATGGATTGAATCCCATCATAGCGCCAGGATTCATCCTGCCTAACAACAAAAGCAGTTGGATATGCAAATGTTGCCTCTGAGGCGTACTCGAAACCCACTTCGATGTCTTGCGAAAATAAATATTCTGGCAACATATCGCAAAGACCATCCGCAACCATATCGAGCCCCCTTGCCAAAGGCACTTCGTAATATTCTAATTGATAGCCTTTTGATGTATATATTTGCTCTAGCATATCAATCACAAAGCCGCGGGCAGGAAAACCCTCTGACGGAAATATGGTCATAGGAGGCCATTGGTCGTAGCAAACTTTTAATGTATTGGCATGACTAAAATTACCTATACTCAATGCTAACAATAAGGATATAAGCAGCACTTGAGAGATCTTTTTTTTACCTTTAAACATTTTATTTTTCAACACGATCACGTCCTTTGTCTTTAGCGCAGTAAAGCTTCAAGTCAGCGACTTTGAATAACTCAGTAACTGAGCAGTCTTTTAGCTCGGATGAGGCAACGCCTATGCTTACAGTATAGATTACAGTTTCACCATCAACTTCTAAGGTTGAATCAACCACAGCCTTTCTTATTTTATTAGCGAGTTTGAACGCGTTATCAAGCCCTGTATTTGGAAGAAATAGTGCAAACTCCTCTCCACCCACTCTACCAATAAGGTCAGACTCTCTTATCATGCTCTGAACTGTGTCGGTAAAATGAATAAGCACCTTATCACCAACAAAATGTCCATACGTATCGTTAATGTTTTTAAAGTAGTCTAAGTCAATTAAAATAAAAGATGCGGGTAATTTCTGTCGCTGAGAAAGTTCTAGCAAATGATTTGCTGTATCAAAAAAGCTCCCCCGATTTAAAATACCCGTTAGAGAGTCTCTTGTTGCAAGCGTTTTAAGTTTTTCATTTAATACTTGTAGATCTTTTGTACGTTTTGTAACGGCTTCTTCCAGCCAATCTCGTTTAGATTTTTCATCCTCGAGTAATCGCTCCCGATCCCTTTCCATACTAAAGAGCATCGTATTCATATGATCTTGGAGCTGGCTGAGCTCGTTGTTTTCAATATGTGAAAGATTGATCCGTTTACGTACATTTTTACTTGATTGGACCTCATTAACTTGTTGCATCAATTCTTTTAAAGGCCTGGCTAGGTAACGATCGAAAGCCCAAATAAATAACCCAAACAAAATTGATAATTTTATCATTGCCGTAATAGCAATTAAGAAAAAACCAAATAAAACACGATCTAAAACCACCTCAGACGATGAATAGAGCACCAATGTGCCAAGAAAAACCCGTGTACCATTAAGCGTCCAATACAACTCAGATTTAGTTTCAAAAATTGAGAGAGGAAGTGAGGCTTGAGTGTAAGAACGTTTAGAAATCATGCTTTTGCCATGTTTGTCAAAAACATCAACTCCCTCAATAACCGGCATTTTAATAAGCCCATCAACGAGTACACCTAACTGAGTTTGGTCATATTGCCACAAACTCGTCGAAACAGGACCCTGAACAGTTTCTTGCAACTGTTTTAATTCATAGGAGATTGAGTTTTGTGTTTTTAAGTATTCAGTTAAAAACTGCATGCTTGTTATGAGGCAGGTTACAAACAAGTAGATAGAGAAAATAACGCGCATCATTTTTTTAGATAAACTGTTTGGACTACGGTAACTTGCAAACATTAACAATGGCACTTCTTAATAAACTTTATAGTTGAGCTTAGGTTAATTACATTCTTAATGGAAGCAAAGAACAGCATAAGGAATAAGTGTTCTCATTTCTGGCGGCTTTAGGCTATTCAAATTTAAGGCATAAAAAAACCCCAACTAATTTGGTCGGGGCTATAACGTATATAGCTGAATAAATAATTCATCCCTGAAGCTGCATCCATCGTTCATCCATGAACTCACTTCGAGTCACTGCGAAACTACGTTTCGGTTCACTCTCACACAGTGGCCGGACTTTTACTTATAACAGCGGCACCTCACGTGCCGCTCAAGTTCAGCCACTCAAATTTAAGGCATAAAAAAAACCCAACCAATTTGGTCGGGGCTATAACGTATATAGCTGAATAAATAATTCATCCCTGAAGCTGCATCCATCGTTCATCCATGAACTCACTTCGAGTCACTGCGAAACTACGTTTCGGTTCACTCTCACCCAGCGGCCGGACTTTTACTTATAACAGCGGCACCTCACGTGCCGCTCAAGTTCAGCCACTCAAATTTGAGGCATAAAAAAACCCCTGCTAAATCTAGCAGGGGCTATAAAAAGTGGTACCAGCGGCCGGACTTGAACCGGCACGCCTTGCGGCAGGGGATTTTGAATCCCCCATGTATACCAATTTCATCACGCTGGCATCATTTTTCTTTAACCTTCTAAACAAGAGAAGATAAAGAAAAACCACTTTAGAGTGAAAGATTATGTACCCTCTTCCATCTCATTGCTAAGCATTATACAAACAATAAGCAAAGCGGCAAGCGTTTTATGTATTAAGCATGATCAACCGCTTAACATTTAGGCAACCATTAACATTTGAGCCAATATCGAGTTAAGCACGTAGCGTAATAGGTAGTATTTGACGGCTTATTTGCTAAACTATCGCGCACATTAACATTGAGAGTATATTTATGTTGGCTGAGTTTCCACGGGCAGGATTTTGGCGCCGTTTTGCGTCATTGGTGTACGATACATTAGCTATTATCGCTTTTGCGATGCTAACGGTGGTATTGTATTTATTTGCTATTCAAGGGCTTATTTCCCTTGATGTTATTGCTCTTAATGGCGCTGAAGATGTCTCAGCACGTATTCAGGACTCACTGTTACTTTCAGGGATTCGCAGCTCACTGTTAGTTCTGGTTGGTTTGGTGTTTTTTGGTTATTTTTGGACTAAAAGCGGGCAAACAATTGGTATGCGTGCGTGGCGATTAAAAGTACAAACCCATCAGGGAAACTTAATTAGCTGGCCACAAGCCATTATCCGCAGTATCAGCGCATTGCTGGGTTTAGGTAATTTAGTGGTATTAGTGGATTTTAAAAATAAAAAAGCACTACAAGATTACCTATCAAAAACCGAAGTGGTTACGCTCACCAAAGAAGAAAATAAACGCGTTTATCGCGAACTATGATATCAATCCGCAATAATACTTAATTAAGCGAATTGGTATAATCTCAATCTAAAGAATAAAAAACGCGGCGCTTTTTACAAAGGCCGCGTTTTTTATTTAAGCTTTAAATTTAGTTATACCCGCTTATTCATTAAATAAGCTGCAAACCCTGTAAATAAGATGCTCGGCAAAACGGCGCCTATAATTGCAGGAATTTGATATACCATTACCACAGGCCCAAATATCTCATTGGTTAGATGAAACACAATACCGGTTACCACCCCCATAATAATTCGTGCCCCCATAGTTACAGTTCGCAGCGGACCAAATATAAACGACAAGGCAACCAACAACATTACGGCAATAGACACGGGCTGCATTAATTTACGCCAGAGCGCTAAATCATAGGTGCTGGTGTCTTGCTCATTTTGTTGTAAGTAAGCTAAATATGACCATAGCCCTGAAAACGACAGTGATTCTGGTTTTACCGATACCACGCCTAGCTTTTCGGCGGTAAGCTGCGAAGGGTAAAACTCTTCAGAAACTTGTTCAGTGGTAATTAACTCTTCGCTGATCATCACTTTATTTACATCGCGCAATAGCCAACCACTATCTCGCCCTACGGCTTCTTTTGCTTTGGTGATTTGTGTTAGTGATAACGATTTATCAAAATGATACATGTTAACGCCGCGCAGCATGCCATTTTGGTCAACATCTTCAATGTTAATGAAGTTATTACCATCTTTAGCCCATACTCCTTTTTGCGCATTAAACACATCACCACCATGAATCGCTTGATTACGCATTTCCTTAGCGTGCAGCTGTGCAGCAGGAGCGCCCCACTCGCCTAAAGCCATTACGCACAATGCCATAAAAATAGCTGTTTTCATTACTGAGCCAATAATTTGTAAACGCGACATCCCCGCCGCTTGCATTACTACCAACTCACTATTTGAGGCAAGCGCTCCTAATCCAGTTAAGCCACCAATAAGTGCAGCCATAGGAAAAAACACCACTAAATCATCTGGAATACTGTAAATAGTGTACAGCATGGCAGTCATTATATCGTAGCTCCCGCGCCCTACAGATTTAAGCTGCTCAATAAACTTTATTAATGTACTAATACCCACGAGCACCATTAACGCAAACCCTGTGGTTTGCAAAATGCTACGACCTAAGTACCAATCAAGTGTCTTCATCATAGGTTTTGCTCCCGCTTAGTGACGACAGCTTTAAGCCAAGCACCCAATGGACGACCTCTAATAATTAATAAGCTACCAATAAATAATGCACTTAAATGAATCCACCACAGTCCAATTGATGGCGGAATTTTGCCATCCTCTACTGCAAATTTGGCCGCATTAAGTAAAATAAAATAGCCTAAATACAAGCTGATAGCGGGTACCAATTTTGCAAATTTACCTTGGCGAGGGTTTACTACACTCAAAGGCACGGCCAGCAAAGTTAATAACGGAATGGAAAGTGGGATCGCTAAACGCCACTGCCACTGTGCAATTGCTTCGGGAGTATTAATTGACATAAGTTCACGGGTTGGCACAGCTTCTAATTTACGACGTTGATGCTCTATTTCTTGTTCGCGAATTTGTACGCTGTAACCATCAAACTCAGTTAAGTTAAGCGAAGGCGCTTCGCCATCAGTTTCGTAGCGTTTACCATCAGTAAGTACTAACTGCTGCTCACCATTTTGTGCTTCAATTACAACGCCTTGCTCAGCGTATACTAAACGCGCTAAATCGCCTTTTTCACTATCTGGTAACTGCGCAACAAATACTTTATTAAGTTCTTTGCCGCCATTTTCAATATTATGAATAAATACCACGGCTTTTTCGTTACCGGTTTGTTGAAAACGCCCAGCTCTAAGCGCCGATAATCCAGCATCCGCCTTTGCTTGCTCTTTTAATTGATATTCTTGCTCGCTAGCCCAAGGTGCAACATACAAGGTAAGTACCGCGGCGAGTAACGCTAAGATGACACTAGAAATAAGCGTAATGCGCACCACATACCACTCACTCACGCCACAAGCTTTAAGTACTGTCATTTCACTGTCAGCGTAAATACGGCTGTAAGCTAAAATAATTCCTAAAAATAAACTCAGGGGTAAAATTAATGATGCTAACTGTGGCAACTTAAGCGCAATCATTGAGAACACGAGTTTTGCTGGGATACTCCCCTCTGAGGCATCACCAAGAATAACAACAAACTTTTGCGACAAAAATATGGTCATCAAAGTTAAAAATACGGCGACCTGCGATTTTAAAACCTCAGTGGTCAAATAACGGAAAATTAGCAACATTCGCCCCTGTTAAACATGGAATTTCAATATAATAATAAAAAACGATGAGTGAACTAGTTAATTCACTCATTTTAAATGAGTATTAAGCACATATTATAAGCCATCAATATTAATTATCCTACCTAACATCACGATATAATGTTGCATTAGTTACCCTTAAGCATATAAAGTTCAAATACACAGTAAGAGTCGAGTAAAATCTACTAATATTAGCGCTAGACCTAAAAATTTAGGTAAAAAGACTAGAAAACACATTTTTAGTCCCAATTTAGCTTCTATAGATGACTCAAAATCAGGAGTGACAATGGAATTCAACGTAAAAAGTGGTAGCCCAGAAAAACAACGCAGTGCGTGTATTGTTGTGGGTGTATATGAACCACGCAGGTTATCCCCCATTGGTGAACAACTTGATAAAATTAGCGATGGTTATATCTCTAATTTATTACGCCGTGGCGACTTAGAAGGTAAGCCAGGACAAGTACTACTATTGCATCATGTGCCCAATATTTTAAGCGAACGTATTTTACTTGTTGGCTGCGGTAAAGAACGCGAGCTTGACGATAAACAATATAAGCAAATTATTTCTAAAACTATCAACACGCTAAACGAAACGGGTTCAATGGAGGCCGTGTGCTTTTTAACTGAACAACATGTTAAAGGGCGTGATACCTATTGGAAAGTACGTCAAGCGGTGGAAACAACACAAGATTGCCTTTACACCTTTAATCAGCTGAAAAGTAAAAAAGTAGACCCTCGCCGCCCACTACGTAAAATGGTATTTAACGTCCCTACTCGCCGTGAACTTACTATAGGCGAAAGTGCCATTGAGCATGGTTTAGCGATTGCAGCAGGTAGTAAGCTGTGTAAAGACGTTGCTAATATGCCGCCTAATATTTGTAATCCAGCGTACCTTGGCGAGCAAGCCAAAGAACTGGAAGCTAATTTTGATAACATCACTGTTGAGCTAATTGGCGAAGATAAAATGGCCGAACTAGGAATGAACTCATACCTAGCAGTAGGTCGTGGCAGCGATAACGAATCAGTTATGTCGGTAATTAACTACAAAGGCGCAGGCGATGACCAAGCGCCTATCGTTCTCGTTGGTAAAGGCTTAACCTTTGACTCAGGCGGTATTTCATTAAAACCAGGCGAAGGCATGGATGAAATGAAATACGACATGGGGGGCGCAGCTGGTGTTATTGGCGCTATGCGCTCACTTGCACAAATGCAGCTACCTATAAACGTAATTGGTGTTTTAGCCGGCTGTGAAAACATGCCAAGCTCAAACGCCTATCGCCCAGGAGACATACTAACAACTATGTCTGGGCAAACGGTAGAAGTACTTAACACCGATGCCGAAGGCCGTTTAGTATTATGTGATGCGCTGACCTATGTTGAACGTTTTGAGCCTGAAACCGTGATTGATGTTGCAACCTTAACCGGTGCGTGTATTGTCGCTTTAGGTGCCCATGCTACGGGTTTATTAGCTAATCATAATCCACTGGCGCATGATTTATTAAAAGCGTCTGAGCAAAGTGGCGATCGTGCATGGCAACTGCCATTATGGGATGATTATCAAGATCAACTTGAAAGCCCGTTTGCCGACTTTACTAATTTAGGTGGGCGCGCTGCAGGTACTATTACCGCGGCCTGTTTCTTATCTAAATTTACTAAAAAGTATAACTGGGCTCATTTAGATATTGCCGGTACTGCATGGCGCAGCGGCGCTAAAAAAGGCGCAACAGGTCGTCCTGTTCCTATGCTGACTCAGTATTTATTAAACCGAGCTGGTATTAGCGAAGCAACTCACGACTAACAAACCAACACAGGGCTTCACAGCTCAATGTAGAGTATAAAATAAGGCGCTTTTAAAGCGCCTTATTTATTGGGTATTAATTGAAGCAAACCCCGTTATATGGCAAAATCCCCTTCTTAATTTGTGTGTATTTAATAACAGCACAATCAATGTCATGGGAAATCCCGATACAATGAACATGAATGCCCAGTTTTTCATTTTAAAGCAACAAGATGAGTCATTAGCTAAAGCCGATGATCACTTTGCTTTAGCAGCTCAAATAGCTGGGCAACAGTATCGGCTTGGTCAACGCGTATTTATTTTTGTAGATAGCGAAGAAACCGCCAACAGCATTGACGAAACTATTTGGACATTTGATGCCGACAGTTTTGTACCTCACAATTTACAAGGCGAAGGCCCAAAAGGCGGCGCACCTGTAGAAATAGGCACAACACCACCCGTTGGTAATCGTAAAGTATTAATTAACTTGGCCAATCACTTACCGGATTTTATTCGTCGGTTTAACCAAGTTTTTGATTTTGTACCCGTAGAGCCCGTAGCCAAACAAGCCGCTCGTGAGCGCTTTAAAAAACTACGCCAACTCGGTGCCAATATCACCACGCAAGATATTAATCGCTAACGCTCACTGCGTACAAAGCTAACTAACTCATTTAAGTACTTATTTAAGGTTCTGTGTAATGGATAAAACCTACAATCCGCAAGATATTGAACAGTCTCTCTATCAAGACTGGGAACAAAAAGGCTACTTTAAGCCATCTGGCCAAGGCACCCCATATTCAATTATGATCCCGCCGCCAAATGTCACGGGTAGCTTACACATGGGCCACGCTTTCCAAGATACTATCATGGATACCTTAACGCGCTTTAAACGTATGCAAGGTAACAATACGTTGTGGCAAGTAGGTACTGACCACGCAGGTATTGCCACACAAATGCTAGTAGAGCGTAAGCTTGCGGCAGAAGAAGGTAAAACACGCCACGATTTAGGCCGTGATGCATTCATCGATAAAATTTGGGAATGGAAAAACGAGTCTGGTGGCACGATTACAAAACAACTTCGTCGCCTTGGTGCTTCTGTTGATTGGGACCGTGAACGCTTTACCATGGACGATGGCCTATCAGAAGCTGTTAAAGAAGTATTTGTACGCCTTCATAAAGAAAACCTAATTTACCGTGGTAAACGCCTAGTAAACTGGGATCCAAAATTACACACTGCGATTTCTGATCTTGAAGTTGAAAACAAAGACAAGCAAGGTCACATGTGGAACTTACGTTACCCACTTGCTGATGGTGTAACGACACAAGACGGTAAAGACTACATTGTTGTTGCAACCACGCGCCCAGAAACCATGCTGGGTGACTCAGGTGTTGCAGTAAACCCAGATGACGAGCGCTATCAAGACCTAATCGGTAAAGAGATTTTACTACCGATTGTTAATCGTCGTATTAAAATTGTTGCCGATGAACATGCCGATAAAGACAAAGGTACAGGCTGTGTAAAAATCACCCCTGCGCACGACTTTAACGATAACGAAGTAGGTAAACGTCATCAAATGCCGATGATTAATATCTTCGATAAAGACGCGGCTATTTTAACTCAAGGTGAAACCTACACCTTTGATGGTAAAGAACTTGAATTTGACGCGCCTATTCCTGAGCGCCTGCATGGCCTTGACCGTTTTGACGCACGAAAAGCCATTGTTGCTGAATTTGAAGAGCTCGGCCTACTTGAAAAAATTGAAGACCACGGCTTAACCGTTCCTTACGGTGACCGCTCTGGTGTGGTTATTGAACCACTGCTTACTGACCAATGGTATGTGCGTGTAGCTCCTCTTGCAGAGCCTGCAAAAGAGGCTGTTAAAAATGGCGACATTCAGTTTGTACCTAAGCAATATGAAAACATGTACTTTTCGTGGATGAATGACGTACAAGATTGGTGTATTTCACGTCAGCTTTGGTGGGGTCACCGTATTCCAGCTTGGTACGACAGCGAAGGTAACGTATACGTAGGCCGTGATGAAGCGGAAGTTCGCCGCGATAACAACATTGCAGATAGCGTAGCACTTAGCCAAGACGAAGACGTTCTTGATACCTGGTTTTCATCTGCACTTTGGACATTCTCAACTCAAGGTTGGCCAGAGAATACTGATGACTTAAAAACCTTCCACCCGTCTGACGTGTTGGTAACCGGTTTTGATATTATTTTCTTCTGGGTTGCGCGTATGATCATGATGACGCTTCACTTTATAAAAGATGAAAATGGCAAATCACAAGTTCCCTTTAAAACAGTTTATGTAACTGGTTTAATACGTGACGATAACGGCGATAAAATGTCTAAGTCAAAAGGTAACGTACTTGACCCACTAGACATGATTGATGGCATTGGCCTTGAAGACTTAGTACAAAAGCGTACTGGTAACATGATGCAGCCTAAACTTGCCGCTAAAATTGAAAAAGATACCCGCAAAGTATTTGCAAACGGTATTGAAGCACACGGTACCGACGCACTACGCTTTACTTTAGCTGCCATGGCATCAACCGGTCGTGATATCAACTGGGATATGAACCGTCTTGAAGGTTACCGTAACTTCTGTAATAAATTGTGGAACGCAAGCCGTTACGTATTAATGAACACAGAAGAGCAAGACTGTGGCTTTAACGACAATGAAAAACAGTACTCGTTAGCTGATCGTTGGATTTTAGGCCAATATGAAGCAACGGTTAAAACCTACACCGAGCACCTTGATAACTACCGTTTTGATTTAGCGGCGAACACGCTGTACGAATTCACCTGGAACCAGTTCTGTGATTGGTACTTAGAGCTAACGAAGCCGGTATTATTTAAAGGCAATGAAGCACAGCAGCGCGGTACACGTCATACCCTTATTACCGTACTTGAAAGCTTATTACGCTTAATGCACCCAATGATGCCTTACATCACTGAAACGATTTGGCAACGTGTTGCACCACTTGCTGGCCTTGAAACAGCGGGTACCAGTATTATGGTTCAGGGCTTCCCTGTTTATAACCAAGCCAATGTTGATGCACAAGCAATGGACGATTTAGAGTGGGTTAAGCAATTCATTTTAGCGATTCGTAATATTCGTGGTGAAATGGATATCAGCCCAAGTAAACCACTTAGCGTTTTACTGGCTAACGCATCAAGCGATGATGTACGCCGTATAAACGAGAATGAATCATTTTTAGCGTCATTAGCTAAGCTTGAAGCGTTTACCCTGCTTGAAAACAAAGACGATGCTCCAGCGTGTGCGACCTCTTATGTTGGCAATCTTGAGATTATGATCCCAATGGCGGGCTTAATTGACGTTGAAGCCGAGCTTGCACGTATTAACAAGCAACTTGAAAAAGCAGAAAAAGGGCTAGCCCAAGTGCAAAAAAAACTCGCTAACGAAAAGTTTGTTAACAACGCACCTGAAGCAGTACTGGCTAAAGAAAATGCTAAGCTAGCTGAATTTACCGATGCTAAAACTAAGCTACTTGAGCAAAAAACGAAGATTGAAAGCTTATAATTAAACCGTTACGGATGGCTTATGCTATTCGTAAACATTTAATTTATAAGTATAAAAAAAGCCGCTTACTTCATTTGAACTAAGCGGCTTTTTTATGTCTAGGCTCTAGGCTCTAGGCTCTAGGCAGAATTAGAACGTGTAGTTATACTGAGCACCAATAAGTACGGCATGACCTTTTGATTCAAAAGACCATTGCTGAGGTAGCGTTTCGCTTTCTACTTTTTCAGTGAACTTTTGCGTTTTACCACGTAATACACTCACACCCAAATCAACATTTGAGTTTTGATCAATCGCGTAGTTACCACCGAACGAGAACCAGAAACGGTCTGTATCAGGAATAGAAATTGATAAATGCTGTTGTGACACTGGCGACTCATCAAACGCAAAGCCGGCACGTAGCATTAAGTTTTCGCTGTATTGGTAATCAGCACCGATTGAATAGCGCATTGCATCAGAAAAGTCTTCTGTTTTTTCAAAGGCGCTGAACTTATCGCCTGTAGGCGCAGTAACTTGCGCTTCTAATGAGTCAAAGCTGCTCCAACCTGTCCATAATACGCTGTAGTGAACGCCTAGTTTCTCGTCTAACTGATGAGAGCCTGAGAACTCAGCAATTGCTGGTAATGTAATTTCAACAGAGCCCGGTAATTCAAGCTGTCCGTTTAATCCACCAGGAATAAATGAAGGTAATTCATTCGAGTATTCACCTTCAAAAGTAATATCTGTTTCTGTACGGTAGTTAAAACCAAAGCGGCTATTTTCATCTAGCTGATACATTAAGCCAACGTTTAAGCCGTAACCCATATCATCACCTTCAAGGTGAACAGCATCAGCACTTGCAGGAATAGAAGCAATAGCAGGGTTTACAGGAGGTACTACACCAAACTTACGGATAATCTTCGCTTCTGCATAAATTGCATTCAAACCAATACCAAAGCTAAACTGCTCTGATACTTTATAAGCAACACTTGCGTTCATGTTTACAGTAACAATTTCAGTTTCACCGGCAATTTGGCCAGCTGCGTAATCATCGTTAAACTCAGTAGCAAGGCCAAAGTTAGAAAAAGCACCAAACCCAACCGATACTTTATCGTTTACTGGCATAGTGAAATAACCTGCTGGAATAATCGCGCTTGGTGCAATGCTGTCATCATCTAGTACGCTGTTATCCAAACCGTAAGCATTACCTGTGCCTTTAAGGCTCACATCAGGAATGACAGCCATAGCTGCAACACTAAGTTGCTTCTCTTTAAACAACGTCATTAATGCTGGGTTACGTGCAACCACAGACGCATCGTCTGCTACAGATGCTTCACCTGCGTATGCACGACCTAAACCAGATACGTTTTGCTCAGCAAGCTGAAAAGCCGCTGCAAAAGTATCAGCTGAAACAAATGCCAGCGATGCCGCAATAAGAGTTTTAGTAAATTTCATTGTTGTGTCCTTAGCCAAACTTACTGTTTGGATAGCTATGTGTGTTGTTATTAGAGTTTCAAACCTGCGTACCCTACCTTAATTT
Organism: Pseudoalteromonas sp. APC 3250; assembly: GCF_030407915.1. Classification (NCBI taxonomy): domain Bacteria; kingdom Pseudomonadati; phylum Pseudomonadota; class Gammaproteobacteria; order Alteromonadales; family Pseudoalteromonadaceae; genus Pseudoalteromonas; species Pseudoalteromonas sp. APC 3250. The sequence goes on from NZ_JASDCM010000023.1 coordinate 44,219, forward strand.
TTTATAAAAAACCTTACTAAAACGTTAAAAAAAGCCAAAAAACACGTTTTTTAACGACAATTTAACAACTATTTAAAACTCATCGGACAAGAAGTGTGGTATTAGAGTATATACTCTAATGAGATTAATTCCTATTTGCATTGACTTAAAATACTTTGCAATTTACACTGCAATTAAAATCACAAAGGGAGAAAACTGTGATCATTTTACTTATTCTTGCTGGGCTTATTTTTTGCGGCATTAGTGTTTATTTCTTTTATAAGGCAAATTATTGCGCGTGTACGCGTGCTGGGAAATGTGACAATCCTGTCAATCAATATTGGCTCGCAGCCATTGCCATGGCGATTATTTCTTTGGTTTTTTGTTGCTTAGCGCTGCATGTAGAATTAGGCACACTGTTGTGGTTAACGCTGATGGGAAGTTGTTTTTTAGGTGGCTATATTTCTGTTAAAACAAACGAAAAAAGAGGATGTAACGCTAAAGCAGTAAATGCTCTTTTAAAAGCCGAGGCAAATTAATCTTATAATCAGCGGGTTTGACACTTGCCTGTATTTTTATCTCGTTATTATTTAAGCTTAAATCTATATCTTTTGCGGTAACATGGTGGTTATGTTTAGCATTGTAAAAAAGCTTCACTTTAGGTTTGATAGGGTTTGAATGATTGCCCTCTAGCACCAACGCCAAACGCTCATTGGTTAACTTAACAATAGTTCCTACTGGGTGTACACCTAAACACTTAATAAATAACTGTACTAACTCTGTATCAAACAGCTGTTTGTTAGCCAACAAATAGCGAAGCGCATTAATTGGCTCATCACCCTCTTGATGCGGTCTATCTGCTGTCAATGCATCGTATACGTCTACAATCGCAATGATCCGAGCTGGGCGGCTTAATTTGCTTCCATCTACACCTCTTGGATAGCCTGAACCATCAAGACGCTCATGATGATTTACAATCATATCAAGCATTAAAGGCGTAATACCTTTTCCGCCTTTTAACAATCCTAAGCTTTGTGCGACATGCTTTTTTATTGCCGTCATTTCGTTACCTGTGACTTTTCCTGGTTTGGAAAATATCCCTTGCGGTAACTTAGCCTGACCTAAGTCATGCATTAAAGCCCCCATTGCAAGCTCTTGCACAACAGCGCGTTTATAACCTAAGTATTTAGCAAACACCGCTGTAAAAATGGTGCAGTTGATCATATGACGCCAGTTGTAACTGTGCTTATCTTTGATCCGAGTTAAAATAGTCATAGCGTGTTCATTACGAAATACAGAGCTCACTATTTCATTACTTATTTCATTGAGCGCTTCAATATTAAGTGACAAACCTGATGTTAAGTCACCAAAAATACTTTGTAGTTTTCTGTTGTGCGCATCATAACTCACACTGGCTTTTGCAAACTCTTGCTCTAAGCTTATAGCAACCTTTGCCTTAACTGGCTTATCTTGCTTAGCTACAGGAGCTTGTGGTTTTTGTTTTTCTTTGTATTTAGCTGGTACGGCGACATCACTTTTTGTAAAGTCGATGAGAAGCTCAAGCACCCCTTCGGTAATTAAACGCTGAATGATTGATTTATCACGAACCAAACCACTGGTTTTAATTTTTATGCCATCCACACTCTCCTGCTGCTTAGTAACGCTATTTACGTACATGCCTGGAACGAGTTCTGATATAGGTAAGGTGATTAGCATAAAAATGAGGGTTTCTATAATTAATGAATATATACTTTAAATAGCATTATTTAGCTATAAAAGTCTAGCTTTTGAGTTCAGGGTAATAATAAATGATTAACATCAATAATTATACGCACTAGCAAGAATAAATCATAAGCTCAGCAATGAATATACGCCTAAAGGTATAAAATAGATTGCTACATATTTTATTATCGAAAATTAAATAATGTAAGGCAGCGGACTAATTTAAATAATTGTAGGTATTTTGAGGAAGAAACAGGAAATGATACTTTAAACGCAAATGGCGCTCTCGGTAGGGATCGAACCTACAACTTAGCCTCCGGAGGGCCACGTGATATCCATTTCACCACGAGAGCACATTTGTTGCCGCCACATCAACTCGCGATATCAATGCTTTAGCATGCGCAATAATAAAGGCATCTTTGTATAAATGCCAGCATGATTCGTTTACATGTCTATAATTTAAACTAATCACTTCACAAAAGGTAAAAAAAGCGCTATTTGTTTATATTCTATAAAAAAACAGTAACGCTTTAGACACATATTATCTATTATTGTCACTGAACGGAAAGATTAAACACGAGGAAGTAATTATGAAGTTAATGTCAACAGAGCAAGTTGCTGAATTTTTAGGTGTAAAAGCAGAGCGCGTTAAACGCCTTGCTCGAGAAAGCCTATTAATCGCTAAATCAGAAGATGATAACGGCGAAATGCAATTTGACGCTGATGAAGTAGCAAAATACAAAGAGCTTGCGGAACGCTTTGGCGGACTTTAACCCTCCATTAAAGCAATAAGCTCATCCAGTTGCGCGCGCAATACAACAACCTGATTGTTTATAGCGCGTTGCTCATACCAACCTATACATAACAGTAAGTAAACTAACTGATAGCAATTGAGTTTATGCATAGATAAATAAAATTGTTCTGATAGGGTGTGCGTTTTGTAATTGTTAAGCAGAGCCTGCTTGCCTGAAGCATCTAATTTAAAACTAACCGCTAACGCAGCAAGATCAAAATACACATCATTTGTTTGAGCATACTCAAAATCGATTAAATAAACGCCTTGCGGGTTTACCACGATATTTTCTTTGACTAAGTCGTTATGGCAAAAGCCGCTATCTACGGGCATGTTGGCTATACTTTTTAATGTTTTGCTTATGAGCTTTTCATACTGTTTAAACACAAATAAATGCTGATAGGCTTGCAATTCCAAAGCTATATTCATTGCCTCATTATTAGTTGTATACGCATGTAGCTTAACAAGTTTAGTCAGTAGCGGCATCGCCAAATAAGACTGCGCGACGTCGCCATCAATATAGTTAAAAGCTGCGCGCTTATTTTGCTTATCAAGCCAGATGGGAGCAGAGCAAACTTGTTGTTTACTGAGCTCATATTGGGCATGTAACCCTACTTGTGGCCAATACGCTTTATAACACTTTAATAAATAAGCTTGGCTGTCAGTACGGATCAAAAAGTTATCGTTGCTTAAACCGTTAACCAAATACTCTGTTGAGGTTATTGTGCTCGGTACTAAAAACGCGCTACAAATATTAACTAACTGAGAATGCTGATTCATAGATTAAAGTTGCGCCATGGGCTTGGCTTGGCTTTGCTCGTATTCTTCGTACCACGTTTTAAATCCCCATGCTGCCATAACGGTATAAAATACAAATAAAACAAGGGTTGGGTAATAGCCTTTTTCATAGTACAAATACATAGAGGCCGCATCAATGACTATCCAATAGAGCCAATTTTCTAGTACTTTTTTAGCTACCAGATACGTAGTAACCACAGCAAAGCAAGTTGTGAAACTATCAAGATACGCAAAATCTGCATGCGTATAGTTTTGCATTACATAGCCAATTGCTAATGACACTAATGTAGTCAGTACAATTAAAATAATATGTCGGTTTACCGGCCAGGATGTAATTAGTCGCTGCGCTTGATTAGCCTTGCCTTTGCGCCACACGACCCAACCAAACACCGCCATATACATATAATAAAAGTTTAGTAACGACTCCATTAGCAGCGCGCCATTCCAATACATAATGGTATAAATAAGCGTACTAAAAAAAGCCGCAGGCCAGCACCATAAGTTCTCTTTAATGGCCAGTAATAAATACGCCATCGACAAAGCAACCGCAATATATTCCCAATGCGACATAGCAGTAAAACCACTGAGTATTTGCGTTACAAAATCCATCATTATAAAACGACCGTGTTTGTTAAGGGGTTATTCGGGAGATAAATCGCCCGAAATAAATTTACACACAAATATAGCTTTACCAAATTGCTCATATGAATGTTTAATTTCTGTGCTGATCACTTGCATAACTAGGTCATAATCACCAAATATTTGGGTCGACATCGTATTAGTGATCACTTTGAGTTCTTCGTAGGCATTAACTCTGTCGATAAAGCCTTTAATAAAAGGAATGTAATCTTGGTGGAGCGGGTATTTACTGATCTCTACTGATAATTTCATTTCAAACTCACCTTTTTAATTATTTGATTTCAACTAATCATTCAACGCAACTTAAATACAGTGTAAAATTACACTAACACTCAATTTAAATGAGCTCATTATGGCACGCAGAATTACCTACACTTTTAAAAATCAACCGCGCGAAATTAACTTCGCCAAAGATAAATACCACGATATGTATCAGGCTATTGCGGCTGCCGAAGGTATCGATTTAACTAACTACTTAAACATGGTACGCCAAATTGAAATGACCTCTAAAGGGTCATCGGCTGTGCGTAACTTTCGTGATCAAGAATTTGCTCGCATGGGCTTTAGCGATATTTACTTTATAAAAGAGTAACGATACCGATTAAGTGAGCATCACGATCATTCTAGCAATGTAAACTTAATGGGTATTTTTAAAATAAATATTAGCGCTGGTACTCATAACTTACGCGCGGTGTAATATTACACAATAACTCGTAAGATATAGTATCAGCACATTGTGCAATTTCTTCTACCGGCAACTCAGGGCCCCACATTACTACCTCATCGCCGACTTTGATGCCATCAGCATTTTCACCAATATCAACACTGATCATATCCATAGAGATGTTGCCAGCAATACCATAACGTTTGCCAGCAATCACTACAGGGGTACCATGTTTAGCATGACGCGGATAACCATCACCATAGCCCATAGCAACCACTGCAAGCTTAGTTGGCTGAGTACTTTGCCAACTGCCACCATAACCAACACCTTGCGCAGCATCAACATCGCGAATTGCAATGACCTTAGTGGTTAAGCGCATCACCGGCTTAAGCTGATGATCTTTGCCTGAAGTGTTAAGCATTGGTGATACACCATACATCATCAAGCCTGGACGCACCCACTCGCCATGACCGGCAGGCCAAGCAATAATACCGGCCGAATTTGCTAAACAATGTGCTTGTTGTTTGCCTTGCACTAATGAATCAAACAAAGCAATTTGCTCAGCTGTTTTGGGATCATTAATATCATCGGCACTGGAAAAGTGAGTCATTAAATTGATTGTATCTTTAGCGTTATTAGTCGCTTGCAAGCGCTGATAAAAATCATTCAATTGCGTTGGTGCAACCCCTAAACGATGCATACCCGTATTGATTTTTAACCAGCAACTGATTGGTGCATCGAGCTTTGCATTTTCAAGTGCTCTGAGCTGGTTTTCATCATGGATTATGGTTTGAAAGTTATTGGCTAATAAAATCGGCAAGTCATCTTGATGGAAAAAACCTTCCAACAACACAATAGGCTTGGTCAGCCCGCCTGCTCGCAGTGCGAGCGCTTCATCTATTCGTGCCACTGCAAATGCGTCGGCATCATTAAGGTGCTGCGCTATTTTTACTAAACCATGGCCATAAGCATTGGCTTTTAATACCGCCATAACTTTACTGTTAGGCGCAAACTGTCGCACTTGCGCTAAATTATGAGCAAGTGCTTGTAAATTAATTTCGGCAATAGCTAAGCGCATTAGTAATCATCATCTACAGCAGGCCCCGCGTAATTATCAAAGCGAGAGAATTGACCTTGGAAGGTTAGGCGCACTTTACCAATCGGACCGTTACGCTGTTTACCGATGATAATTTCTGCAACACCTTTATCAGTACTGTCTTCGTTGTATACTTCGTCACGATAAATAAACATGATTAAATCGGCATCTTGCTCAATAGAGCCCGACTCACGCAAATCTGAGTTAATTGGGCGTTTATCAGCACGTTGCTCTAAGGTACGGTTAAGCTGCGATAGTGCAACAACCGGACACTGTAATTCTTTTGCTAATGCTTTAAGTGAACGTGAAATTTCGGCAATTTCTAAGGTACGATTATCTGACAAGCTAGGTACGCGCATTAATTGTAGGTAATCGACCATGATCATACTAATACCACCATGATCGCGGGCAATACGACGTGCACGTGAACGTACATCAGTGGGTGTTAAGCCTGAGGCGTCATCAACATACATTTTGCCTTTTTCCATGAGTAACCCCATGGTTGATGAAAGGCGCGCCCAGTCATCGTCATCTAGCTGACCAGTACGTACTTTGGTTTGGTTAATTCGGCCAAGGGACGCCAGCATCCTCATCATAATTTGTTCAGAGGGCATCTCTAGTGAGTAGATAAGTACAGGCTTGTCTTGGGTCATTGCTGCATGCTCAGCAAGGTTCATTGCAAAGGTAGTTTTACCCATCGATGGACGTGCTGCCACAATAATTAAATCTGAGGGCTGCAGACCAGTCGTCATTTTATCTAAATCAGCGTAACCTGTGCTTACACCGGTAACACCATCTTGTGGTGACTGATAAAGCTCTTCTATTTTATCAACGGTTTTTTCAAGTATGTTGTGAATGCTTTGCGGGCCATCACTACTTTTTGTACGTTGCTCAGCAATTTTAAATACTTTGCTCTCAGCAAAGTCGAGTAAATCGTGACTTGTGCGCCCTTCTGGGTTAAAGCCTGCCTCAGCAATTTCATTGGCAACACCAATCATTTCACGCACAACTGCACGTTCGCGTACAATGCTAGCGTAAGCATCAATATTAGCAGCACTTGGGGTGTTTTTAGCTATTTCGGCTAAATACGCAAAGCCACCAATCCCTGAAAGCTGATTATTTTTTTCTAAACTTTCAGAAATAGTAATTAAATCAATCGGATCGCCAATTTCAGCCAGTGCTGTCATTGCCTCAAAAATAAGCTTATGGGTACGGGTATAAAAGTCCTGTGACACAACAAGTTCAGCTACGCGATCAAATGCTTGATTATCAAGCATTAAACCACCTAAAACAGATTGTTCAGCTTCTATTGAATGGGGAGGAACTTTAAGAGTGTCGACTTGCTTATCTGGTTTGGCCATAACTTCACAGTACTAAAATTGAATGGCTCTATTCTATCGACTTGGCGGGGCTGTGCAAATAGCAAAGCAGGAAATCTTTCCTGCTTTTTGTAACTTAAAATAAAATGGATGATTATTGACGCTTAAGTCCAATCGTCCCACTTATGGTATTCATTTCTACACTGGCATCGGTGCCATTAGTATTAAACTTAATTCCACTTGCTGGGCCATATTTGGCTTTTTGCACTTGGTCGCTCGTTAGCTGGTTGTCAATTTTACCGCCGGCATGGGCTTGCACTTCAAATTGTGCCGATAAATCAGCTGGAAAGTAAAACTCAGCATTGCCACTTACAGATTCAAAACTTACATCAGCATCACTTAAAAGGCGATTAATACGCACTTCAACTTCGCCATTTACAGTGCTTATTTGTAACTCTTTGATTGCATCGAAGGTAAGATTGATATCACCGTTTACGTTTTCTAAGCGAATATCATTGGCAGTCGAGTTTGATTTTATATTCCCATTAACCGCATTAAAACGAACTTCTCCGTTAGATTGCTGATCATCAATTGCGCCATTTACAGTTTCAAATTGCACTTTACCACTGAGGTTTTTTGCGTTGATGTCACCGTTAACACTAGTAAGCTTAATATCGCCGTTAAGATCATTTACTGTAATGGCGCCATTGACTACATCAATTTCAGTGCCTCTTTTTAACTCTTTTGCAGTTACTGAAGCGTTAACCCCAACATACTCCAGCGCACTGCTTTGCGGCATGAAAATAGTTAGCGTTGAGCCATTATTGTTATTATCCCAGTTTGAAAGATCAGGCATTTTTACAATAAACTGAGTTTTATTACCTTGTGTTTTAAGAGTGTAGCCTTGTGCTTTATCATCAAGCTCGCCGCTCACTTTAAATTGATTTTTCTCCCAGCCCATAATATTTACATTGCCGCGCTGATTTTCTATATGAATAACGCCACCGTTTGGTACTTCAATTTGTTGTTCTATTTTTTCACCGGCAAATACAGCCATTGGTAATAAAGCGATTCCAAGTATTATTGCTTTCATTTATTTCTCCTAGATTTGTTGCCAACGCGGTGCATGCACCTTGTTAATTAAGTCGAGTTGTTGTTGATATACTTGCGCTAACATAGACAGTAGCGCCTTATTTTGTGGTTCATTTTCAAGTGTTTGCTTTATAGCCTGCTCAGCATCTTCAAGTTCTTGTAGCTGCACTTGCCAGTTATCTGTTAGTGCCGCTTGGCTTTGGTATTGAACAAGTAAACTTTGTTTTTGCTTAGTAAAAAAATCACTCATCGCCACAGCGGTATTTGTCTCTGGAGATGTAAAAAACACCATAGTGCTAACCAAAGCAGCCACACAACATGCCGCAATAGCAGTTAGCTTCGGCCAAACGACACTCTTAACTGTACTTGCCTGCTTATTAGTCATTATGGCGCGCTCAATCCCATCCCAGAGCTCTTTATCGGGTGTTATATTTTTATTTAATTGTGTTAGCGACTCATTTAAGTAGTCATCAAAATTTGTTTTACTCATTTTCGTACCACTGTTTTAATAATTGCCTTGCACGATGATATTGCGCCTTACTTGAGCCTACAGCCATGCCTAGCAAGGTTGCTATTTCTTCATGCCTATAACCTTCAACGGCATACAGTACAAATACCATTCTTGCGCGCTCAGGCAGCCTAACGATTAATTTATCTAAGCCATTTAAGCCATTGCAGTCATTTGCAGATTGCTCATCCATACCGCTTTGTTCAAAGCTAATAACTTTATTAAGCCAATGTTTTTGCTTACGCACATAGCTAATAGCAATATTACTGGTGACACTGTAAAGCCAGGTAGAAAATTGCGAACGCCCATCAAATTGCGCTATTTTGTGCCATACCTGTACAAATACTTCTTGGGTTGCATCTTGCGCATGCCCCTCATCGGCTATTAGCCTCAGGCATAAGCCATAAACTTTTGCTTTATGCATGTCATAGAGCGCTTTATAGGCTAACTGGTCGCCGTTTTTAACTTGATCAATAAGCATTTGCTGCACTTGATCAGTTATTGGCTGATTAGCGTCCATTAACATCGCAAATTTTTCCTGTTTATAATTATGTAATTGCAATTTAACTTATTAGACGTGAGAAGAAATAGAAAGGTTTAAATGAAATAGAAAATATTTGTAGAAAATGAAGCTTTATTTTAGAAAAGTGTTTGATTTAATCCACAGCAAACAATTTATTGTTTTGAATTACAAATTTTAGATACAAAAAAACCGTGCAAAGCACGGTTTTTTTTAACTTAATTTTAAAAATTAAGCTTCAGCAATAACGATTACTTTAATAGTAGCTGTTACGTCTGAGTGTACTGCGATTGCAACGTCAAATTCGCCAGTCTCACGGATAGTACCTAGAGGTAAACGAACTTCTGATTTAGCAACTTCAACACCAACAGCTGAGATAGCGTCAGCGATGTCACGAGTACCGATTGAACCGAATAATTTACCTTCGTCACCAGCTTTAGATACTAATGTAACTTCTGCTAATGCTTCAAGTTTGTCAGCGCGTGCTTGTGCTGCAGTTAACTGTTCAGCGATTTTTGCTTCTAGTTCTGCGCGACGTGCGTCAAACGTTTCAATGTTTGCTTTAGTTGCAGGAACTGCCTTACCTTGTGGGAAAAGGAAGTTACGTGCGAAGCCAGATTTAACAACAACCTGGTCACCTAGGCCACCTAGGTTAGCGATCTTATCTAGTAGAATAACTTGCATGTTTCTACACCTTTTAAAAACGTGTTAATCCGCTGCTTACTTATGTAAGTCAGTGTATGGAAGAAGGGCTAAGTAGCGAGCACGCTTAATAGCAGTTGCTAGCTGGCGCTGGTATTTAGCGCTAGTACCTGTGATACGGCTAGGTACGATTTTGCCACTTTCTGTAACATAGTTTCTAAGAGTAGCTAGATCTTTGTAATCGATTTGTTGTACGCCTTCCGCTTTAAAGCGGCAGAACTTACGACGTCTGAAATAACGTGCCATGAGATTAATTCCTCAAATAATTCTTTCTATATGCTGAGCATGCAAAACCAATTGGCTAAGGCCGTTACGACCTTCGTGGCGATTTAAAAAACCACTCACTTGCAATGCCTGCCCAACGTGCAAATGTTGAGTCTGTTGTTGCATTTGCTTACCACTGGCAACCACCTGAAGCCTCACATAACTATTACGGTTAAGATCTGCTTCAACTTGCATTGATTTATGTTCTACAACAAAAATACAATGCGGTATGCCCGCGGGGCTTTGGCTAAACTTGGGTGTTTTACAAACAACCCCCGATATAACCAGCTGATTCGTATATGGGCTAACCATTATAGTAACTGCTGACTACGTGCCATGCTAGGACTCAAAACAATTAAGCAGCTGGTGCTTCTTTCTTCTCTTCTCTTACAAGAGGAGACGCTTCAGTTACAGCGTTTTTAGTACGCATAACTAAGTTACGAAGCACTGCATCGTTGTAGCGGAAAGTAGTTTCTAGCTCGCTGATTACTTCAGTTGGTGCTTCAACGTTCATAAGAACATAATGAGCTTTATGAAGCTTGTTGATTGGGTAAGCCAGTTGACGACGGCCCCAGTCTTCAAGACGGTGGATAGTACCACCTGCTTCAGTGATAGAACCAGTATAACGTTCGATCATACCAGATACTTGCTCACTCTGATCAGGGTGAACCATGAATACGATTTCGTAATGACGCATGGATATTCCTTACGGTTAATAGAGCCTTCTACCGTTTCGGCCGGTCGGTTTAAGGCAAGGAATTAATAGTTTAAAAGCCGAAATGAGCGCGCATTTTACGCTTAGTAGGATAATTAAGCAAGCAGGTTTTTAAGCTTTAATAGATAAGCGTTAAAGGGTTCGGGGTTCGGGGTTCGGGG
>NZ_JASDCM010000024.1:0-43820 GCF_030407915.1 Pseudoalteromonas sp. APC 3250
TATTCATGCTGTTGTGTGGTAACAAGCCTAATTGCACGTTCACGAAATTCTGATGTATAGCGATTTGATTTTTTCATAGTTCCAGTTTCTCAAGTTATTGAGTCTCTGGCAAACACGGGGCGATTCAATGCAACCTTATTCGTGGTTGTTGCCTTTGTCTTTCTATTCTGTGCTTCGCCTTTTTATATTTACGAACGAGTTACTACAGTAGATAAGGTTTACCAAGTAAATTTAATTGATAATATATCCCAAAAAAAGGAAGAAAATATGGCCGATAATGATTCGGGTAACAGCAACCAAGGACAGCAAGCGGCTCCCAGTGCAGCCCCTTTGCCAACGCCTTCAGCAGCTCCTAAGCCAATTGGTCCACAAAATGTGATCTTTAAGGGCAACACTGATGGAGGTAAGACAAGCGCTTCCGACAGCGGATCAAAAGGCGAAAAGTAGCTAACAATCAAGCAGGGACGCAACAAAGCTGCGCCCCTGCTTGACGCGTTACGAACGTCCGGAAATGGCACATACCGGAAATAGCCTGTTGATAAATTCCGTATCTATAGACTAAAGTTTTTAAAGACTTAATGTAATAAATTTTCGACCATTAAAATATTTACCTAAACCTAAACCTAAACCTTAACTAACCTTACTTTAATTTAAAGCAGGCTCTAACTAATAAACTCCAACACTACACCGTGCTTGAAATTCAAACTATTCTCAAGCTGCCGTGAAATCTCAATTTAAGTGGCGCTTACCAATAGACTGTCCCTTAAATCGTACTACCACTCAAATGAAATTTGCTCTGTTTCACTTTTATTAGGTGTAAGCCCTATGTGGATACCAAGTAGACGTACTTTTTTTCCATTTCCTCGTGCAAAGGCTTCAACTAATAATTCAGATAAAATGGCCAAGTCAATTTTATCTGTTGAAAACTCTTTAGTTGTTTGATGAAAATCAGAGAACTTAACTTTAACGCCAATCTTGCTGATACCTCTATCTAACAATTGTTTTTCGGCTCTTTTTTGAAGCTCTGGGAGTAATTTATTTTTGAGAATATCATCAAGAATAGATAGATCTAATATATCTTCAGGGAACGTTCTTTCAACACCTACCGACTTTCTTTCTCTACTGACCATAATTGGTCTATCGTCACTTCCACTGCATCGGTCCCATAACAATCGACCAAGCTTTCCATATTTAGAAGTTAAATACTCTAAGCTAGATGCTTTCACGTCTCTACCAAACTTAAGGTTATTAAGAAGTAGCTTTTCATTAGTTACTTTACCAACACCAGGGATTTTTTTTAACTCCATATTATCGATAAAAGAATCTACATCTTTAGGGGGAATGACATAAACACCATTTGGTTTATTTAAGTCAGAGGCAACTTTAGCTAAAAACTTTATTGGTGCAACGCCAGCAGAAGCTGTGAGATTTAATTCTTTATGGATAGAGCGACATATATCTTGTGCGATTAGCGTGGCTGAACCGCTAAAGAGCTTACAATCAGTAACGTCCAAGTATGCTTCATCTAAGCTTAGGGGCTCAATAATGTCTGTATATCGTTCGAAAATCTCTCTAATTTGAGAGCTTACCGATTTATATACTTCCATTCTGCCCGGAACCAAAATTAAGTCAGGGCATTTTCGCAGTGCTACACTTGTCGGCATTGCACTTCTTACACCATATCGCCTCGCTATATAATTACTAGTAGAGAGCACGCCTCTAGAGCTCCTGCTACCACCAACTGCAACGGGCTTATTCGCTAGCTTTGGGTTGTCTCTAATTTCTACAGACACATAAAATGCGTCCATATCTACATGAATTATTTTTCGCATATTTATTAATAAAAAATGAAGCCTGTATAAAAATACAGTGTTTTTTTGCAGAGATCAATTAACAGTCTATCTCAATTCACTTAACCCCAAAGCAATAGCCTCTTGCTGAAAGCGGCCTGATATATTAATTATTCGCTCATAGGCACCGGTTAAAAAATGCTCCTCAGTCGCTTCAGGCCTATTGCTCATAACTGGCTGATCAAAAAAGTCAGCAAAGTTATCTAAATCAAACTGAGCTTTGGAAGGTTTTTTATTTTTCTTATTAAAAGTCATTTTACTTAAATCTTTACCTTCTGTAGGCTCTTTAGCAGTAGCTTTCATCTTTTCAAACTTAACTACATCAGCTTCAAAAGGAACATCTTGATTAACTCTATACGCATACTCTAAAAGCTTAGGTTCGGCGGGCATGTACATAATAGCTTCTTGGTTTTTAGAGTTTGTTACCCTCAGTATACGGCCCAATATTTGCCTAAAATGCATTTCTGTTTTTATGTTTGTAAGGTGGCAGCAAACCTGCAAACGAGGGATGTTTGTACCTTCGCTAATCATACCAACAGAAATAATCCACTTAGTTTGTGCATACCTAAACTGCTGAATAATACTTGTAGGTTCATTTTCTCGATAGGTTACAACAGTGCTACCCTCGTCAAACTGAGTTCGCATTAACATAGAGATTTGATGGGCATGCTCAACAGACGATGCAACAATTAACCCCGCTGCATCGGGGGTTTTCACTCTGATTGAAGTCAGCTTCTTTTGAGCTGAAGAAATCATGTATTTTATTACCGCTTCATTTTCAATAATTTCTTGATAAGAAACGCCAGAGTCGTTTAATAACGCTTTAAAGCAGTTAAATGTTTTGGTGTCAGCGTCATCTACAACTGTAATGCGGCTATTATCAACAGCTACTATTTGTGGAACCCGACAAACATTATCTCCAATAGCCTCAGAAAGCCCGTAAACGTAGTCACACGTTATTTTATTGTTAGGCTGTTGATACGATGAAAGAACAATAGGAGCAGCGTCAGAGCGCCAGGGAGTGCCTGTTAAGGCTAATGTGTACTGTGCTTTATTTTGAATGTTAAGTATTATCTGCTCACCCCATGCATTGGCATTGTCAATATTAGAGCCTGCACAATGATGAATTTCATCAAATATTACAAAAACACGATATCGTTCAAATAGTTGCCAAAAGTGCACATCTAAATACTGTAAGCTTTGATAGGTTAAAGCTCTACCTTTAGCGCCAATAAACCCATCAAATCGTTCATTCGTTTTTAGCTGTAAGCTTTCCTTAAAGTCTTGGGAAACAATAGACGACGGTGAAAAACAAATGATTAAATCGACCATATTGCTTTTTAATAACTGGTTAGCTAATTCTGAAGCCATCAAAGTTTTACCCGCCCCAGGAGTTGCCAAGGCTAAAAAGTGGCTATTGCCGTTCTGATATTGTGTAAGCGCAAAATTAATACATTCGGCTTGCCATAGTCTTAGTTTCATATTTTTTCTAATGCTTCGTTTTGCTTCAGTAAGCCTTCAATCGCTCTAATCTTGCCAAGTATTCTGGTATTGTTGTCTCTTGCTTTGTTGTATTGTGGCTGTAGTTCATCTACCAGTTCGGGTGACTCCAAATAGAGCTCTTTATACGCCTCTGATTCCCCCATATTCAATAATAACTCGGCTTTGTAATGGTTTAACTTACTAAGTAACAGCGCATGTTTATCATTTTCTTTTTCTGTGATTGAAATAGGTATTGAACTAGCTAAGTGAGTAATTACCTCAACATCAAAGCTCTCTGTTTTATTGAATCGCGTAAATCCTTTTTTATTTGATACCACCTTTTTCAGCCAGCCTTTTTTAACAAGCTTGAGCAGTTCTGCGTATATACTTCGCCTAACTGCGGTAGGTACTAAAGAAGAATCACTTTTTAATGCTAAGTACGCCGAGCGCACATCACTTGTTGTAAAGTTATCAAAATTTGGTGCAACAATAATTTGAGCTACGAGAGGGTCAAATTTCAAAGTAAATCCTAATAAACTTCTTATAATAATGGGTATTATAGGGCGTGGTAGTTAAGCCCTCAACATGAAAATCTAATCATTTTGCCTTGAGGGGAATCTGGTGAGTGATTTAGTTAAAAATTTTGGTGAAAAACTACGAGAAAAACGAAAAGAAGCAGGTTATTCGCAAGAAGGCTTTGCCGCCTATGTCGGTATAGAGCGCGGTAATTACGGAAAAATGGAAAGAGGTAATGTTAATATTAAACTCGAAACCTTATATAAATTAGTAAACGCATTAAATTGCGAGTTTGAAGAGATACTACCGGCAAGGAAAAAGTATAAAATTGACCTAGATTAACCAAAAACTACTTGATACTAATATATTATTAATTTTTTAATTAATTAGGGTATATTAATCACTATTACCTCAGAAATATAAATAAGCGAGTGAGTTGCTTTAAGCAAAAAAATCATCTCAAACTCATTGGCTAACAAGGACTTAATTTACATGTTCGATCAAACCTTTAAAATATCGACGACATTTTCCATAAAAATGCTGGCTGTTCTAGCGAACTAGACTACACCGAGCAATCGTCGTGGATGCTATTTTTAAAATACCTTGATGACTTAGAGTTTACAAAGTCGCAAGAAGCCGAATTGATCGCAGAAGACTACCAATACATTATCGATGAGAAATACCGCTGGAGTTCTTGGGCTGCGCCTAAAACTGCTAATGGTGAGTTTGATCACGATAACGCCTTAACCGGCAGCGACTTAATGGATTTTGTTGATGGTGAGTTATTTCCATACCTTAAAGGCTTTAAGCTTCGTGCGGAGCGCCCAGATACCATTGAATACAAAATCGGTGAGATTTTTAGCGAGATCAAAAACAAAATTCAAAGCGGTTATTCACTGCGTGATGCGCTCGAAAAAGTAGACGAACTGCGCTTTCGTTCGCAAGAAGAAAAGCATGAGCTTTCCCACCTGTACGAAGTAAAAATTCAAAGCATGGGTAACGCTGGCCGTAACGAGAGTGAATAATAAATAATGTTATCTTCAAGTTTTCTATACGAATGCCACCTAAATTTAGCAACCAAAGTGTTATCTACTTTTTAAATCCAACGAAAGATTAATACAGAGTTTAACGTGCACTATAGTTGCCATATTATTAGTAAGATCCAAATGCAAAGTGTTGAATCATACTCATCAAAGTGATTTTTTATATCACCATGATAATGATACTAAATCTACTTATGACATATCAGATAAATCGGGGCGATTTGAGTTTACACATACCAGCGATAATTACGTGCTTCTATGAGGGTTGTCTTTGGGTAAGCTAAATATAAGCATAGTGAAGCTGCTCTTTGACATCAATCATGGGATCAAAGTTAATAACAATCATAATTTGAAGTAGCTTAATAAGTATAGAAGCCACCTGATATGCAGCTATGAGCAGACGGCCACTCTAGCGCGTTTTTGGACATAAATGAGTTAGAGCCGAAGGACGGCTCTGTGCCAAAAGCGGACGTTAAAAACATTAATAAGGTGAAATTACAACTCGGATTTCTTTGAGTCACTCATGGCCTTCATAAAGGCTTTCATATTGGCGTTGGGTTGCTCCACATCAAAATTGCCATACGTATATTTTAAGTCTGACCATAAATTTTTGAGCTTACCTTTGCGTCGAAAAAGGGGGTGGAGCCACACTGTTGATAAAAGAGGTAAGCATCCTTCATTTATATTCATTGTTACTAAACCTATTAAACAATCTCTTTTTTCGCTTGTGCCCGGCACTAGTAACTTTTCAGTAAAAGGATAAGCCTCAACGTTTTTCCACCCTTCATCAGAAATATCCCAATTCATACCATCTCCGCATTCCCTGTGTTGGTATCTTCTAAGCGCGACGCACGCTAGCTTCTCCCACTCCGGCGATGAAATCGTTATTTTTGAACTATACTCAGCCCCTTTTGGGGCGGGAATAGGACGGATTATGCATGCATTACATTCATCAAATAGTAAATTAGAAGCTTCAGTCGCATCTGATACCTTAATCTTTTCACCAAATGCGACTAGGTCAAATAACCCTGAAAGGTAGTCGTCAGCGCCATATTCATCCACGTACTTTTTCTGTGGAACATCCCCTTTTCTAGTATTCTTGTATCGCGTAACGTTCTTGTATTCAATGTCTACAATATGAAATAAGCCTGATGGTAAGTTTTCAAACGAAGTAGGGCTATCAGCTAAATAAATATAGCTTTGCTCATATCTACGCATATTTCTTATCAATGAATCACATGTACTTTCAAAATCAGTGCCGAAGAGAAAGAGGTTATGAGCCTTGAAAGAAATACCAGAATTTGGATAAATTTTCTCGCAAAAGCTCGTCAAGAGGTGAGAAATTTGATCCTTGCAAATATCATCATAGCTAGTTAAAACGATCGGCAGATCCTGACCTTCAGATTCGTTGTCAATTACACAATCGATGGCAAGGCTAAGCGCCCTTTTGTGCAGTTCATTTATGTCTATTAACTCATTTAAATAAGTTTCTTTTGATTCAATTAAGTTCATGCAACCTCCTATTGCCAACGTTAATAATATTATGCCGCCGCACGATACATAATCCTATTAAAAGTGTAGTATTTCCATTAGATTTGTTGTTCGCTATTCGCTCAATGCTGCCCGTCAACATTCAAGTTTGTAAATTGTTTCGGGGCAATGGCGAGTAAGAGGTTAACTCGCCAATGGACAAAAATGAGTTAGAGACTGAGGTCGGTTTTGTGCCATGAACGGACCTTGATGAATAGTATTGGATAATATTCCATTATCAAAGTGTCCTGTTTGATTACAGCAGATAATTACTGATATTAGAAATATAGGCGGACATCTCTAGATGTCACTATTATGCAAAAATGGATAGATAAATCACTTAACCATAAAATTCACGATACCAGTCAACAAAGTTATTAACGCCCTGTTCAACACTCATTTTAGGCTTATAGCCAGTAACATTAAATAAGTCATCAATATCTGCAAAGGTTTGGTAAACATCGCCCGCTTGCATCGGCATAAAATTTTTCTTGGCTTTAATTCCTAACGCGCTTTCAAGTGACTGAACAAAATCGAGATCATCTTTAAATAAAAAAGCTTCTATTTCTTTATCGACAAAGGGAGATTTACGACTATTAATTAAATCTACTTTCGCTGGAACGATATCGTAGATAACCACCTTATTATGCTGAGCAAGTAAAATGGCATTAGACAAACCAACAAAACCTGCTCCTACTACAGCTATTTTCATTAATACGCTTCTCTAGGAACACTAAAACGCTTAATAACTTTTGGCGCTTGGCAGTTTTCTGCCATTTGCTTAGCACTTAATAATAACCAGTGCTGCCTGTGAGCGTAGCCCATATCTTGCCCGTTAGACACATCGAAACACGTTAAGTTGGCATCATCTGGCACTAAAATAAATCGACCCGCCTTCTCGCCCATCCATAGCCATGCGTTACGCTCTTCTTCTTCATCCGTTGCTAGGTAACTAAAATGCGTTATTGGTAATTGTGAAAACAATAAAAATTGCTCTTTAAATTTCACTAACCCAAGTTCACCGCGCTCACCATGCTGACCTAAGGTGTTTTCCACTTCTTCAATAACATGTTTGGGTGTGCGCAGGGGCTCGGCTAGCCAATATCCTAAGGTACTCACTATTAACCAAGAAGCGACAATTACCATTCCTAAATTAAAAAAGGCGTTTTTCGACCGTAATCGCCATAAACTAACTAACCATATCGCTGCTAAAATAAACGCTAAACCTGCCGCCCACGGGATCATTTCAGGGTATGCGGTTAATGGTTTCACTAATTTTTTATGACCCGTTAATAAACCAATGCAAGCGACAACAAGCACAATAGCAATTAACCATAAAATGCTTTTGCTGATGCGGTTAAACCATAACGGTAGTTTAACTTCATGGTAAGCAATGGTGGTAAACAGCGACAACATCGGCAATGCAGGTAACACATAAACCCCGCGCTTGCCCGGACTAATACTGAAAAAACACACCACAAGCACAACCCAAGCAAACAATATCATCAATACTGGATCTGTTTTTAATTTGTGATAAACATGCTTTAGCGAGCTCAACAATAAAATTGGTAATGGAAACCACATCACGGGAATTACACTAACAATAAAATAATACCAAGGCTCAAGGTGATGCCAGGCATTGGCGTACCGTTCGCCCGTTTGCTTGAACAGAATATTGTTTTTGTACTGAATTAATTCAGGGGTCGCTTGCTCTGCCACCGTAATCATCATCGGTACAAACCAAGCCGCCAACACCAAGAAAAAGGGCACAAAACCTAACCAACAAGCGAAGGTGAGCCTGCCTTTAAAATAGTCTTTATTCGCCAAGCGATAAGCAATGATGGGAATAAACATGAGTACAGGTAAAAAACCTACCCCTTTAGTAATAATGCCGAGCGCCATAAATGCCCACGAAATAAAATACCAGCGCCAATTGGGCCCTAAAATGAAATGACGGATAAAGCCATAACAACCAATCGTTATCCAACACATCACCATCGCATCAATTTGGGCAGCTTTAGCTTGGATCAAAAATTGTGGTGTAATTAATAAAAGTAAAGCGGCATTGCGACCCACGCGAACACTATGGAGTTTTGCCCCAAGATCATACACCAAAAATAAAGTGATCAAGCCACAGATGGCGTTTGGCAGTAAAAATGCCAGTTTTAGGTTGCCAATAAGTGAATAAAAAAGAGCGATTGACCACATAAAAACTGGTGGTTTATCAGGATAAAATTCACCGCCACGCATTGGAAATAGCCAATTGCCAGTGGCAACCATTTCTCTGGCTACTTCAACAAATCGAGGTTCATCAGCAGGCCACGGTGAACGAATACCAATACCTAATAAAATAATAACAGCGGCAAAGGCCAGTAAGATTTTTAAGACGGCGTAATAATCATCTTGTTCGAAGGTTTTTATTATATTTTTCATAACCTAACTTCTTTATAGTTCTTGTACTTTACGACGAAATTGACTGCGATAAAGCAGTGAGCCAATTACCGATGAAACAATAAACAGCGCAATACTGATGAGTATTTTTTCGTGCTCTGATAAACCAATTCCAGCGCCAGCGTAGGCAAAAATTAAGGTTTGTGGAATGTAGCCAATAAAGCTACCAAGAAAAAACCCCTGAGCCGGTACTGTAGTTGCTCCAGCTGCGACATTAGTAAACAAGTTACTGCCGATAGGTAACAACCGAATCATCAATACCTTTAAGGTGGTATTGTCTTTAACCAAGCGTTCAAATTTCATTAAACTTTTATTAAATTTGCGTTGCAAGCTTGAGCGAAACAACCATTTGGCGGCGTAAAATGACAAAATACAACCGAGCTCTGTTGCTACTAACGCTAAAAGTGCCCCTTCAACAGCCCCAAAAGCAAAACCAAACGCAAACGCTAACAATTGGCGTGGCGCACCAAGAGCGGCATAGGCAGCCCCCATCGCCATCAATACAACAACGGCTTGTTTGCCTTGTTCTTTAACAAACTTAGCGACCCAGTTACTGTCAGCGATATGTTCAAAAAAACCTTGTTGAACTGCAAACGCTATCGCAATAAATAACGACAAACTAACAATAAATTTAGCGAGCCTGTTAATCGTCACTAGTGTTACTCGTTTGAATTTCATTAACCATTGGCACTTTGCCACGACGAATAAGCCACATCATGCCTAATACATCAACAATACCGACCCAAGCTCGATTCCAAGCCGTGTATTTTGATAGACCATGTTCACGATCGCGGTGGTTCACTTCTTGCACTTGCACTTCGCCTCCCATACGTTTGACCAAAGCAGGAATATAACGGTGCATATGGTTAAAGTGTGGTAGCCTTAGGTATGTGGCTGTGGGCACTACTTTCAAACCACAGCCGGTATCTGGCACACCATCATGTAAAATAGCATCGCGGAATTTATTAGCAAAACGCGACTGAAAACGTTTCCAAGGCGTGTCTTTTCGGTTTTTACGGTAGCCAATTACGCAAAAATTAGCGGCTTCTATTTGTTGAGCGCGCTCAACTAATTTAGGCAAATCAGCCGGATCGTTTTGTCCGTCGGCATCAAGGGTCGCCATCAAGGTGTATTTCGCCTGTAACACACCCGACACAATCGCTGTGCTTTGTCCGACACTGTAGGCATGTTTGATAGCTTTTACATCACAGCCTAATGTTCTTCCAGTTTCGAGGGCGGTTTCAAAGGTACTATCACTACAGCCATCATCGACAACGATAATCTCAAACGGGTATAAATCAGCAAGGCTGGTATGAATTTCTTCAATAAGATGGCCAATATTTTCGGCTTCGTCTTTGGCAGGAAGTACAACTGATAACATATATAAATCCCTGTTTTTTAGTTATTAGCGATAATAAATTTGCAAATTAATCACCGATAAGTCAAGCAATTAAAGAAACCTATCGGCTAAATAAAAAGTGTCTTAATAAAATATCAGGCAAACCTTAAGATTTACTTAAGAAAAACTGAAAAAATGATTTACAGCACTACACGCAATATTACTCTGAATATTAGGACTCTTTTCTCGGGTAGATTTCATCATACTTTAATGGCTACAAGTCCATTAGTTTTGTTGAGACATTTTTTTTTAACTGTAAAATATTAGAATATCCACGTTCACCAGCATATGTTCAATGTCCGTAACTCGCTCATAGCAGTCTGCCTGATGAAGTCTAAACTTATTCACTTAAACTGTGAGATCTGATATGAGCTAGTACAGCTGATATGCTATTTACGACAAAGTCGCTCGGTAATTAGAGCGACATAATCCCTTGGTAATCACACTAGTACATCATCATGTTTTTAAATTAAAGCTGTTGTTTACTTAACAAACATCCAAATACCGGCAGCGATCATAAACAGGTTTTCTGTTAGGGAGATAAACCCTAGTGGTACGTTACTGTCACCGCCTACACACGCACATTTTAACTCTCGTTTATCTATATAGACTGCTTTTATCACTGAAACAGCACCAACCCCACCTATGAACAATGAAATAGGGGCAATAATATAGGCTGGTAATCCGGCTATCATTCCAATGCCAACAAATGCTTCTAAAAATGGGTAAACATAGGCGTACCTGACTACTTTCATAGCGACTAAGTCATAGGTTATAAATGAATTAGTAAAGCTAAATAAGTCTTGAAGCTTTTGTATTGCTAACACTGCCATTGTTAGGGCTACAAACAGTTCAGCGGTTTGCATTGATAATAAGCTATTATTCGCTGCAAAACTAAATGCCACACTAAGCAAAAAACTAACCGAAAAAATCGCAATCACGGGCGTGTAAGTTGTACCTTCTTGCCCAGCTTTTGGCTTATCAAAGTAATCGAGTAAGTCGTCATAGCCACCTATACGTTTATTATCAATAAATGTTTGAGGTGTAGTTTCTACACTGTGTTGTTTTTTAAATTCATCTGTTTGCTCTCGAGAAGTTAATAGCTGATCATCAACTGTATATCCCTCTCGCTCTAGTAGGTCTTTTGATTTTAAACCAAACGGACAAATATGCTCATCTGTGGCCATTCTAAAAAGTTGGGCTGATTTACTCATGTTTAGCTCCCTTTTATGTATTGGTATAAAATTTTACTTAGCATTAAAATCCGGTACGGTCCTAGATTGTGCTTGCTCCTGAGTTTCTGCTAGGCCATTTTTCTCTATATCCTTTAGTAACCACTGCATTTCTTTAATCTCACGACGCTGTGCCTCAATAATATTTGTTGCAAGCTCTTGGACTCGCTTATCTTTGATTTTTGCCCTTTCACTGGTGAGTATTGCAATTGAATGATGTGGGATCATCGCCGACATCCATGAGCTATCATCAACAGTCGCTTGTGATCGAACTAAAAATAAACTTCCCGCAAATACGGTAACACTAGCAATGAGTACTGTTATATTTTTCTTTTTATCTTTATACATATTGAGCATGAAAAGTAGCATTATCACTGCCATCATGGCTCCCATATAAAGCGCCATATAAGTGCGAGTTTCACTAAAAAAAACATGACTTAGCTGATAAGTATTCAAATACATCAGTACAAACATGACTAATGTTGATGTGGCTATCATTAAGAAAAACTTTAAATACTGCGACATTAGATGGCTCCTTTCTATCATTTACTTTGTATATCATTTATACCAATGGGTAATTCTTACAGGTTATTAGGCGTAAACCCACTATATATTTAATCATTGAATCAATGTTTAATATTACATCAAGAGTTGTGCCATAAGTGTTAAAACTGCTCAGCGTATTTGCTAATATGCTTATAAGTATTTTGCTGTAAATCGTGCGTAAGCATTTCAATATTATATTTATAAAAGCGATCGCCCATTTCCATACCTGGCGTACCAGCAGGCATAGCGGGAACAGAGAGCCCTATCGTCTTTTCAGGATGTTGTTCAGCTAAAAACTGTTTTATATGTTTGGCGGGAACATGACCTTCAAATACAAATCCATCGGCTGAAACGGCTGTATGGCATGACCGCATATTTGATTTTATTTGATACTGAGATTTAATCGTCCCCATGTCATTGACGTTAATTGCTTTTGTTTGAATATTGTTTTCGCTCAAATGAGCAATCCACTTATTACAACATCCACAATTTTTACTTTTATAAACGGTAAGCTCAATTTTAGGTTTTTCTGAATTCTCATAAGTTATTAATGCTTTATGTTGTTTTTCGATACTTATCGCCGAAAATGACATAGTTAATGATAAAAATAACGCTGAGGTAATGTAGATTACTCGCATTGTTAACTCCTTAATTTGACCAATGAATATGAGTGATTTTCCAACCTGTATCGGTGTTTTTTAATGTGATTGATTCCATTCCCATAGACTTAATATCTTTTCCTTTGTACTTTCCTTGAGTTTTACTTCTTGAAATTGAGTAAGCTATGTCTCCATTTGTGTAAACTTGATGCTCTAGTAGTTCACTATTAACAGCACTTAAGAATTTCATATCCGCTATCATATGATGTTTCGCGTATTCATCTGCAGAACGCTCAACACTTCCGCCTTCAAAAATGATGACATCGTCGGCCAGTAATTTACGTGCAGCTTCGCGATTGCCTTGTTTTAGAGATGCATGAAATAGGCTGACTGTTTTTGCAGCCTCGCTATCAACATTGACAAAGGCCTTGCCTTTTTTTGAATATTTTTCATCGTCATGTGCACTAACAGTAAAAGAACTAACAGTGCTAAAAATTAGTAGCAATAAAATTTTTAAATTAAAGGATTTAATTAACATACATTTTCCTTTTTTATTAATCGTTAAATAGGCGGACCAACAAGTGTTGTAAATACACTTGTTGTAATAAGTACAAATAGGGCAATTAATATTTCAACAGTGATCGAGCGTTTTAATATACTTATATGGTGTTGTTGAGTGATTTGCGGGACTAAAAAAAGCTTATGCCATGCACCTAGTAACAGCATCGCGCTGACGAGTAACAGCTTTAATAAAATTAGTTGCCCATAATTTGATGTAAACAACGCAGAAAATGACTCTAGGTACTGCAGGAGCAGAGTTAAGCCCGAAATAAGTAGTACAAATACAATAACAATAGCGAGTTGACCAAAGTAATGCATTAACCGCTTTACTTCACTGGTAGGTAGTAAAGTGCAGCTTTTGTAAAGCGGCCACAATGACCCTAACCAGCTCGCAATGGCAATAAGGTGAAAGGTTAAAATACTTTTCACTAACCCATTTTCATTTGCACTGTGCCCAGTAAAAGTGAAGCTATAAGCGATAAACCCAAGCATGATTAGTATAACGGCACCGTTTTTATAACCTGCTACGTTATCATCTGATTCCACACTCCACATACATGCGCTAATTAGAGCAATAATAAGCGCTGGTATTCTAAACGTTGCTTGGTCACCTATGACTGATTGCCAAACAATTTCAAGCATAAAGGGGTCAAACATTCCCATAAAGCCTGATTCAGCCATTGCTCCAGCTTCTATTGGTACTTGTAAAAGTGCAGCAATACTACCTGTAACTACACACGTAATTTGCCAACGTTTTAAGAACTGATAAAAGCTAATTACCTGATGCCCTGCAACATTGCTGTTGCCACACATAAAGCGCATTAATAAAGTGCCCGCAAGCCCTGCAATTGCTATATAGCTTGCTAGTTTTAATAATAATAAGAGTACTGACCATTCACTTAATTGCATTATGTTGCTACTTAATGATTATGTTTGCTGTGGGTATTAGATTGTTCTTGCATCATCTTATGCGATTCACTTTTGTGTACCATAAATCTAAACGTGTCGGTCATTTTATGTCCATCACCACCCAGTGCTGTCCATTTAACCGTGTAAGTGCCTTGGGCTAGGCTCGGTAATGACCAATTAAAGTCTGTGCTTGGGGTGGCGCTGGGTTTGAAATCAAAGTTTATTGATTTATTTTTTTCATCTTTGATGATGACTTTTGCTAGCCTTACTTCACCACCAAAAGTTAACGAAAGTTGCTCTGGGCTTTTCATTAACATGGCTTCTTGCGCAGGTGTTGATTGCTTGAGTGATATATGCGCTGATGCGGAAAATGTAAGCACTAAACCTAAAATGGCTACTGCAGAATTAAAAAACTTCATAATTACCTCTTATTTAAAATGATTAAAACCAAAATTTAATACCCGCAACAAATGCGGTGTTGTTGTTACTTTGTCCACTTGATGTGGCATAGTCGGCGGTATTGCCAAATTTATTGCTCCATTCAACGCCAATATAGGGCGCAAACTGGCGTGTAAATTCATAACGAACCCTAAAGCCAATCGCGCTGCTTGATAGGCCACTTCCAAGTTCGTTTTGTTTATCGTTTTTGCCATAAAGTGTAATTTCGGCTCGCGGTTGTATAATTAGCTTTTGCGTGAGTAATAGTTCGTACTCTGCCTCTAACGTAAATGCGGTATTGCCTCGCTCACCTACGTATGCTGTCATATCAAGTTCAAACCAATAAGGGGCTAAACCTTGTAAGCCAAAAGCTAACCATTGCCGATTTTCACCTTCTTTATTGTAATCAAGACGAACACCTGCTTGAGTATCCCAATATGCTGATACGGCGTGACCCCATAAAATATCGGTTTGGTTTTCTTCAATACTTCCTTCGCTGAAATCACCCTCGGTTTTAATTACCAATCGATCAAAGGTAGTGCCGTACCATGCTTGTAAGTCAAATACACCTGCGTTTGCTTGCTCGTTATATTCAAGACGATCGCCTAGTAATGCGTAAAATGGATGCTCATCAGCGAGTGTTAATCGCTCATTGCCCTCAAGCGCATATGGGCCTTCTGTTAAAGTTGTTCCCGCAGAGTAAGCATGGGGGTCTCTTGCATCTTTAGGTGCACTTCCTCCTTGTGGTTGCATCTTAGCGCTATTCATTTGTGCCATTTCACTTTGCGCTAATAAAGGGAAACTAATTAATGAAGCCCCTGTTAACATTAATAAACCTAATGATTTAGATAGTTTTAATTGTTTCATGATACGACTACCTCTCTAAACATACCGGCATCCATATGGAATAATAAATGGCAATGCCAAGCCCAGCGACCTACATCGTGAGGGGTGGTTAAAAAGCTGATTCTTTGTGCGGGTTGAACAGGTATCGTATGACGTCGCACTTGCACATCACCTTGCTCGTTTTCTAAATCACTCCACATACCATGCAAATGCATAGGGTGCGTCATCATGGTATCGTTTTGTAAAATAACTCTTAAACGTTGGTTATGCTTCATATGCACTGGCGTGCTTTTACCAAATTCTAAGCCATCAAATGACCAGCTATAACGTTCCATATTTCCGGTTAAATGCAGCTCAATTTCAGCTTCTGGCTCTTGCTGGTTAGTGATCCCTTCAAGTGAGTGTAAATCTGCAAGTGTTAAAACACGACGACCATTTTTACGTAAACCAATACCAGGATCATCAAGATTTGTTCTCGGCATATCAACGCGCATATCAACTGAAGCTCCATACTCCGTTTTTGCATGACGCACTTTAGAGCTGGCAACCGCTAATGGGTTTTCAGACATACCATGTTTGCTATGATCCATCGCCATTGGACCGTGATCCATAGCGCTATGATCCATTTCTTTAGAGTTCATACCTGACATGCCAGCCATACCTGCCATTGCAGAATGCTCACCGCCGTGGGTCATATTGCCCATCATATCGGTCATCGTTAACCATTCAACAGGGTCAAGTGCAGGTACTGGCGCATCAATATTAGGCGAGCTTGATAAAGTTCCTTTTGCGTAACCAGAGCGATCCATACTTTGAGCAAAAATCGTATAGGCATCATTTTTAGGCTCAACAATTACGTCGTAGGTCTCACCAGGGCCGAATCTAAATTCATCAACTGTCACTGGTTCAACGTTTTGCCCATCAGCTTGTACAACTGTTAGTTTTAGTTCTGGAATACGAACGTCAAAAAAAGTATTGCTTGAGCCATTAATAAACCTAAGTCTTACTTTTTCTCCAACTTTAAACATTCCTCGCCAATTTGACATTGGCGTACTACCGTTCATTAAAAAGGTCATTGCTGATGCAGATAAGTCAGCTAAATCTGTAGGATTCATTCTCATTTGATTCCACATTTTGCGGCGTTGCAAAGCATTCGAAACACCGCTATTTGAAACGTCATCAAAAAATTCTGGAACAGTGGGCTGATTGAAGTTAAATACATCACTCTGTATTTTTAATTTGCGGAACAGCGCCATTGGGTCATCATCAGTCCAATCAGATAATTGAATAACATGCTCGTTATCTGCACTAATAATATCTTTTTCTCGCGGTTCAATAATTAATGCACCGTACATGCCAGTCATTTCTTGAAAGCCACTATGTGAGTGATACCAATATGTACCGCTTTGTTGTAATTTAAATTTATAAACAAAGGTTTCGCCAGGCATAATGCCTTTAAAACTGATACCAGGTACGCCATCCATTTGGTACGGTAAAATAATGCCATGCCAATGAATTGAACTCGGTACTGATAACTTATTTGTTACTCTAATAGTAACGTCATCGCCTTCTTTGAGGCGCAAGGTAGGGGCGGGTATAGAGCCATTGATAGTTGTCGCCATACGTACTACGCCAGTAAAGTTAACCGGCGATTCATCTATAACCAGATCAATTACTTTGCCGCTAAGTTCGGGCACAGTGCCTGTTATTGTTCCTGTTACTAAAGATGATGCAGCATGTAATACACTCGGAAAAGCAGCAAGTACACCTCCTGCAATTAAGCCTTGAACAAATCGTCTTCGTGGTGTGCTAACCTGTTGTGATGACTTTTTAAACCCCATTTCCTTACTCCTTCATACCAGAATATGTATTGAGTATAGAAAATAGACCTGTCTTAAACATGACGCGAACATTACAAAGTTGTAATGTTGGTGTCATGTTGCTGTAGTGACAGATACTGCATAATATTTGCAGAGGTAGTTGTTAGGACTTTAATGAAGGAATTGTATGCGCTTATTAGTTGTTGAAGATGAATCAAAGACAGGAGATTATTTAAAACAGGGGCTAAGTGAAGCTGGTTTTCAGGTTTCTTTGGCGCGCAATGGACTTGACGGTCATCACCTAGCAATGACCGACTTATTTGATGTAATAATACTTGATGTCATGTTACCTGACGTATCCGGTTGGAAAATTTTACAGTCGCTACGTGAAGCAGATAACAAAACCCCAGTACTATTTTTATCTGCTCGCGATAGTATAGACGATAGAGTAAAGGGGCTCGAACTTGGTGCTGATGACTATTTAATAAAGCCTTTTGCTTTTGCTGAAGTTTTAGCAAGAGTACGCACTCTTATTCGCCGTGGTGTAGTACAAACAGTTGACGATATACTGATAGTTGCTGATTTAGAAATGGATATTCCAAAGCGAAAAATACAACGTGCAGGCAAGCGTATTTTATTGAGTAATAAAGAGTTTAGCTTACTTGAACTATTGTTACGGCGCGAAGGTGAAGTACTGCCACGTTCGTTAATTGCTTCTCAAGTATGGGATATGAATTTTGATAGCGACACCAATGTGATTGATGTTGCCATTCGTAGGCTAAGAGCAAAAGTTGATGATGACTTTACTGTTAAATTAATTCATACGGTTCGTGGTATGGGCTATAAATTAGAGGTTGAAACTGATGGCTATTAAGTCACGGCCTTTATCACTTACGATGCGTGTTGTGTTGTTTGTCGCTGTAACCGTTATTGCGTGCTTAACTTTAGTTGCCACCTTAATAAATAGTTCGATAAAACATCATTTTTTCCAGCAAGATAGTAGTGAACTGCATGTTATTAATCAATCTATTGAATTAGTTTTAAGACAACAGTATAAATCAAACCTGAAACTTAAAAATGAATTATCTAACGCTGTAGCGGGTCATCACGGTGTTTACTATCAGGTAAATACCGCAAAAGGAGAGCTCATTTTTCAAAGTTCTGAACGAGATTTTAGTGATTTTGTAATGAGTGCTAATGCTTCAGCTGGCTTTAACCGTAACAACATTACCTCATGGCAAAATGATACCCACACCTACCGAGCTCTGGTGAGTAATTTAAGTACTGGGCAACAGCAATACAAAATTACTACAGCGATAGACATGAGCTTTCATTTACACTTTCTCAATCAATTTCAACAAAGTCTTTGGGCTATTATGTTTGGCTCTGCGGTACTCATTTTATTGGTGGCTTGGTTTGCTATACATCAAGGATTGAACCCTTTACGAGGTTTGAGTCAGAAAATGCATGACATCCAAACTAATAAGATGGATGTAAGGCTTGATGAAAATAAAGTGCCTATTGAGCTTGTTAATATGGTGCAGTCGTTTAACTCGATGCTCGACAGGCTCCAAGGTGAATTTATTCGTTTATCAAATTTCTCTAGTGATATTGCGCATGAGTTACGTACTCCACTAACAAATATAATCACTCAAACACAGGTTGGTTTATCTAAAAAAAGACAGTTGTTAGAGTATCAAGAATTATTGTTTTCTAATCTAGAAGAGCTGGAACGACTAACTAAGATGGTTAGTGATATGCTTTGGCTTGCAAAAACTCAGAATGGACTGGTTAAACCCGTTCAAAATACTCTAAAAAGCCATGATGAAATTGAAGCATTATTTGAGTACTTTGATGCTTTGGCTGAAGACTCATTGATTACATTTAAGAAAAAAGGTCAAAACCTTTGTTTTTATTGTGACAAATTACACTTTCGCCAATTATTATCAAACCTCCTATCCAATGCAATAAGGTATGCCCCAAAAGGCTCATCAATCACAGTAAATAGTGAAATATTTACCGCTGATAAAATATGTATTTCAGTGATTAATACTGGGGAGAGAATACCTTCTGAGCATTTACCTTATTTATTTGACCGCTTTTATCGACCCGATAAATCGCGCCAACGACACAGCGATGGAGCTGGTTTAGGGCTTGCAATAGTTAAAGCTCTAGCGCAAGCAAACGGTGGAAATATAGAGGTCAGTTCAAATAATCAAACTACCAGCTTTAAAGTTTTTCTAAATTTAGCTAAAAGCTAATTATTAAATTTAATAACCCAATGTTTGCTTGTACCTCTAGACTTCCCAGCTTTCATTAAACACCGGTTTATAAACTTAAAGTACAAAACGGAAGTAAACTTCCGGTTTCTAACCCAATATTGCTATATTTCGGAAGCAAACTTCCGTTTATAGGAATTCAAAGGTAGTTATCGGAAATATACTTCTGTTTTTGAAAGCGTTGGCCTAGATAGCTATATGAGCCATTTTTCGGGGTCTTATTTGAGCGAAAAGCGGAGGGTCGGGTAAACTCGTTTTTGGACAGAAATGAGTTAAAGCCGACCAGTGGTTCTATGCCAAAAGCGGACTTGGTACAAAACAAAGGCACCTCTTGCTTCTATCAAAAGGTGCCTTCTTATTTTGTTAAAAGTCGTTTTTATCTTTAACCGATATAACTTGACCGTTTTTTGCAATTTGGAAGTAAAGCTTATCTTCGTTGCTAGCATTAGATGCACTAACTACATAGAAATTGTCTTCAACGCTAGCAATCGAAAGTTGCGACTTATCAATATTTTTCCATGACTCATCTAACTTACCGACTTCAAAACCAGCGTCTTTAAACGTCATTTTTTGAATATGTGTTGCAGCGATGATAACAGCTTTCTGACCGCTGATGACACCATGATCTCCATGTGCCTGTACATTACTAGTTAGCAAGGCACCACAAAGCGCAACGATTGATATTAGTTTGTTCATTTTAGTCTCCATTTGGTATGAAATTCGTAAAGTTAAATTCGTTATTGTTTAAGGCCAATAACTTCGTATTGCCCTTTAACCAGTAGCTGTACTGACACTGGTTTATCTGATTTGTTTTGCCAGTACCAACCATGAGAGCCTGCAAATGGGGTGGTATAACTGCCTTTCATTTCATTAGTTGTAGCAATAGCATAGCTTTCAAAATATCCCGTTGTGTCACCTTCAGGCTCACCATGTAAATCGAAGTACAATGGAGCACCATCGGTTAACCATTCATAAGTCATTTTTTCATGCTGCTTCATATAAAATTTATATTCGATGCCGCGTCCCGCAGGGACTGTCACTTCTATTGTTTGAAACTCATCCGTGCCTTTAGTTGTCTCTAATGACGTTGTTTCCATTTCAGCCGCTTGTGCAAGTGCTGTTAAACCTAACTTGTTGCCAATACCTGTCGGATCGATGTTGTACTCTGCTGGTAAGATAAAGGTAACCAGTGCAATAGCCGCGACAACGACTGCTGAAATACTCGCTTTAACGAGTGTTTTGGTACTAACTGTATGTTGCATAAAATTCTCTTTTATTTCTGTATTTCTATAAGTTAAAAATCGATTAAATAGTAAAGTAACCAGTAAGTTGTAAGCCCATCAACATCACACCAGCACTCATTAGTGCAGTATTCGTGACTGTCGAAAAACGTTGAAATGACGGCAGTTTTCTCCATGCATTTATCATGATCAAAATAAGTGCGAGCGCAGCAAATTGACCAAGTTCAACACCTAAGTTAAAGGCAATCAGGTTGGTAATAAGACCTTCATCAGCTAGGCTAAATTCTTGTAATTTGGTAGCTAAACCAAAGCCATGAAATAGACCAAAAATCAGCACCGCCCATTGGGTATTAGGCTGCCAATTAAAACAACGCTTAAAGCCACCTAGATTATCGAAGCCCTTGTAAATTACGGAAAAACCGATAATGGCATCAATTAAATAAGCGTTGACCTGTATGTCACTTAACACACCAAATAACAGAGTTGTACTATGTCCAATAGTAAACATGGTGACGTACAACAGTACGTCACGGCTACGATATAAAAAGAAGATAACACCCACTAAAAACAATAAGTGGTCATATCCCGTTATCATATGTTTAGCGCCTATGTATAGGAATGGAATAAACTGAACACCTGTATTCTGTTCCAAAAACGCTCTGGTTTTATCATCAACACCGTGAGCAAAGGCTTCAATGCTAACAAGTGCCAGCAACGCAACTGCCAAATAGGTTAACGCTTTAATCATATTATTTGGCATCTTGAGACTCCAATACTTCAACATCAGTCAAAATAGACTCCTTTTCTTTGTGTAAAATTCTGTATAAGGCAGGAATGACAAACAGAGTCAAAATCGTTGACGAAATAATGCCACCAATGACTACTGTTGCGAGAGGTCGCTGAACCTCTGAGCCAATCCCTGTATTTAAAGCCATCGGAATAAAACCTAATGATGCGACCAAGGCGGTTGTTAATACAGGGCGAAGTCGAGTAAGTGCACCGTCAAATATTGCTTTATCAAGTGCCAATCCATTTTTACGTAACTCTCTAATGAACGACACCATAACCAGTCCATTTAGAATTGCTATGCCCGATAAGGCAATAAAACCAACGGCTGCCGAAATTGAGAACGGAATATCACGTAACAATAGAGCAGCTATACCACCTGTTAATGCTAATGGAACACCTGTGAAGATGATCATTGCATCTTTAAATGAGCTAAGCGCTAGTATCAACAATCCGACAATCATAATTAAGGTGACTGGTACAACAATACTCAGTCGCTCAGAAGCGGATTGCAGTTTTTGGTAGGTGCCGCCATATTCCACCCAGTAACCAGCCGGAATTTCAACACTTTCATTAATTGCAGTTTGGATATCCGCAACAAAACTTCCTAAATCTCTTCCGCGAACATTGGCAGTAACCACAACCCTACGCTTACCATTTTCGCGGTTAATTTGGTTAGCACCAGATACAAGCTCAATTTCAACAAGTTCTTGCAGTGGCACTGAATGACCGTCAGCCAACATAATCGGTAAATAAGGAAGTTCATCAATATTATTTCGTTTTGATTCTGCTAGGCGTACTACAATATCAGAGCGCACATCGCCTTGATAAAACTTACCTGCGACAGTACCACCCATCGCAGTTGCCACTTGAGATTGCACTTGGCTAATACTAATACCAAACTGCATCAATTTTTCACGCTTTGGTACTAAGTTAAGCAGTGGTAATCCCGTTGTTTGCTCGACTTGAATGTCTGCAATGTTATCAACTTGCGAAATAGCACCTTCTATCTCATCACCTAATGCGGTTAAAGTTTCAAAATCATCACCAAATACTTTAATGGCAAGCTCGGCTCTAACCCCAGCTAATAGCTCATTAAAACGCATTTGAATGGGCTGTAAGAACTCATAGCGGTTGCCCGGAATCGGCTCAACAAGTGCGGCCAATTCTTCTACGATTTGTGCTTTAGTTTTGTCTGGATTAGGCCATAATTCACGAGGCTTTAAGATAATAAAGTTATCTGCAACACTTGGTGGAACCGCATCGGTTGCCACATCTGCCGTGCCTATCTTAGCAAAGACACGTTCAACTTCTGGCATTTGCTTAATTTTATCTTCTAACGATTCCTGAAGTGCTACAGCCTGAGATAGTGACGTACCGGGAATACGTAAGGCGTGCATGGCAATATCACCTTCATCCAGATTAGGCGCAAATTCACTACCTAACTTAGTCGCTTGATAGCCAGAAAATATAACTAAAAGTGATGCCGCAATTATCACTAACCAACGTGCTTTCAATACCCATTTCAAAGCAGGTTTATAAAGGACCGCAGCGCCACGAATAAGTGGACTGTGCTTTTCTTTTACTGGCTTTTTAAATAGTAAGGCAACCATTGCTGGTACGAAGGTTACCGAAAGCAACATAGCACTCAGTAATGCAATAACTACAGTGATCGCCATTGGATGGAACATCTTACCTTCTACGCCTTCAAGAGCGAAGATAGGCAGATAAACTACGGTGATAATAAATACACCAAATAATGCGGGACGTATCACTTCTCTTGTTGCTTCGAACACTAACTCTAAGCGTTCTTTTAGCGATAACGGGTTATTTCCAGCCTGACTTAGCCTGCGGAGACAATTTTCTACGATAATAATGGCACCATCGACTAACAAACCAAAATCTAACGCCCCCAAACTCATCAAGTTTGCACTCACCCTTGTATGCACCATACCTGTTACTGTCATCAACATGGCAAATGGGATCACTAATGCGGTTAAAAATGCAGCCCTGAAATTGCCTAGTAGTACAAAGAGCACAACAATAACCAAAATGGCCCCTTCAATTAGGTTGAGCTGTACGGTTTTTAAGGTTTTATCAACTAATTTAGTGCGGTCATAAACAGCGGTTGCGACAATCCCTTCTGGTAAAGTGGCGTTAATTTCTTTGAGCTTTTCTCCCACGGCATGGGCAACGGTGCGGCTGTTTTCGCCAATAAGCATGAACACCGTACTCATCACCACTTCACGACCATTTTGTGTAGCAGCACCAGTTCTTAGCCCTTTACCGTTTTCAATATCGGCTACGTCTTTTATATAAATTGATGAACCATCAAGCGACTTAAGCGGAATATTACCAATGGCAGTCATATCAGTAACCTGACCGGGCAGCCTTAATAACCACTGTGCGCCATTTTGCTCTATAAAGCCTGCGCCTTGATTTTGATTGTTTTGTGCGATGGCATTAACCACATCGGCTTGTGATAGTCCAAAAGCAAGTAGCTTTTCAGGTTTAAAGGCGACTAAAACCTCCCGTTCAAATCCGCCTATAGGGTTCACCTCTACAACACCGGGTACACGCATTAACTGTGGTCTTATGGTCCAGTCATGTACGGTTCGTAAATCCATTGGTGTAATAGGCGTGCCATCAGCATGTGTTGCATCAGGCTCAGCATCAACCGTGAACATAAAGATTTCACCAAGACCTGTAGCTATTGGCCCAAGTTGAGGCTCTAAGCTTTGAGGCAACTCAGCTCGTGCCGCAGACAAACGTTCATTGACTAGCTGACGGGCAAAATAGATATCCGTATCATCGCTAAATATCGCTACCACTTGCGATAAACCGTAGCGAGAAACCGAACGCGTATAGGTTAAGCCCGGTAAACCTGATAACGCAGTTTCTAACGGAAAGGTTACTCTTTGCTCAACTTCCAAAGGTGTAAAACCAGCCGCCTCAGTATTGATCATTACTTGAACATTGGTGATATCTGGTACAGCATCAATGGGTAGTTTGGTAAAGTTCCAGATACCAAGCCCTGAAACAGCAAGTACCATCACCATCACAAGGAATTTGCGCTTTATTGAAAAGCGTAAAATTGATTCCAACATTTATACGCTCCTAATGATCATGTGATGCGCCAGACTTTTCAATGTCGGCTTTTAAGATGTAGCTATTATCAGCCACGTATTCTGTACCTGCTTTTAATCCACCTAGAACTTCAATCCATTCACCTCCGGCTCTTCCAAGCTCAAGCATACGGACTTCGTATTGTTTACCGACTTTGGCATAGACAACGGTGAAATCTCTAAAACTTTGCAAACCAACACGCTTAACAGCAAGCGGCACATCGATTGTTGCTACTTCAATATTTGCTTTAACGAAGTTTCCTTCTGCAAGTTCAGCATCTGCTAATTCAACCCAAACCATTCTTGCTTGATCATCTCTCACGCTTGGCTCAATAAATGACACCTCACCTACAAGGGGGTTCTTATGACCTTCAATGTTTAACGTAACTGGCGTTTCCAGTTTAACCTTGGAATAATCCGAAGGATAAACCGCTAATTTGGCAATATGGCGATTAAAATTGGTAATGGTGAGTAAGGTTTTACCATTGGTTTGCTCACCCGCGTTTGCGAATAACTGGGTAATAACACCATTAATGGGCGCTTTAATAACGTAGGGCTTAAGACTTTCATTACTTTCTACTGTGAATAGCGTTTGCCCTTTTTTAACGATTTCACCGAAATTGACGTGTAATTTGGTGATTTCACCATCAAAACGCGCTGCAATGTTTCGCTTAGCGCCCACAGGTAAACTTAATTTTCCATAAGCAGGAATGGTTTGATGAATTGTCGCAGGGCCTGCAATTTCAGTGTTGATTTCCATTGCATCGGCAACTGCCTGTTCAATTGTGGTGCGACCCTCGAAGTTGTCATATCGCCAATTGTACTTTTTACCCTGATAAGTTGCTTCAATGGCAACGACAAAAGAGTGAGGCTCATAAATCACCATATCACCGCGAAGAAAGTCACCTTGGGCATTGAAGTTAATATCATCAGTGCCATCGCCTAGACGGATTAACTTTACGTTTAAACTAACTTTCGCTGGGTCAATAGGTTGCCCTTCATTTGTTGCCCAAACACGAAATTCTGGCGGCACGCCTGTTTCAAAAATAGAGAGTTCAATTGCAAAATCACCTTCTCGTAACATGCGCCCACGGTGTGGACCTTTCTCTGGTTCAGCTTGCTCAGCCGCAGGTGATGATGCCGCAATAGCATTAGGTGCGACGACGCCTGTTAATGAGATAAGTATCGCCAAACTCAATGACGACAGGATATTTTTATTTTTCATAAGTTTGCTCACGGTTCTACTCGCTATCACTAACGGACACGCCAGTTAGGCGTTGAATTTCAATATGTTGTAAGTGCAAAGATTGATAAGAATCAAGTAACTGATTTTGGGCGCTGAGTAGCTCTCTACGGATATCACTCCACTGGTTGTAGCTAAGTTTGCCGATATCAAATGCCTGACTTGCTTCAGTCAATGCGGTTTCTAGTACAGGAATAATTTCAGCTTGAATCGTTTCAATGACATGGTGGGAATGCGCCATTTCTTGCAATAGCACATAAAGCTGTGCATCAAGTTTCTGCATTAACGCTTGTTGCTGACTTGCCAGAACATCTTGTTTTGCGAGTAAGGCAGCTATTGTTCCTGCATTTCTATTTTCACTTCCCCAAGGAATAGAGACACCCGCCACTAAACCAAAATCATCGGTCGTTTCATATCGTCTTAGTCCAGCAGTGAATTGCCACTGAGGTTTGGCTTCAATACGTGCGAGTTCCATTTGAGACTGGGCGATACGTTGTTCATCAGCAAACTGCTGTATTTGCGGGATTTGCTTAAGCTTGTTTAGCTGGCTTTCTACAGATGGAATTTCCGGCTTAAGCACTAAATTCCCCGTTAACTTAAGCTCTGCCTGAGGCTTACCCCATAAGGATGACAGTTGATAATGGCTGGCTTTTAATTCGTGCTCTAAATCTTCGACAGCGAGATTTCTTCGAACCAACTCAGCTTGAGCCAAGCGCATTTCGACATTAGAACTTTTGCCTGCTTTTACTCTTTTGGCAATAGCGTCAACCACTTCCTGTGCCTGAGATACCGCTAATTTATTGAGTTTCAGGCGCTCTTGTTTTATCAAGATTTCAACAAACTGCTTAGCAACAATCGCAGATAAATCGAGGGCTTTTATTTTTTGCTCGACTATTACTGCACTTGCTTGGCTTTTTGCCGCATTAACTCTGCCATCAATTTGATCTTGTTGAAGCAACCAAGAGTAGGTGAGCGTTGATTGCATACTTTTTAATGCACTATGCTCACCAGTCCCTAACGCATCTTCAATCATTAAACCTATTTGAGGACGCTCTCCAATTCCAGCTTGCTCGATATTACCTTGCCACAAGGCTTCTTGAGCTATCAAGGCTTTTAATTCAGGATGACTTTGTAGAGTCATGGTCACAGCCTTGCTTAAATTTATAACCTGATGTGATGACTGTGATTGCTGCTGGATTTGCGCATTAGCCAAAAAGGGAGTTGATGTTACTAAACCAGCCCCCGTTGTTAAAAATAGACCAACAGCCAAAAACCGATTGCCAGTCGGTTTTTTTCTGTTGCTTTTATAAAGATTAAATCTCATTCCATATCCTTAATTAATGGATGAAAAAAGTTTCGATAAAGTGATGAAAACTATCGACAGTGGATGCCGCTAGTACTGGCATAGTTGCCAATAATGCTAGAGTAATGATGAAAGTAGTAAGTGACGGTTTATTAATTGGATTTAATAAACCTTCAACACGAAGACTCGTGTAATCATGTCCGAAGTAGCTAACAGACGCCTGATCGCAATCCGTAGGAAGTGCTTTTTGAAGTCTAGCGACATCAATTAATGTCTGTGCGATATCAAGGTGGTCGTATTCTTTTGTGACCTCATTGTCGGCCATCTTTTCCGTCATTAAGACATATTGCTCGATTAGGGTTTGTTTTATACGTGACGGATAGAAGCTGGCAAGTGCCGTGAAAAGCACTTTAAATAACGGGTCTCTTGCCGTTACATGAGCCAGTTCATGATTAACGATGATATTAAGTTGTTCATCGCTAACTTGGGTTTGTAGTCCGGTTGATACATATATCTTGGGAGATATAAAACCTGTAGTAAAGGCAACAGGCACTTTAACAGGCATCAATAAATATTGATTGCCATTAGTCGTCCTAGCATCTTGTGCATCAGTAAAGCTTAGTAAACTCGATAATGCGATGGACTGTTTGGTTCTAGCAAAGGTAGTCTTAGTTACGCGCCAAGCTAAATAGATTAGTGCTAAAAGTAAGGTTAACGCGTGCCAACTTGAAAAGCTAAAAATATCGATATGGTGCCAATGGGCAAAATCTTCGAACCAGCTTATGTTAAAAACTTTATCAAACCCTAACGAGTAAGGCATAAAGTAACTAATACAAGAAAAGGCTATCCACCAAGGTGCACTCACTAGTGACCACAATATAAACTTTTGACTATTAAAACTGACTTGTTCGAGTCTGAACAACACAAAACGAGATACGACAGCAACAGTTGCAATACCTATCACAAATGCAAGCACTGAAACACTGAGCAAATTTAGAACGATTGCCATATCTCCAACTAACATAATTAAGCCCGCTCCTTTCTAAGCTGGCGTTGTTTCTCGATCATTTTTTCTAATGTATCGAGTTGTTCGTCATTAAGCTGTGCCGAAGCAGAACTGAACGCAGCAATTAAGCTATTTTCACCATCATCAACAAAGTCACTGGTTACATTTGAAATAAGTTGAGCAATTAAGCCTTCACGATCTACTCTGGCTGAATAACAATACGCATGGCCTTGTTTAGTGCGTTTAAGTAATTCTTTTTTAAATAACCTATCAAGCGTACTTTGGATAGTATTTAACGAATTACCACGAGCTAACCCCAGTACTTTATGTACTTGCTTTGCATCCGCTTCTTTCACATTCCAGAAATGTTGAAGCACTAACTTTTCTAGTTCACCTAACTGCATAACACTTTACTCTATTTAATTCGTTGGCTATATTGTCACAACAAAAACCGATAGGCAATCGGTTTTTTCATTTAAGGACATTATATGGGTTGGCTAATAACTAAGTATTTGATCACCGCTACGGTCATTGTCGCGGCATCAGAGCTAGCAAAACGAAATGATAAACTAGGCGCACTAATAGTGGCCTTACCGACAGTCACAATTTTAGCCATGATTTGGTTATATGTTGAAAAGCAGCCGTCAGAGAAAATAGCCAATCACGCTTGGTACACCTTTTGGTATGTACTTCCCACATTGCCCATGTTTTTACTTTTCCCCATGCTGATGCAGCGCTACAGTTTTTGGCTATCGTTACTCATCAGCTCATTAATAACTGTAATTTGCTTTTGGCTGTTTTCTTTATTGCTGAAGCAGTTTGGAATAGATTTGCTTCCTTGAGGTTAACAGCAAGGTCCGTTGTTCGCCCCACAGCTGCCATTAGAGTATTTACGTTAACGCGTAATGGGGCAGAAGCGAGTTATACCTGAATGACTGAAATTGACACTTTTGCGAAGTTAGGCTGTGAACGATAAGTCATGGTTAGCTGTAATAAGCTAACTATTAGTAAGAGAAAATTTTCCTATTTACACATGTTTAAACAAGCTTTAGTAAGTCCAATATTTATAGTTGGCAATAAGTTATACTAGATGCTATTGATAAAATGAGGATGTTTTCGCACTAAAGTAGGGGAAGTCCAGTTAGTCGTATCTAAGTTCCCCCAAAGCTAATAACTCTAGGCATTTCTTTATGCTGTAAGAACAGTCATATAACTATACTGGTCTTGTGCAACACATAGCGCTAAGTTTCAATATTACTAAATATTTAATAGGATCAGGGATTGAGTAGCTACTTACAGCAAGAGACATATGACTGTATTTTGCATAAAGATACTACTAAGTCTTATTGATGGCTTACTTAGTACATATTCCTTTTCAATTAATTTAGACGCTAAACTACGATATAATTGTAAGTTTTTATCTGAAATTAATGTAAGTGAATACTGTAAGCTTATTTAAATTTAAAAATATTTTAAATTCAATAGCTTGAGTTTTTAAGTTCCATAAACTTACACTTTTTACCCTGTAGTTTTACCATGCGGCCGTAGAAATGCGCGACAATCCTAAGCTTGCAAGCGTACCGCTGGCAATTGGCGGAAATAGTCGCCGTGGAGTGATCTCTACCGCTAACTATATTGCTAGAGAGTATGGGGTGCGCTCTGCTATGTCTAACTATCATGCCAAACAGCTTTGCCCTGACTTAGTTATTGTGCCTGGCAGAATGGCTGTTTATAAACAAGTATCGACACAGATCCGCGCCATTTTTAACCGCTATACTGACCTTGTAGAACCTCTTTCGCTTGATGAAGCATATTTAGATGTGAGCCATAGTACTGCTTTTAAAGGTAGTGCAACGTTAATTGCTGAGCAAATTCGTACCGATATTTTTAATACCACAGGACTGACTGCATCTGCAGGGATTGCCCCAATTAAATTTATAGCCAAAATTGCTAGTGATGAAAATAAGCCCAATGGCCAATTTGTAGTATTGCCTGAGCAGGTTGACTCGTTTTTAGCCCAATTGCCATTAGGTAAAATTCCAGGGGTGGGTAAAGTAACTCTAGAAAAGCTTAATTTAAAAGGGTTATACACGGGGCAAGATGTGCGCGAAAAAGGGGCTAATTGGATGCAACAGCATGTGGGTAATTTTGGTGTGTCGTTATATCAAAAGTGCATGGGTGAGCATATAGGGCGCGTTTCCACCGAGCGGGTACGTAAGTCATTGAGTGTGGAACATACTTATGAATACAACAAAAACAGCCTAGATGAATGCCTTGAACAATTACCGCAACTGTTAGATGAACTCGTGGTTCGATTAAATAAACAGCAACTACAACATAAAATTAATAAATTAAGTGTTAAAGTTAAATTTGCTAATTTTGTAGTGACCTCAGCAGATCAAGCTGCGCATCAATTAAACACGGCTATTTTTAAAGAGTTACTCGCCAAAGCCTATCAACGTGGATTACAACAACCGGTGCGCTTATTAGGAATTGGCGTGGGTATTAAAAATCAACCAGAGCATAATTTACAGCTCAGTATTTTAAATGTGTAAAACGTGTAACTCCAAGTTGCCAGTAAATATGCAGGTTATCGCAGTTCACTGGTTATAAATTGCTAAATAAATAATAATAGGGACTACGTTTTCTAACAGGATCCTTTTTTATGGCATATCCAAAAGCAGTACTGGCTAAGCCGGTAAGTGCAAGCCTAGATTGTACATCGCATGATGCACTTATTATTATCAGCAACGACTTTTCTCATTTACCAAATACGCCACTGCGTGATGCAATTTTAGACCAAGCCCAAGTAGACTCTCGCATAGGCAATCAAGTCACCTTGTTAGTGATTGCCGGTAAACGTGTCGTGTTAGCGCCAACAGGCCCTTTAAACAGAGATTATGACGACGTTCGTCGTTATTTTGATGCAGCCAAATTAGCCATTAATGAGGCAAAAGCATCAGGTAGTGTTAACCCTGCTATTTATTTACCCGCTTTAAATACGGATAGCCGTTATCAACATGCTCTTGAAGTGGCTTACTTAGGCGCATGCCAAGCATTATGGCAACCCCTAGAAGCGCGTGAGTTTCATGGTCAAGGTATTGAACCTATTACTCAAATAGGCTTAATTGATGCCAATGAGCAAACAATCAAAGCAGTCAATGCGTTAGCTGCGGGGCAATATGCCGCACGTGATTTATGTGGCACCGAGCCTGAACGCATGGCCCCCCCACGTTTTGCTGATTATTGTACTGAGTTATTTGAAAACAGTGCGGTGAGCGTTGATGTGATTGATGATTTAGCTGCCATTGATAAGCATTACCCCATGCTAAGTACCGTTGCTCGCGCATCGTATGCGGTAGAGCGCCATCATCCACGCGTTGTTAAACTTGAATACGTGCCTGAGGGCGAAGTAACCCGAACACTGATGTTTGTTGGTAAAGGTTTAGTCTATGACACGGGCGGTGCAGATTTAAAAGTCGGTGGTTTTATGGCGGGCATGAGCCGCGATAAAGGCGGTGCGGCCTCGGTTGCTGGA
Source organism: Pseudoalteromonas sp. APC 3250 (assembly GCF_030407915.1). Taxonomy (NCBI): domain Bacteria; kingdom Pseudomonadati; phylum Pseudomonadota; class Gammaproteobacteria; order Alteromonadales; family Pseudoalteromonadaceae; genus Pseudoalteromonas; species Pseudoalteromonas sp. APC 3250. The sequence goes on from NZ_JASDCM010000024.1 coordinate 31,744, forward strand.
TTTATGAAAGCAGTAGCCGATTATCAGCCTAAAGGGGTTAAAGTGATTGCCTTTTTAGCGGTTGTACGTAACTCCATTGGTTCAGATTGTTTTGTCCCTGATGAAATAATTACTAGCCGTGAAGGTGTGCGAGTACGTATTGGTAATACCGATGCCGAAGGGCGTTTAGCTATGGGGGATTTACTTAGTGAAATGAAAGATTTAGCTAAAAATGAAATAAATCCAACGTTGTTTACAGTGGCAACCTTAACAGGGCACGCTGCGCGCGCGATGGGGCCTTATGGCGCATATGTTGAGAATGGGCCCGCGCGTAGTGCTAATATTTCACGCCAATTAGCCGATTGTGGTGATTTATGGGCTGACGGTGCTGAAGTGTCGCGTTCACGCCGTGAAGATTATGATTTTATAAAACCACGCACTTTAGCTGACGATGTGCTTTCTAGTAATAATGTGGCTTCTGCTGTCACAGCGCGCGGCCATCAATTCCCTATGGCATTTTTAGCTGTGGTAGGTGGATTAGATAAGCATGGCAGTGAATCTACTTTACCACTTCCTTATGTACATATGGATATTGCTGGTAGTGGCGTTGAAGGCGGCGACTGGCAACATGGTAAACCAACTGCAGCGGCAGTTAGCAGTTTATTTGCCCGCTATTGTTTATAATTTTCTATAAATAATCCTAAAAAGCCCTGAAAATCAGGGCTTTTTAATTGGTGGAAGATATTTATTACCCGGAGTTAAGGTTAACTAAGCTTAAAGCGCGATACCACGCTTGATAACTCAACACTGCTTTGTTTGAGTTTGTCGCTAGCGCGAGTTAAATCTTTGGTGTTACCCAATGATTGCTCAGTAGATTGTGATAAATCGTTAATTCTTAAATTCACCTCGTCTGCGGCTGATGTTTGCTGCTCTGTGGCGCGAGCAATTTGGCCGTTCATATCGGTGATCACCGATACCAGCCTGTCTATTTCATCAAGTGATTCATTAGCTGAAGAGGCTTGTTCAACCGTAGAAATAGAAATCTCTTGGCTAGATTTTACCGCTTCAACTGCAGCTTTAGCCCCTTCTTGCAGCTTAGCTATCATAGCTTGAATCTCATCAGTGCTTTTACCTGTCCGGCTGGCAAGTGTTCTTACTTCGTCGGCTACAACTGCAAAGCCTCTTCCATGTTCACCTGCTCTTGCTGCTTCAATAGCTGCGTTTAGCGCTAACAGATTGGTTTGTTCAGCAATGCTTCTAATAACATCAAGTACCGAGCCAATATTATTACTCTCTTGAGCAAGGTCGGCGGTCACTTTGCTCACGGTTTCTATATTACTAGAGAGGGTTTCAATGGCGGTAATGGTTTTCGACACTACATTTTTACCCGTTGATGCATTACTAGCAGCATCATTTGCGGCTTGCTCAGCAGCTTCGGCATTACGGCTAACATCATGAATTTGATGAGTCATTTGCTCCATTGCCGCGACTACTTGGGTGCTACTGTCGTTTTGAAGCTCAATAAACGACTGGCTGGTTTTGCTAGAATCATCTACAGCATGGGCATGCTCGTTTACATCGTTTGCGCTTTTGGCAACCAGCACCAAAGACTCCCTAATTTTGGATACAAACAAATTAAATGATCTCGAAAGCTGAGATATTTCATCATTGCCATTTTCGTTGAGAGTACGGGTTAAATCCCCCTCACCTTGAGATATATCTTTCATCATTTCTGCTGCTAAACGAGTCGGCGTTAAAATACTGCGACCAATAAAGTAGCTAAAAAGTACGACAACGACGATCATAATCATTACATTGATAACGATAATAGTACGTTGCTGCGAAAAGGTGTTGTCTATGGTATCAAGGTAAACGCCCGAGCCGATGATCCATTGCCATTGATTAAAGCCTTTTACATACGCAATTTTATCTACGGGTTTGTCGCTGCCGGGTTTTGGCCACTTGTAAGGCACATAGCCTTCGCCGGATTTTTTAACAACATCAACCATTTCAACAAACAAAGGGGTGCCATCAGGGTCTTTATTATTCGTTAAATCTTTCCCTTCAAGGGCTGGTTTAATTGGGTGCATTACCATGGCTGGCTGATAATTGTTGATCCAAAAATAGTTAGTATCATCGTAACGCAATGAGCGTATTGAGGCCATCGCTTGAGATTGTGCTTGTGCACGAGTGAGTGTTTGACTTTGTTCAAGCGCTGCGTAGTGTGTAATGATGCTATAAGCAGTTTCCACCACATTTTTAGTTTTTAGATATTGCTCATTTTTAAGCGATTTATATTGATTACTTAAACTCGAAATACTCAATACAATTAAACCAAAAATTACAATCCCTACTAAAATGGCTAAACGTTGAAATATAGAAAAACGACGGAGGTTTGGCATATGCATGTTCCCGTATTAGAGCATTATTTCTCTTAAATAAGCATAGTTAAAATATAGGCTAATACGGTTTTATTTTCCTTATATTGTATTTTTAATACTCTCTTTGTTAACTAGTTTGCGTAAATACAATAAAAAGGATAGGCCGAACTTTTACTTAACGGGAGCTTATAATGAATTTAATTATTGTTTGTTGACGTTTCAATATAGCTTATTTGCATAAAAAAAGGCTGATACTTATATCAGCCTTTAGTCGAATAATTAACCCAGTTTTAGTTACTTTGTATTAAAATTACGGTTAAAGAAGTTTGTAATAGTTTGATGTAAATGAGTTTGAACTTGTTTACCGCGAAGGCTATGTTTTGAGCCCGGGTAAGTCATCATTTCAAACTGTTGATTGTTATCTTGCAGCTGTTTAAACAATTTAGTGGCATGGGTAAATAATACGTTGTCATCGGCCATACCATGGTAAATCATTAATGGGCCTTTTAAGCCTTCAGCGTATGGGAACACCGCACTGTCGATATAGCCTTGGGCATTAGTATCAGGGTGACCCAAATAGCGCTCAGTATAATGGGTGTCGTATAGAGCCCAGTCGGTAACCGGAGCACCAGATACACCCGCGCTGAAGTAATCGCCTGCTTTAAACATGGTCATTAGCGCCATATAACCACCGTAGCTGTGGCCGTATATACCTATGCGAGCAGGGTCTACGTAATCAAGAGTACGTAAAAACTCAACGCCTTTGATTTGATCCGCCACTTCTACAACGCCTAAGTGCTTATAAATTGCATCTTCAAACTTTTTACCGCGATTGTAAGAGCCTCGGTTATCAAGTTGAAAAATTACATAACCTTGTTGCGCCATGTATTGAAAATATAAATTTTTACTGCGCCAGCTATTCGTTACTCGCTGAGCATGAGGACCACCGTAAACGTTGACAATAACCGGATGCTTTTTACCCTTTGCCATATTTGCTGGTTTAAATAAACGGTAATGCATAATTTGGCCGTCTTCAGCGGTAATTGTTCCGTATTCGGGCTGGGCTAAATCAGTTAGATACGGGGTAAGTGGGTGAGAGTCATCAAGCTTATTCTCTTCAAGCCACGTAATAAACTCACCATTAATTTTGCGCAGTGCAGCTGAATTTGGCTTATTAACCGATGAGCTATTATCAATGAAAGTTTTATTATCTTTAGCTAGAACGACATTATGGTATTGGCCTTTTTCAGTAATGCGCTTCATACCCCCTTTTTTAAATAAAGACGCACTGTATAAATGGCTCTCTAGCGGGGTATCTTTACGTGCAGCAAAGTAAACAACGCCATTTTTTTCATCTATCCCTTTTAGGCTATCTACGACCCAATCACCTGCGGTAATCTGGCGGATAAGTTGGCCGTTATTACGATATAAATAAAGGTGCTTAAATCCATCGCGCTCTGAGGCCCATACAAAATGCTTTTTATCTTTTAAAAATTCAAGGTCAAAATGCAAGTTGATCCAGGTATCACTTTTTTCAGTTAAAGCAACGGTTTGTTGTTTTGTTTTAGTGTTGTAAAAACGTAGTTCTAAGTTATGTTGCGAGCGGTTTTGCCATTGATAAGAGAGCGTATTGCTGTCGTTTAGCCACTTAGCGCGGGCAATATAAATATCTTTATCGTCGCCTAAGTCAATCCAGTCAACTGCTTGATCATTAAGATTTACCACCCCAAGTTGAATGTCAACATTATTGGTGCCAGTAAATGGATAACGCTGGTTAAATAGTTTTACTTCATCAGCATAAATTTCGTTACGAATCGCTTCTTGAACAGGGCTTTCATCAACGCGAGTAAAGGCGATTTTAGATTCATCATTTGCCCACCAATAACCGGTCATACGGCTCATTTCTTCTTGCGCCACAAATTCGGCCATGCCGTTTTTAATTACGCCACCGCCATCTTTACTTAACTGAATTTCTTTACCTGAAGCCAGCTCTAGTGCATATAGGTTTTGCTCTCGGATAAAGGATACGAAATTTCCTTTTGGAGAAAAACGCGCATCGGTTTCAAATGCGTCTGTGTTAGTCAGCTTTTTACTATTTTTAGCATCTAAGTCATAGTAATAAAGATCGCCATTAAGAGGGAATAACAGTGCTTTCCCATCTTTTGACCATTTATATTCAAGGATACCTTTTCCAAAAATACGTTGGCGTTCGCGGCGTGCTTTTTCTTCATCGGAGAGATTTTCTGGGCCTGAAAATAACTGCGCCGAATCAACTAACAACCGGTTGGTATTATCTTTTAAATTATATTCCCATAAATCGTAGCGGTTATAGTCATCGGTTTTACCTTGTAAGTAGGTAACCCGGCTACCATCAGGCGAAAACTTGAGTTGTACCGGAGATTTGCCTGCTAAGCTCGGATCATCAAATATACGATCAAGCGTTAGCGGCTCAGCTTCTGCGCTTAATGCGCCCGCGAGTAGGGGAATTGCCAGTGAGAGGTGTTTTAGTTTTTTTAACACAGGATTGCCTTTACTTACATAAAATTATCTCGATGGTAAAGCACAAGCGTGTGCAACTGCAACTAAATGCTATAAAGTGTGCGGTAAAATAATCTAAGGACTTTAACATGAGCAAAACATCATTTACCTTAGCACCTGAACTGAAAAGAGATTGTATTGAACTGGCTGATTGGCCACTTTGTAAGGTGTTACTATTAAACGACAGCCAATATCCTTGGTTTGTATTGGTCCCCAGAATAGCGGGCTTAAAAGAGATTATTGATTTAACCGAGCAGCAACAAATTACTTATTTACACGAGTCAGCGAAACTCAGTCATTTGTTAATGGAGGTGTTTAATCCTGATAAGTTAAATGTAGCCGCATTGGGTAATATGGTGCCACAACTACATATTCATCATATCGCGCGTTTTAAAACAGATATTGCGTGGCCTGCGCCGGTATGGGGCAAGTTTCCGAGTGTGCCTTATACTCATGAGCAGATAGAGCAATTAAAAGCGCATTTTTAAAAATCAAAATGAGTTACTTTGAGGGGATAGTATGAAATTAATCAAACAACTCTGTACAAGTGTATTTATTGCAGCCATTGCAGTGTCAGCAGTGATAGCGGGCGAGCAGCCAGTAGCTATAGATGTGGTAAATAACGCTAATATTAAAAACTTTGCAGCACATAACAACTTAGTTTTTTCAGCAGCGCAACCGACTGATGAGCAGTTTAAGCAACTGTCACAAGCTAATGTTAAGCATGTTATTAATTTACGTGCAGCAGATGAGCAAGACTGGGATGAAGGCGCGTTAGTCAATTCTTTAGGAATGAATTACCACGCAATTGAGATTGCAGGTGCACAAGATGTAAACATCGACAATGCAAAACGATTAGCTAGCCTTTTAGAAGAACTTAAAGGTGAGTCAGTGGTTGTTCATTGTGCGAGCAGTAATCGTGTTGGTGCGCTAATGGCTATTTCAGCTCATCAACAAGGTGCAGATATAGAGTCTGCGATTGAAACCGGAAAGCAGTGGGGAATGGCAAGCCTTGAGCCGGTTGTTCGTAAAGTGATGAGTGATAAATAATTAGACTAATAAGTAATAAAAAAGCGTTACAGTGTAACGCTTTTTTTTATGTGAGCTAATTTAGCGCATATTAATTAAGGCCAAGCACATCTTTGCCTTGTTTGAAGGTCACATCTACAGGGATGTTTGCTTTGCTTAACTTTTCTAAATCTTTAGCTAGTTCCGCTTTAATATCGCCATGAGTTGCAATCAGTTGATCAACTTTTTCGTAATCACCGTCACCTTGCAGGGTTAAAATAAGGCGCGATAATTTAGCCATAGCGTCGCCCATTTTATCCATGTTGATGCTATACAAGCCGTCTTCATTTTTAGAGAAGGCACCTTCTTGAGCAAAAAAGTTAAAGCGGATCATATTTGCTTTACCATGTGCACTTGAAGCACCAAAGCGCACTGAGCGGAAAATACCCGCCATAAAAGTGGTGTAGTAATCTTCTAATGTACCTTCGGTGATTTCACCTTTTTTAAGTAACTGTTCAACCATGTATAAACCAAGAATATCGGCTTTACCTTCTTCCAAGGCGCTAGCATGCTCTTGTAGAGATTGGCGAACGGTACCTTTGCCGGTAATAGTATTTTTAATACCTAAACCGTGAGCTACTTCATGGAACATAGTGTTAGCAAAAAATGCATCAAAGGTAATGTGTTTACGTTGCTCTGGCACAATTAACTGCTCTGCGATAGGGACTAAAATTTTATCAAACTTCGCTCGCATTGCATTTTTAAGCTGTAAGCGACGTGTGCCTTTTTCTAGCTGTACTTGCTCATCATTTGGTAAGTTAATTGCAATGGTTTTACTGCCGGCATTTGAGTGCCCAGCATAATAAACAACATCGTAGGCATTTAAGTCAGCATCTGAGCCTGGTACTTCTTGCTTGTACTTGCTATCAACAGGTAAGCCTTTTTGCAGCTCAGGTAAAAAGGCAGCAAATTTAGCCAGGCGTTCGCTCCATTTTAAATCTTTAATTAGTACATACGATTCATAGGCAGCACGATAACCAAATAATTGGTCTTCGTAGTTTTCAATTGGGCCAATAACAACATCGATAGGATTATTTTTCATATCCATCCAAGCAAAGTCAGAGGCTTGGAAATCATCGCTTTGTATTGCGTCAGCTCGTAAGTTTAGGTAGTTGGCAAATTCTTTGTCGTCAGCTAATTTGCTAGCGTCTCTAAGTAACTTAGCTGCTTGGGCAAGCTCTACTGCATATTCTTCTGAATAAGGCGTGCTGTATAAATTACCTAGTTCATCGCGTTTAATAAGTGAGTAAAGCCCTGTTTTATCTTTTACATCAGCGTTATTAAGCTCTTCTTTGGTGATGTCGGCTGGGTAAAAACCGGCCCCAAGCGGCTTTTCTTTATAGCCTGATAAGAATACTTCATCGCCGTTTAAGCGATCCCATGGGCCATAGTTGATATCAGCAAACTGACGTACTTTTTCATCATCTAGTTGTGCTAAAAAGTCTTGCTTATCTTTACCAAATGCTTGTTTCCAAAATAAATCGTCCATAATTTTTGAAGCATCAATAAGCTTGGCAACCATGGCTTTTTGGTTCTCAGATAAGTGTGACAAATCGCTTTGTAAGCTGAAGTCTGTGTATATGTCTAAGCGTTGACGGTCAATATTAACGAGTGTTGGCCCTGAAGGCGCTTGAGAAGCCGTTGGCGCTGAGCTTTGCGGCGTATTGTTTGAAGACGGTGCTTGCTCAGAACAGGCACTAAGAAAAACGATGCCAGAGAGCAGTATTGCTTGGCTAATTTTATTTAAGATCATTATATTGCCTTTAAAAAGTCTATTTTATAACTTGTATACTGTAAGTTAAGGTACTGAAAGCGTGTTAATGTGCCTTAGCATGTTTGCATTAAAGCAAAACACACTAGCAAATAGCAAGTATTAGGCGTTAGTGCGCATAAATCAGTGAGGCACTAGTAAATAATCAATAATTATCTACAATTTTTTCTACTTTGGGTATATGTTTAGTACTGCTAAGCTTTGAAATAATTAATAATATAAGACTTGCTGTAAAGTGTAGGTCATTAAGCAAAGGGATATTTTATGTCTACAGAGAATGCCTTACTCACAATTTTGGTTGACAGAATTAACAACGACACACTGGTGTTACCTACGTTACCAGAGGTAGCGATTAAGGTTCGCCAAGCCGCAGATAACCCCGATGTTAATTTGATGCAAATGTCAGATGTGATAGCACATGATCCTGCATTGTCGGCGCGGATGATCAAAGTCGCAAATAGTGCAATTATGGGCCGAGCTGTAAAGGTGTCTAACTTGCACCAAGCCGTAACACGTATTGGGCTTAGGCAAATAAAAAATATTGCCACAGCCATGGCGATGGAGCAGTTATTTGTATCTAACAACGAGTTAATAAAAGGCTACATGGGAAAGGCGTGGCATAAAACGCTGCATGTGGCCTCGCACTCTATTTCATTAATGGAGTTTTACTTAAAAAGAAATACCCATACATCGCTAAATCGCGATGCCATTACATTAGCTTCATTAGTTTATAATATTGGGGTGTTACCCATTTTAACTGAAGCAGAGCGTCACCCTGAAGTGTTTGCAAGCCCCAGCTTTTTAGCCCATGCGATTCAACGTTTAAGTGGTAAAATTGGTGGTTCAATCATGAAAGCATGGGAATTTCCTGATGTGTTTGTTGAGGTCGCGCAGCACTGGGCAGATGTGAATCATCGTACTGCTGAGGTGAGTTATATCGACTTTATTCGTGTTGGTGCAATCCTTGAGGGAACCTTACAAGTATCTGATAAGTCAGCAGCGCTGCAAACGTATATTGATAAAGGCATATTTCCTTCATTAGAAATGTTAGAGAGTGAAGAGTATTTGCATATGGTTGAAGACGTAAAAGAAATGTTTAGTTAATACCAATTTTATTAAAAACATGATTATTCTAGCGTATTAAATAATCCGCTACCTGCGTTAAAAATTATTTATATAGAACAACTATGTATCATAATTTTTGCCTTGTTATCGACTTATTTCTTTGTCGCTATAATAGATCACTAATTTAATGCAATTGGTATAACTTGTTTTTGAACAATAAAAAGCACGATTAATATCGTGCTTTTATTTTTAATACTATTTAATAAAGTTTTTACGCTAAATCGTCAGCATCACCTAAGCCCTGTGTAAGCTCTTCTAGCAATTGCTTAATTTCTTCAGATGCAAGAATAAAATCAGCATCTAGTTTAACCGCCATATCTTCTTTAGGAATATCGGCATTTTCTTCTTTAAGTGTTTCTGAATAGCTTAAACGTTTAATTGAGCCATCGTTTTGTAGCATAAATTTAACGCGCTCTTGCCAATCAAGGGCAAGCTTAGTAACGCGCTTACCACTTTCAAGGTGCGACTTCACTTCGTCACACGATAGGTCATGGCCTTTGAGTTTTACCTGAGCACCACTGTCATCAGCTTCTTCAAGTTCAGCGTCTGATCCAATTGCAAAGCCCTCTGGAGTACTAAAGTTAGTAAGCCAGTCAGTTAAAAATACGTCTAAATCATAATTAGCAAACGCAGGAACAACGGGTAATGTCCCTAATGATTTACGTAATAGAGCAAGTAGTTCCTCTGCTTTATTAAAGCTTGCACTATTAACTACCACCCACCCATTTTCTTGGTCTATAAAAGCAAACTGCAAGCTCGATTTTTTAAATGCTTGTGGCAATAAGGTGTGTAAGATGTTTTCTTTTAGTTCATCTTTTTCTTTTTTCTTTACTGGGCGATTTTCTTCGGCTTCAATCTGATCAACTTTTTCTGCTACCAGCTCATTTATTACCGAGGCTGGTAATACTTTTTCTTCACGTTTAGCGCACACTAAAATACTTTTTTGTGAGAAATGAGAAAGAGTTTCACCATGTTTACCAAATGCTTTTGTCCAACCAAATGTTGCCAACTCTTGGCCAGTACAAGGACGAAATAGATCTTGCTCTAATGCCTTATCAAAGTCTTCTTGTGTGTATGAAACGTCTTGTTTAAAGCGATAGCATATAAGGTTACTAAACCACATAGGGGAATGATCCATTTAAAAAATTTGTGCAATCATAGCAATAAAAGCCGCTTCTAGAAACGGCTGATTTAGCTTAATCGAGTTTAAAAAGTGGCAGGGGAGATGACATGTTTTTAGGGAACGAAATACGGTAGTGTAATCCTTGCCCAGGCTCACTACTTACTTCAATTTTACCATTGAGCGTTTGTTTTACTAAATTAAAAATAATATGGGCACCTAAGCCGCTGCCACCCTCATCACGCTTGGTGGTAAAAAATGGGTCAAATAAACGCTTTAGTTGAGCCGGTTTTAAACCTAAACCGTTATCTTGATAATTAATGATGAGGTCGTTTTCATCAGTATTTACATCTATGGTGATTTGGCCGCTGTTTATATTTTCAAAACCATGCACTAATGAGTTCATAATTAGGTTCGTAAATATTTGGCTAATGACTCCCGCAGGTAAGTTAATAATTAAATCATCTGGGCAATGTAGACGAATGCTGTGAGATGTTTTTTTAATTTGTGGGTGCAAAGAGCGTATAACTTCGTTGATGTAGTCTTTAAAGTTAATTGTTCTTAGAGCTTCACTGGCCTGATCTACCGCAATTTGTTTAAAGCTGGTTATTAAATCTGAGGCACGTTCTAAGTTGTGAGAGAGTAGTTGAGCGCTTTGCGCTGCATCATTAATAAAGCCTTCTAACGCCGCAGACGATAATGATTTATTTTTATACGCAGTTTCTATTTCGGTTAATCGCTCTTGTAAAAAAGAGGTGGCAGTAACGCCAATACCAATAGGGGTATTAATTTCATGAGTGATCCCCGCCACTAAGCCGCCTAATACCGCCATTTTTTCTGAGCCAACCAGTTGCTCTTGCGCAAAGCTTAATTCATCGAGCGAGCTTTGCAGCTGAGTTTGTTTGCTTAACAGTTCTTGTTCGGTTTGCTTTCGTAAATCGACTTCCTCTGTTAAAACTGCTTTTTGTCGCTCTAGTTCATATTTTTGTTGCTGTAGATCGATCATTGCTTGGCTTAAATTTGATGTTTTACGCGCAACATCCTGTTCAAGTTGTAAGTTTTGTTGATCCAGCTTTTGATTGCTTTCAATTAGGTCATGCTGAGTTTGTTTTAACTCTTTTTTATACTCAACAACCTTCGAAATCAGATTGTTAAAAGAGCGTTCCATTACTTTAAGCTCGTTATTTTCATCGGTGACTATTTTAACCTGTTGACCATCAAGCTCTTCTAACTCAAGGTATTCAATTTGCTCGGTTAATTGAGTAAGGGGCTCGGTGAGTAACTTTCTAAATGCAATTAAAAATAAGATGATTAAAAAAGTTGTTTTAATCATGGCATTACCAATCAAAAAGTAGATAGAGAGCATAATGCGACTAAAAATTACATCGCGACTAGAAAATAAAGTAACATCGCCTACTTGCGTTGCTCGTCCTGAAAACTCAAAAATAAGTGGAAATGTATAGCCAAATAAACCGGCTTTGGTGTCCTCTACCATGACATCTTCTTGCACAAGTTGCTGACTGTAAAGATTGTGAATATTTAGTGCGCGGCCTAATTGAGAAATAATAGCGCCATTATCGTCACGAATAATAACCCCCTCAACCATAGGTATATCGAGTAACCCCTCTGCGGTTGTGGTGGTTTGCTTTATATTTAGCTCCCAAATTGCTCTGGTTAAACTTCTACCAAAGGTCTTTTGTAATGTGCCAAGTTCATCGCGTATGTAATCTTTAGTATTGACGTACTCTGCGAAAATTTGCCCGCAGGTCACCACAAAGGTCAGTATAAAATAAACTGATAAAACCCGAGTGAGTAACTTTGTTGAAAGACTTTTTTGCGGCATGGGAGGCTTATATTTCCTTAAATTATTCAACTGTTAATGTACGCTTATAAACATTAGTTAATAAATGATTAAAAATAAACATATATTTTATAATATTGCTATTTAGCGTTGTTAAATAAGCAATATGAATCGCCCCGTGTTTGCCAGAGACTCAATAACTTGAGAAACTGGAACTATGAAAAAATCAAATCGCTATACATCAGAATTTCGTGAACGTGCAATTAGGCTTGTTACCACACAACAGCATGAATA
>NZ_JASDCM010000025.1:0-35672 GCF_030407915.1 Pseudoalteromonas sp. APC 3250
AGTATCTGGAGAGTCTAACGATTGTTCAACTGCTTTTGTTTTAAATTCAATTGAATGACTACGCCTAGTTTTGATTTTCATAACACTTATTCCTTAAATAAGTGTCCACTTTTATAGAGTCGTATCAGGTTCAACAAAATAAAAACAAAAGCGCTGCTCAATAACAACGTTTTTTAGTATTAGCTTTGCTTAAAAGTCATAGAAAAGTTTGTGATAGTAATATCTTAGGTAATTTGTTAAAACTATATAAATTAAATAAATGAGCGTGACATAGTAGAAACCTGCGCGACGCGCGGACTAGAAAATAGTAAGGTGCAAGGAGTAAATATTAAGCGAATGAGCAATATTAATTTAATTGATTTACGCATTAAAATAATGCTAGAAGTTTTAAGCTTATGCTCAATAAACATCTCTGATGATTTTAATTCTCAAATTATTTCAATACTCGAATTAGACAATATCCGTGACTATGGATTTGTAATAGATTCTTTGTATCTGCTCGAAGATACTCAACTAGCTAAGGATGACTTCTACAATCATGGAATCAATATACATGAATCGAGAAACGAAAAATTTGGTGAAGCATACTTACGCATGTACGGAATATTCAATGCCTGTTATCTTCAGCTACAAGCTTTAATAGCACTATCTTCTAAATTAAAAATACCATTTTCAAAGAGTGAGGCGGACGAGTTACCAATCTTTCTATTTAGGACGTATTACGCTTCACACACCGTAAACACAGGATATAGCTCTGATAGACGTTCTTATATTCTCGACCGACATGCACTATTAAATGGTTCTGTTGAAGGCTATTCGTCAAATACAAATGGTGAAGATCATTTTGTAAAGGCAGACATCCTCGAACTCTTATATGAGTGGGATCATTTCCTAGCCAAAAATCTTAAATCCATGTCATCAAAGTTTACTGATAAAATTGAAATTATTCCTCACGATGAATTCGATTTATCTAAGATCTCGGAGCTTATTAAGTCAGAAGCTGAAATAGAATCATAATGCACCTAACAAGCAACTAATCAGGAGAAATAACTATTGGTTTTAGGTAAATCGATAATGCGATGTTTATTTTTATTATATCTGTTTAGATTTGGCTCTTCTGCTGCATCATGCATTCAAACTGATGATCAAGTTGCAGCATGGAACTTAAAATACAATCATTTATTTAATGTAAGTGTACAGCAAAATAATAGTTCATTTTCCGTTACAGTATATTTACCAGAGAAAATTAAAGAAGAGATGTTTAATTTTGTTTGGGTTGCAGTAGGTGAGCAAGATGACCCACTATTTGCCATACCAACAACTGTGGTCAAAGAAGAAGGAAAGACAAAAGCTTGGTTTATTGCTAAACCTCTTAATGGCGAAAAGTATGCATTTATTTTTAGCTATGGAAAAGGTTGCGGCATTGAAATTGAAGTACCTGTTGAGTTTAAAGAAAAAACATAACAACCATAATGGAGTTTGAAAATGAGAAAAGAGTTCGAATTCACAGTTAAGGGTCATAAAATTAAAATTGTTAACTCATGGTTTGGTGGTGCAAAACTATATGTTGATGGCGATTACCGTGATCAAGACTCTACCTTTATTGCTAACGGCAAAACGGCACTTCTTTCAGCTAAACTTGCTGATCTTGGTGTTTTAGAGATTTTCCCCATATCAGCTTTAATATCTGTAGAAATGGATGCATTTTTAATTACGGACGATGAAAGGTTGCAAGTATACAGCTCACATAAGCGTTTAAACTTAACACAGCAGCGATTAGCAAAATAAACACATAGGTAAAATATGAAACTATTAATGGCCCCTTTATTACTCATTATTGCTGGATGCAGTAGTGTTGCGCAAAAGGGTGAAAAATATTCGCCGTGCTCTGAACCATGGTTTAATCATGTTGAACAGCAAATAAGTACCGGTGACGGTTATGGACATGGGCCAGACATTGGCTCTTTAGAATGGCGCTCTGTAATCATGTTTAAACTCGGTATTAGAAATAAGCCAGGCGTACCAGAATTAAATACTCAGCAGTGGTGCCAGTTTATTGATGAAAATTATATTTAAAGCCTGCTTGGCTTTATGAGCTGAAGTTTGTTTACCTGGGAGCAGTAAGCGAACTGCGCCTTGTTTGTTAAGGGAGGTTGGGATTTACTCACCCAACCTTGTATCTCTTCTTGATGAGTATTTAGCTAAACACTTGCAGCTGCGCTTTCTCTTTAACTAATACCCAAATACTTATGTACTTGAATTGATAAGCGCCAGTTTTTGGCGATACAAGTATCAATGGCTAATTTAGTTGCCGACGTTTTTTGGCTGATTGGCTGTAAATATACCAGTTTTGGGTTAACACCCGTGGCGACAAATAACTCTTCCAGTTCTTCTACGTGCTTTTGCATAGCAACCGGATGTTTAATTTCATCGGCGCGTTGCATAGCACTGCTCAATACTTTGTAACCACCACGCATATTAATTTTTGGTGATACCGTAACCCACGTTTGGGCAGGGGCGAGAATTTCAAAGGTGCCACTGGTTTCTATTTGCGTGCTAAAGCCATGATCATGCAATAAATTACATACTGGATTTAAATCGTACATGCAAGGTTCACCACCGGTGATCACAACATGCTTGGCGGTATAGCCACGGGATTTAAATAACTCCAGGACCTGCGCGGCACTGGCCTCAGCCCAATGATCTGAGTCGGCTTTTTTTTCTACCGTGTCATCTAGTGATACTTTATATACATTATCAACATCCCAGGTTTGTTTAGTGTCACACCACGAACATCCCACAGGACAACCTTGCAGGCGTAAAAATATAGACGGCGTACCGGTAAAGCTCGCTTCACCTTGAATGGTTTCAAACACTTCATTAATTTTGTACAAAAGAAATCTCACTTACAACCTGACGGCAAAATTGTTACTATTAAAAATCGCAAAGCACGGTGCAAAAATTGTCATTTATGCCTTGGCCGTGTAGTATATCGCGCCCTGATATAAACCTCTATCAAAACTAAAGAGCAAACCACGTATGACGCAAAAAGTAGTTGTTATTTATTCCGGCGGTATGGACTCATTTACTGTATTAAATAAAGCCTTGCAGCAAGGCCATGATGTTTATGCCCTCTCGTTTGATTATGGTCAGCGTCATGTTAAAGAACTTAAAGTTGCCGCCAACGTATGTGAAAAGCTAAATGTCCCGCACAAAATTGTTGATATATCAGCAATTAATCAGCTTATTGGTGGTTCGTCGTTAACAGACGATATTGATGTGCCAGAAGGCCATTACGAAGAAGAAAGCATGAAAAGCACCATTGTGCCTAACCGCAATATGATTTTACTTTCCTTAGCGGTAGGTTATGCAGTGTCGCTTAAAGCGAGCAAAGTATATTACGGCGCGCATTCAGGCGATCATGCAATTTACCCTGACTGTCGTCCTGAGTTTGTTAAAAAGATGGATGATGTATGTCGTATTGCAAATTACGATGCAGTAGAAATTTTTAGCCCGTATTTAAACAATACTAAAATCGATATTTTAACCGACGGTATTAAAATGGGCTTAGACTACAGCCAAACATGGACCTGTTATAATGGTCGTGACAAAGCGTGTGGTAAATGTGGTGCCTGCCAAGAACGTTTAGAGGCCTTTGAGCTTAACAACGTGACAGACCCGCTTGAATATGAGTAAAGTTTAACGTTAATACACTAAAAGGCTACCAAGGGTAGCCTTTTTTGTTGCGATAAAACGTTAAAGCCAGCGTTTTACTCGTGATTTATAATCGTCAAATTGCTCACCAAATAACTGATGTAACGCCCGTTCCTCTGGGATTATTTGAAATAAGGTAATGTAAGCAATAAACCCTGCTACACCTAAAAAAGCCCACATTGAACCCAGCCACACGCCCCAGCCTGCTAATATAAACGCAAAACCTAAATACATCGGATTACGAGAGAATTTATAAACACCTGAGGTAACTAAACTAGACGCTTGTTCTGGTTTGTTAGGTAGTACTGTTGTTTTAGCAAACCGGAAACTCACTACCCCAGCAATACAAAATATACACCCAGTAGCGACAAGTGCTAGCGAGAGATAAGTAATAAATGCGCTAAAATCAATCACGGTATAATGTGCAATCAGTGCCATTACAGCAGCAAAAAACACCACAACCACAACCGGTGGAATTTTATTATTTAACATACCTACTCCTTGTATCGATTAAAAAATTCATAATTACTATATGGTGGCGTCACAAATAATAACAATGACTTATCGAATATTTATAAATACAAATAAAGTTACAATTAATTAGCTTTATGAGCGCTTAATTATGGTTATAATTTAAGCTTAAAGAAAAGTTAAAGGAAGTAATTATGTCTGGCACAACAATGATAGTTCTCATTGTACTTATTTCTGTAGGTTCGGGAGTTATTTACGATATGTATAAAAAGCACCTTGAATTTAAACATAAAGTACAGGACAACAATCAAGACGCACACAAACAACTAGCTGAGGTAACCGCTCAAGTGAGTGAACTTAAACAACGAGTACAAACACTTGAAGCCATTGTTACCGACTCAAGCTACAACGTAAAACAAGAAATAAACAAACTTTAATGTATACGTTACAAGTAATTTGGGTATAAATGTGCGTTTTCAGGCTGCTCAATGCCATGGGCAGCTAAAAAACCACCAATTGCTTGACCACACCCTTGTGGCGCTCGGCCACTGTCTATCTCAAAATTTAACTGATTCGCCTCTTGTTTACCCATTGAGCACAAACTAACTGAACTTGGCGAACGCATAGAAACACTTAACTCGCCTATTTGCTCCGCCTGTACATGCTTACTAAAACGTGCAAAACCTTGGTATTTAAAATGCTCGCTCACATGATCATTGCTTATAGCAACCAATGCGGCAATAAAACTATGTAAAAAGCTATTTGTTGTTGTATCCGGTGCTAAAAATGACAAAGTTTTGTTATTAAACTCACTCAGCTGGCAACTATCGCAATAAAGTTTAACCGTATACACCTGCTCACCGGTGATTATAGCTTGGCAGTTAATTAGCTCTATTTGGTTATCCGCAAACACAAGGCGATCTATCAGCTCGTTCAATGAAATATTTTTAAACGATGTACTTTTAACAAGCTCGGGATTTTGTGCCATAACGGGTAAGTCATGATGATTATTAAATGGCGTACTAGTTGCGCCTTGGTGTTGCAGCTGAAAAAGCTCTCTTACCTCATGCTCACGCGCCACTTTTAACGCTAAAAATGCAGTTTGAATAAGCTCCGAGGTAGGCAGGTTCTGCTCTACTGGCCAACGGCGACCAAACAATAGTTTTTTTGCTTTATTATCAGCGCGATAATTGTCTGGACTAAGTACTGCTACTTGCAAATAAACATCACTGTTTTTTTCAGCTGCTAGCACACTAAAGTGGTTGGAAAAACTAATGTCGTTAAGCACTTCATTAACACTGGCCAGCGTATGCTTGTAACGCAAAAAATGCTGCGGAACAATCCAATTTTTATTAGCCAGTTGTACTAGGGGCGCATACGAAATAGGTTGCTCGTAACTGTGTTGCCATTTTTGCCCATCATCTAATAATGACTCAATTTTTGTGTTGTTATCTGACATATATAAACCAAATAAATCTGCCTAGCGGCAAGATATTAACTATGAAGCACTTTACGTAGTTAATCATAAAAAGCGATCACACTTTTTGGCAGTATTTAGCGTTCAAATACGCGTTGATACTCTGTTATAACTTTTTGATAGTAAACTCTATCTTTATTGAGCATTCGAGTATAATGGTCAAGCAATTGTTGCTGATATTGATGATGTTGAGGGTTATGTTTATCCCACATATGAGCCCCCGTTTTAGTAATAGTGCCGGTGGCATTAAAACTGACTTGTAGCACTTCGTAAAAACGCTTGTTTTCAACAATAATTTGCTCGCTATCGAGCTGCAAATTACACGCTTTTAAACCCGCACGTACTTTATAGAGGTGCATAATAGGGCAAATAATAAAACTTAGTTGTTTAAGGCTGTGCGGATTATTAGCAATAATTTGCTCAATGAGCTTTAAGCATAAATCGCCCCCCACTCCCGCAATAACGATTACTTGCTTAGCACCTGTTGGCAGTTTAATTTGCGCAACATCTTCGCAGCGCACTTGCCATGAAGGCAAAGACTTTCCTTGCTCAAATTGTTGTAGCGACTGCTCAAGCGCTTCCATTAACTCTGGAATAATATCAACAAAGTTTATTTGTTTGGCTATGCCGCGCTCAAGTAATGCCATACCTAAAAAGCCATGATCGCAACAACAATCCCAAACAATATCGTAAGACTGTGTAATTAACGAATTGATGGCGTTTAAACGTTTACTCAGTTTCATTTAACTCACTATGTTTTTGTTTTGTACACCAATGCTTTTAAGCTTTTATCGCTATCAATTTCAATAAAGCGATCGGTAGGTTCTAGGCGTTTAACAAATTCAATAGCACCTTGAGTATGCTCTTCAATAAGTGCTTTAAAATCGTTTTCTGTAAGCTCTGGGCTATTAGCGCATAGCAATAACTGTGTAGTATCGTTTAAAAGCTCAGGAAGTCTGCGCAGCACTTTTTGATAGTCTTTGGTTAAAATAAAACTGCCTTTTTGAAAACTGGGCGGATCAACAATAATCAAATCAAACGGTGCGGCTTTTTTTAGCTTACCAAACGACTTTAAAATATCGTGCGGTAAAAAACTGACCCCACGATCGACATTATTGAGTTGGTGGTTTTGCTTACCCACTTTTAACACACCTTTGCTCATATCCATGTTCATCACATGATCTGCGCCGCCGTGCATAGCCGCAACCGAAAAACCACAGGTATAAGAAAACAAATTAAGTACTTTGGCGTGCTTACTATTTTGCATGACAAACTCACGGCCTTTTCGCATATCAGGAAAAATACCGGTGTTTTGCTTACTCATTAAATCAACCAAAAAACGCACCCCGTTTTCGGCTACGCTATGACGAACTGGCAGTTGACCGTGAACAAGGGTGTTATGGCTTTGCAGCCCAGCTCGCTGCTGATACACCAATGCAGTAATTAACTCTGGATGATGTTTTTGTGCCCATTGCCATAACGTATCGGTGAGTGCAGCGAGTGTTTCCTCGTCAATTTCACTGTATGACACCAAAAACAAACTTGGTGGGTAAAAGTCTAAGTTAATATGGCTAAGCGCTTCAACACTGTGGCCGCGTCCATGAAAAACGCGGCAAAGCTCATTATCGGAAAAAGGCGTGTCTGCCAAAGCATTTATAAGGGGAGTAAAATCGGTTGTCATTTAATTAATCAACTGTTGTTGTAGTTCATGTATTTCGTCGCGCACTGAGGCGGCTTTTTCAAATTCTAAATCGCTGGCATACGCATGCATTTTGGTTTCTAATTGCTTAATTTGCGTTGCAATTTCTTTAGCACTGAGGATTTTTTTAGATTCTTTACGAATAAGCTGTAGGTTGTCTTGCGGTGAAGCATCTTGGCCTACATCCATTACATCAAGTATCTTTTTAACTAATGCACTAGGTTCAATACCATGCTTAACATTATAAGCATGCTGTATTTCTCGGCGTCGGTCAGTTTCCTCAATGGCTTTAGCCATCGATTTAGTCACTCTGTCACCGTATAAAATGGCACGACCATCAAGGTGGCGCGCCGCACGGCCTATCGTTTGAATAAGTGAGCGTGCTGAGCGTAAAAAGCCTTCTTTATCGGCATCTAAAATAGCCACTAGTGCCACTTCTGGCATGTCTAAGCCTTCACGTAGTAAGTTAATGCCTACTAACACATCAAATACACCGGCACGTAAATCACGAATAATCTCTACTCGCTCTACGGTATCAATATCAGAATGTAAATAACGTACTTTTACATTGTGCTCACTCAAGTAGTCGGTTAAATCTTCAGCCATGCGTTTAGTAAGCGTAGTTACCAGCACACGCTCTTTTAATTCAACACATTTGTAAATTTCTGAGAGTAAATCATCAACCTGATCGCCTACCGGGCGCACTTCAATAACAGGATCAAGTAAACCAGTTGGGCGAATAACCTGCTCTGCAACTTCGCCGTTGCTGCGCTCTAATTCAAAGTCGCCCGGGGTGGCCGATACATAAATGGTTTGTGGTGCAATAGCCTCAAACTCTTCAAAACGCAGTGGCCTGTTATCCATAGCTGAGGGCATTCTAAAACCATATTCAACGAGGTTTTCTTTACGGCTTCTATCGCCTTTATACATGGCACCGATTTGCGAGACGGTTACGTGCGATTCATCAATAATCATTAATGCATCGTCGGGTAAATAGTCCAGTAATGTTGGCGGTGGATCGCCAGGTGTGCGCCCCGATAAATAACGGCTATAGTTTTCAATACCAGAGCAATAACCAAGCTCGGTCATCATTTCTATATCATATTGGGTACGCTGAGCTATGCGTTGCTCTTCTACTAACTTGTTTGCGCTGAGCAATTGTGCTCTGCGCTCTTTGAGCTCTGCTTTAATTTTTTCTATGGCTTCGAGAATTTTTTCTCGTGGCGTTACATAGTGAGTTTTAGGATAAATAGTGGCACGCACTATGTGTTTTTCTACCGCACCGGTTAATGGGTCAAAAATACTTAAGCGTTCAACTTCGTCATCAAACATTTCTACACGCACTGCATAGGTGTCTGATTCAGCTGGAAATATATCAACTACTTCACCACGAACGCGGTATGTACCGCGACTAAAATCAATATCGTTTCGCGTATATTGTAGCTCTGCAAGACGGCGCAGCATGTCACGTTGGTCGACCTTTTCACCCACTTTTAAAAGCAGCATCATTTTCATGTATGAGTCAGGATCGCCCAAACCATAAATTGCCGATACTGACGCAACGATGATGGTATCGCGTCGCTCTAAAAGCGCTTTGGTGGCGCTGAGTCGCATTTGCTCTATATGCTCATTAATAGATGCGTCTTTTTCGATAAAGGTGTCGCTGGCTACCACATAGGCTTCAGGTTGGTAGTAATCGTAGTAAGATACAAAGTATTCAACCGCATTGTGTGGAAAAAATTCTTTCATTTCGCCATACAATTGCGCCGCTAAGGTTTTATTATGCGCCATAATAATAGTTGGCCGGTTTAAATCACTAATAATGTTAGCCATAGTGAACGTTTTACCTGTTCCCGTTGCGCCTAATAAGGTTTGCTGGGCCAGTCCGGCTTCTAAGCCTTCACACAACTGAGCAATAGCGGTTGGCTGATCCCCTGCGGGTTTAAATTTTGATACTAGCTGAAAATGATCGCTCAATGACTACACTCCTGTAATGCTTGACTGCTTAACGCTTCAATTTCTTTCATAAACCACCTGTAGGCTACAAGTGCTGTAAATAAATTACCAATGGCCGCGCCAATAAACAAGCCGATTAAGCCTGCGAGTTCGTTCCCGATATACGCAAAGGGAATATAAAAAACAAACAATCGAATAACGCTTAAAACTAAGGCGTTCATGGGTTTGTGTAAAGCGTTAAACGAGGAGTTTGATAAAATGATCACTCCTTGCAAACCATAACTTAAAGGAATGGTATAAATAAACAGTTTTATGACATCAACAACGGCTTGCTCCTTACCAAATATTTCACTGATGACGCCTGAGAACATAATTAATAAAATATAAATAACAAACTGCCATAACATCACAAATTTTAAGGTTCCTAGGTAAGCATCCTTTACGCGAGAAAAATGACTGGCTCCAAAGTTTTGACTGATAAAAGGTGGCAAAGTCATCGATAATGCTAATACCACCAAACTCGCTATTGATTCTATTCGACTCCCTACTCCAAAAGCAGCCACAGCCTCTGGACCATGATGTGCAACCAATGCCGTCATTACTGCCATAGCAACCGGTGTTAGCATGTTAGCACCTGCTGCGGGTAAGCCTATTTTTAATATTTTACGAATTGCTCCAATAACCGTTTGCGACCCTGCTTTTAAACTCAATAAGCGCTTTTTAGCAATTAATAAGTATAAAATAATTGCCACAGCAACTGCCCATGCTATAACACTGGCAATGGCGGCTCCTTTAATGCCAAACGCAGGAATGGGGCCAAAACCAAAAATAAGTACAGGATCGAGTACAGCATTTATAAGTCCAGCCCCCCCCATAATAATACTCGGTGTTTTAGTATCACCGCTCGCACGCAGTACAGAATTACCAATCATTGGGGTAATTAAAAACACACTGCCCAAAAACCAAATACTAATATACTGATGAATTAGCGGGAGTACTTGCTCCCCTGCCCCAAGCAACGTAAATATTGGATCAATCAATAAATAGCCACTAGCAGATAAAATTAATACCAATATTACCGCTACCAACAACGAAACACTGGCATCAAAACGCGCTTCTTCTAAATTGTTACTGCCTAATGCTTTTGCAATAACCGCAGAAGTCCCTATACCTAAACCAATTGCTAAACTAATCACGGTAAAAGTAACAGGAAATGTAAAACTCACTGCAGCAAGCGGCTCTGTACCCAATAAACTAATAAAAAAAGTATCAACTATGTTGAACATCATCAGGGTAATCATCCCAAAGATCATTGGAACGGTCATTTTCTTTAACGTAGGCAAGATTGGAGCAGTGAGTAAATCAGGGCGAGTATGTGATTGAGAATGTGCGCGCATAAAATAAATAAGCCTCTTTTACTGAACGGCATATTTTAAAGCATCCGGAGAGTTCAAGCCATGCTTTATTAAATCTAAACAACTAAATCAGCCTTTAATCTACAAACTATTACTTTTACGCTGTTGTAAATAAATTTTGCACAAACACATCAAAAATCAAATTAAATACATTTATGTAACTTTTGCAACATTTACCTTTTAGATTTTGTTGCTTTATTACACAGTTAGCGATGATGCTTTATCGTCACGAAAAATTTTATTTATCGTTTAAGTGAGTAACTTAGCTGAATCATAAGCCTTTGTTTTTTAATATATAAAAAAAAAGCTTTTTAATACTTGAAATCGTTGTAGCGCCCTACAATGCTGGGGGTGCTGATGTTCTTAAAGTTTAATAAACAGAGTTATCCACAGAAACCGTGGATAACTCAATCAACCCCACGTTTATAAAGGGCTACAACCGAGTGCTAAATTGTCTGATCATTTGGTTTTTTCCGTTACCAATATGCAAACAGCATTGTATGCCCCTATTATGTGTATGAAGGTGATTTTTTCTTAGACTAATATCAGTGAGTAACACACTCAAACAGGTAGCTAACTCATTGATTGTTTTATTTTTGTACAAAACGTTATTGGTGCGGTCAAAATTTATATTATGTTTTAGCGCTAATTTCATTTTACGTAACTAAAAGGCATTTAGTTCAACCGTTTTAACGTACCAAAATAAAAAGGAGCCATTTATTTTAAATAAGTTAATTATCGCTTTATAAAAATACAGGAAATAGAACGCGTTTTTGCTATTAAAAGCCGTTTTCTTAAATTTTACTCATCACTTTATTGCCTCAAATTACAAACTTCATGCAAATATTGCCCTGTTTTTATAAAACAATATCACTGCGCTTTACTTAAATAGTGTTATAAAACGCGCAGATTGCACATAAAAACAACGAATAGACCTCTTTTTTGAATTTATGATCTTTTATATGTTGACACTTTGCTATGCGGTCATTAATATTTCGCCCCGTTGAAAGGCAAGACGCTTCCCCCTTAGCTCAGTTGGTTAGAGCGACGGACTGTTAATCCGCAGGTCCCCCGTTCGAGTCGGGGAGGGGGAGCCAAGTTTTTCAGCCATAAACGATTCCCCCTTAGCTCAGTTGGTTAGAGCGACGGACTGTTAATCCGCAGGTCCCCCGTTCGAGTCGGGGAGGGGGAGCCAAGTTTATGTTTATGATGTAGTTCCCCCTTAGCTCAGTTGGTTAGAGCGACGGACTGTTAATCCGCAGGTCCCCCGTTCGAGTCGGGGAGGGGGAGCCAAGTCATAAGAAGTACATTTTAGTTCCCCCTTAGCTCAGTTGGTTAGAGCGACGGACTGTTAATCCGCAGGTCCCCCGTTCGAGTCGGGGAGGGGGAGCCAATTTACTACAATCACATAGACATACCCTCCAATTTGCTCTACCATTCTTCTTTTAAAATAAAAACTTTTTTGCTTAAAAAACTAACCATTTGATAACTATTGATATCGAGCTATAATTAGTTTAATAATCATGAGGTTGTGTCCTCCCCCATTTGACATAAAAAGATTAAATAATGGCAGCTTTCAAAAAACTTATTCTTATACAACTGTTAGCTTGGCTGGTACTTGTTTCCGCTGGTAGTTATTTTATTAGCCAAAATTTTGATAATGCCATCGGCAACGCTCAAAAAAATGCACAAGCGACCGTTGAGCAATACATTAAAAATCTCTCTGCGACAGATATATCAGCAGAAAATCTTAAAAATACGCTTGCAACTAGTGAAACCTTTTCAAATTTTGTTTTACGTGACTATCAAGGCGTTGAAGTATTTTCGGTTAACAATGCAGTGCAATTACCTTTTATTGCTGAGCTTATTCAATCTAGTAGCAACTCAGTACGTCCTCAGTACGCCACAAATAATAACGCCGATATAAAAATTGAATTTAAATTAAACATTACTCACTTGGGTGAGCAGTTTCAAACCGCGTTTTTTGTTATTTTAATTGTTAGCACCCTACTCGCCCTAATACCTATTATATTGATGAAAACCATTGTTAAGCACATTAATGACAATATATGTACGGACGTTGCTGATGTTATTGATGTATATATCAATCAAAACCAACTAGGTGATGATTTTGCAACTAAAATTGATTCACCTGAGTTAGCTAAGTTAGGGAAAAGTTTAATTCCTAGCTTTAATCGTTTATCGCACTTTTTAAAAAGTAAAAACGACAATATAAAAAATGCAGCCCACGATATTAAACGTGAAGCCTACAAAGACGGTGTTACTGAATTAGGTAATCGCAATATGTTTGTTGATTACTACGAAAAAAATATAGAAAACACCGAAATAAGTACATTTGGCTCTTTAGCACTTGTCCGCTGTAGTGAGTTACAGTCAATTAATCAAAGTCGAGGCTATCAAAAAGGTGATGAGTACATTAAGTCGGTTGCAGATATCATAGTAAATATCAGTGGTACCTATTCCGGCAGTCAAGTTTTTAGAGTAAACAGCTCTGACTTTATAATTATATTGCCGAATACCCCGTTAAAAGAAGCTGAAAAATTTGGTGAAAACTTACAATCTCGCTTTACTCAATATATGCAAAACCAAGAGCTTAGCTCGGTTGCAAACACAGGTATTGTGGGATACGAAAAAGCCAAACCTTTAGGTGAGTTGCTCTCTATCGTTGATAACGCAATGAGTATGGCGCAATCTAAGCAAGCTAATGCGTGGCATGTGCAGCGCGATACTGATCTTGTTAATAATGTGAGCGCAGGGTTTGGTAACCAAAACTGGCGTAAAGTGATTAACGAAGTGATCGAGTCTAAAAGCGTCCACTTAGTGATCCAAAATATTATGCCATTAGGTAAAAGCATTAAAGCCTATGCTGAAATTCAAGCCCGCTTCAAAACAGAAGAAAATCAAGCTTTGCCTACCGCTTCATTTTTAGCAATGGCTGAAAAGCTCGATATGGCAATAGAAATTGATAAGTTAATTATAGAATCGTCATTAGAAAGAATAAAATCGAGTAATTTATCTGAAAAATACTTTGGCTTAAATATTACCCCTTCAAGTGCGCACAGTGACCAATTTATGATTTGGTTAGAGCGTCGTTTGCTTAAAGATACCCATATTGCTTCTAAGTTAATTTTTGAGGTGAGTGAATTTGGTCTGCAACAAAACATTAAAGCAAGCAAACGTTTTATTGATATGGTGCATCGCGTTGGAGCCAGAATTACTGTTGAACGCTTTGGTGTAGGACTCACATCATTTAAGTTTTTCAGAGATTTAAAACCAGACTTTATTAAAATGGATGCAAGTTATACCCGAGGCTTAGAGGATGATAAAAATAATCAGTACTTTATGCGTTTAATGGTCGACCTTGCTCACCGAATTGGTGTCAGTGTTTTTGCTGAGGGCGTTGAAAGCCAAGAAGAAAAACACATTGTAGAAACGTTATGCCTAGATGGTGTTCAAGGTTACTACATTGAAAAGCCCAAAGACATCTAACGCCTCTACTCCAATTAACGTAAAAAAGAGCATGTATGCTCTTTTTTACGTTCTAAAGTGTGCTTTTATGAATTTTCAGCCGTTAAAATGCTGACAGTTTTTTAATTGCAATGTTCCTTGATTTTAACCCTTTACAATTAGCCCATTATTTAACGTTGTTTATTTAACTGATAATCACTCAACGTGTTGTTAATCACAGTAGAAAAAAGGATAATACACGGGATTTTATTAGCGTGAGGCACACATGACAGAATACGTCTTGTTATTAATTGGAACAGTGTTAGTCAACAACTTTGTATTAGTACAATTTTTAGGCCTTTGCCCGTTTATGGGTGTGTCTGGGAAACTTGACACAGCCATAGGTATGTCTTTGGCAACTACCTTTGTGCTAACGCTTGCCTCTGTGACAAGCTATTTAGTAAATGAGTATATTTTATTACCATTGGATATTACCTATCTGAAAACAATGAGCTTTATTTTAGTGATAGCTGTTGTTGTACAATTTACTGAAATGGTTGTCAGAAAAACCAGTCCAACGCTTTACCGGTTACTGGGAATATTTTTACCTTTAATAACCACTAACTGTGCGGTCTTGGGTGTTGCTTTATTAAATATCAAAGAAGATCACACGTTTTTACAATCGGCCGTTTATGGCTTTGGTGCTGCGGTGGGTTTTTCATTAGTATTGGTTTTATTTGCTGCATTGCGCGAACGTTTAGCCGCAGCAGACGTACCAACCCCATTTAAAGGTGCCTCAATCGCAATGATAACGGCAGGTTTAATGTCAATGGCCTTCATGGGTTTTACTGGATTAGTGAAGTTTTAATATGACCTTGTTGTACGCTTTAATAGCGCTGGGTTTGCTGGCGTTAATTTTCGGATTAATTTTAGGGTTTGCAGCAGTACGCTTTCGAGTTGAAGGTAATCCTGTTGTAGAACAAATCGACACTATTTTACCGCAAACACAATGCGGCCAATGTGGTTACCCGGGCTGTCGTCCTTATGCAGAAGCCATTGCCAATGGCGATGAAATAAATAAATGCCCTCCAGGTGGTGAAGCGACCGTTAAAAAGCTAGCTGATTTAATGGGGGTTGAGGCTAAACCCCTCGCTGGCGGCGAACAAGCAGATCCGGTTAAAACAGTGGCGTATATCCGCGAAGAAGAATGTATTGGCTGTACTAAATGTATTCAAGCCTGCCCTGTTGATGCCATTGTGGGTGCAACACGTCAAATGCATACCGTTCTAATTGACGAATGCACTGGCTGCGATTTGTGCGTTGAACCTTGTCCGGTCGATTGTATTGACATGCTACCTGTTGCACCAACAAAACAAACCTGGAAATGGCAATTAGACGCTATTCCTGTTACCCAAATAGATTAGAGGTTTGAGTGGAAAAGTTACTTGAACAAATAAAAAAAGGCACCGTTTGGGCATTTCCTGGCGGCGTACATCCTCCTCAGCAGAAATCATTATCTAATAGTGCGCCTATAGCCAGACTCCCTTTGCCTGAAAAACTTGTTCTGCCTTTAAAGCAGCACATTGGCGCTAGTGGTAAATTAATAGTTGAAAAAAACCAGCACGTGTTAAAAGGCCAAGCGTTAACAAAGCCATCAGCTAATTGGTCGGTGCCAATACATGCACCTACATCAGGTACTATTATTGATATTACGCCTATGCCATCAGCGCATCCTTCGGCATTACCTGAATTGAGCATTATTATTGAACCCGATGGCAACGAAACCTGGTGTGAATTATCGCCTTTAGCAAACCCAGCCACTGCATCACACGATGAACTGGTTGATGTTATTCATAATGCGGGGATCTCTGGCATGGGCGGCGCAGGCTTCCCAACCTATGTAAAAGCTGATATTAAACAACCTATTGAATTTTTGATTGTTAATGCGGTTGAGTGTGAACCTTACATCACGGCTGACGATACCTTAATGCGTGAGCACGCCGCTGAAATAGTCAAAGGTATTGAGCTAATGCAGCAGTTACTCAATCCGACGCTGTGTATTATTGGCATTGAAGACAATAAGCCCGAGGCTATCACAGCCATGACAGAAGCGGCGAAGCATAACGAGCATATCTTAATACAAACCGTGCCTACTGTTTACCCTTCTGGCGGTGAAAAACAGCTAATAAAACTGCTCACTAACCGTGAAGTACCAAACGGCGGTATCCCTGCTGATATCGGCATTTTAGTACATAACACCGGCACTTTATTTGCGATTCAGCAAGCTGTATACGAAGGTAAACCGTTAATTGAACGTGTCGTTACCGTTACCGGCAATACTATACATAATCCAGGCAATGTATGGGCGTTATTAGGTACTGAAATTAAGCACTTACTTGATTGCCAAGGTTTTTCACCGGTGCCACAACAACGCGTGGTCATGGGCGGCCCTATGATGGGCTTTACCTTACCCACAGTTCGTATTGGCGTTGTTAAAACAACAAACTGCATACTTGCCCCAGATCATAAAGAATTAGCAGAGCCTGGCCCAGAAAAAGCCTGTATTCGCTGCAGTGCCTGTGCCGATGCCTGCCCTGCCTCGTTATTGCCACAACAATTACAATGGTTTGCTAAATCAAAAGAATACGACAAACTCCAAGAGCATAACTTATTTGACTGTATTGAATGTGGTGCCTGTGCCTATGTATGCCCTAGTGAAATACCACTTGTTCAGTATTACCGCGTTGCAAAAGTTGAAATTAAAGAGCAAATTGCCGAGAAGATAAAATCAGATCGCGCTAAAGAGCGCTTTGATGCACGTAAAGCGCGTTTAGAGCAAGAACAAGCTGAGCGAAAAAATCGCCATAAACGTAAACCTGCCCCTAAATCGACCGAAGAGCAGCAAAAAGTAGCCGATGCCCTTGCCCGCGTTAAAGATAAAACCAGCGATGGTGACAATAAATCAGCTGTAGCAGCGGCAATTGCGCGTGCTAAAGCGAAAAAGCAAGGTGGCGAACTCGAGCCAGATAACAGTGAAGTTGCAAAAGAGCGCGCAGCACGTAAAGAGCAAGCTCGCCTTTATAAAGAGCAAAAAGCACAAAACAATGGTGATGACGAGCCTGTAGATGATAAAAAATCAGCCGTTGCTGCCGCTATTGCCCGTGCTAAAGCCAAAAAAGCAGCACAAGCCAATGAACAAGCGCAAAGTGATGACACAGTAAGTGAATCGCCAGTCGCTGCCGATGATAAAAAAGCCGCGGTAGCTGCTGCTATTGCCCGTGCTAAAGCTAAAAAAGCAGCACAAGCCAATGCACAAACAGCAAGCGATGACACAGAAAGTGAATCGCCAGTCGCTGCCAATGATAAAAAAGCCGCGGTAGCTGCAGCCATTGCCCGTGCTAAAGCCAAAAAAGCAGCACAAGCCAATGAGCAAGCGCAAAGTGATGACACAGTAAGTGAATCACCAGTCGCTGCCGATGATAAAAAAGCCGCCGTGGCTGCTGCTATCGCTCGTGCTAAAGCCAAAAAGGCTGCCCAAGCCAATGAGCAAGCGCCAAGTGATGACACAGTAATTGAATCGCCAGCCGCTGCCGATGATAAAAAAGCTGCGGTAGCTGCTGCTATTGCCCGTGCTAAAGCTAAGAAAGCAGCACAAGCTAATGCATTAGCACAACAGAATGAAAACGCTGAGCCACAAGGCAACGATGAATCTTCAGAAAATTCACAGCAAACAGCTCAAGCGAAGAAAAAAGCCGCCGTAGCCGCCGCCATTGCCCGTGCTAAAGCTAAAAAGCAACAAAAAGAAGGAAACGATCAGTCATGAAACTAACCATGGCCAGTTCACCCCACAATCATAGTCACAAGTCTGTGACACGGTTAATGCTAACTGTGATTGCGGCCTGTATTCCTGGTGTTATTGCACAAGTTGTATTTTTTGGCACCGGTGTCCTTATTCAATTATTATTAGCGTTAGTGTGTGTAAGCGCATTTGAAGCAGCCATTATGCTAATGCGTAAGCGCCCTATTTGGCCTTCATTAAGCGATGGCAGCGCATGGCTAACCGGCGTGCTATTAGCGATTAGTGTTCCGCCTTTAGCGCCGTGGTGGGTTATTGTTATAGGGTGTTTGTTTGCCATTGTTATTGTTAAGCAACTTTATGGTGGTTTAGGCTTTAATTTATTTAACCCTGCAATGGCAGCTTATGTACTTTTATTAGTGTCGTTCCCTGTGCAAATGACGGCCTGGTTACCCGTTACAGAGTTACTCAATAAGGGCATTACTTTTAGCCAGCAGCTTAGTCTAATATTTAGTGACTTTACAACGTTAGGATACAGCTTAGATCAGCTCAGAGTGGGTATTGATGGCAGCACGATGGCCACCCCTCTTGATACGTTAAAAACAGATATTGCTCATAGCCTTACCGTCACTGAAAGTATGCAAAAACCGGTATTTAATGAATGGGTTGGCCTAGGTTGGGGTTGGGTTAATTTAGCCTTCTTACTCGGTGGCCTTTATTTATTAAAAACAAAAGTGATTAACTGGCATATACCAATTAGTTTTATTGCCAGTTTAAGCCTATGCGCTGCAATTGGTTATATTGCCTCGCCAGGCACTGAGCCGGGTCTGGTATTTCACTTATTTAGTGGTGCGACTATGCTCGGAGCCTTTTTTATTGCAACCGATCCTGTATCAGCTGCGACCACTAATCGAGGCCGCCTTATTTATGGTGCCGCGATTGGTTTAATTGTGTATTTAATTCGTACATTTGGTGGCTTTCCGGATGCCGTTGCATTTGCCGTATTACTGATCAATATTGCAGTTCCGCTTATTGATTACTACACACAACCAAGAACCTATGGCCATGGAGCAGTAAAATGATTATTTCTTCAATGGTAAAAAATGGCGCAATATTATGCGGCTTCGCACTCCTTACAACAGGGTTAGTGGCCACCATAAACTCGTTAACGGCCGATAAGATTGCAGAGCAAGAGCAACTGCAATTAACTAATCAGTTACAAGAAGTATTACCGCACAGCAAGTACACTAATGAACTTTCTCAAGATTGTGTGATTATATCAGACCCTTTACTTGGGCCATACGACAACCAAGTAATTTACCGTGCACGTAAAGATGACGAGCCCGTTGCATTAGTCATTCGTCATGTCACTCCTAGCGGCTACAGTGGCGATATAAACTTGCTTAGCGCGGTATATCGCGATGGCAGCGTTGCTGGTGTAAGGGTTACTAAGCATGAAGAAACCCCAGGTTTGGGCGATAAAGTCGAAATTAAAAAATCAGACTGGATCACCTCATTTAATTCAAAAACAGTACAAAGCGAAAGTGACGCGCGTTGGGCCGTTAAAAAAGATGGCGGTCAGTTTGATCAGTTTACTGGCGCAACCATTACGCCTCGCGCTGTAGTTGGCTCAGTTAAAAACGCCGTAGTGTATGCACAAAATAACTTTGATGATCTTTTTGCAGCAGCGAATGCTTGCCCTGAGGTAACACCATGAGTGAATTAAAAACCCTTTACAAAGAAGGCTTATGGGGAAATAACCCCGCCTTAGTACAGTTATTAGGTTTATGCCCTTTACTTGCTGTTACCTCCACAATCACTAATGCGCTAGGTTTAGGCTTAGCAACCTTGTTAGTGTTAGTGGGCTCTAATATTACCGTATCATTTGTGCGCAACTGGGTGCCTAAAGATATCAGAATACCGGTTTTTGTAATGATCATTGCCGGTTTTGTGACGATTGTGCAGCTGTTAATGAACGCCTACACTTTTGGCCTTTATCAATCTCTGGGGATTTTCATTCCGTTGATTGTGACTAACTGCGCCATTATTGGTCGTGCTGAAGCATTTGCCTCTAAAAATCCAGTGTATTTATCTGCCTTTGATGGCTTGATGATGGGCTTAGGATTTATGTTGGTGCTGATTGTACTTGGCGCTATGCGAGAGCTGATTGGCCAAGGCACCTTATTCGATGGCGCCGATTTATTACTCGGTCCTTGGGCTTCAGCTTTACGCATCGAAGTATTTAGCTTTGATAGCCAGTTTTTACTGGCCATTTTACCACCAGGTGCATTCTTAGGGCTTGGGCTGCTGATCGCCGCAAAAAACGTCATTGATGCACAAATAAAATCAAAACAAGTAACGCCGCCAGAAGCTGAAAAAGGCCCACGTGCACGTGTTACTAGCTTAACCTAAGGGGAAAACACATTAACTTAATAAAAGCTAATGCGTTTTAAGTGAGATGAATAAAGAAAAACGTTACCAAATACTTACTCGCTTGCGCGATGACAACCCACATCCTGAAACGGAGCTTGAATATTCAAGCCCGTTTGAGTTGCTAGTTGCCGTAACACTCTCAGCACAAGCCACCGATGTAGGGGTAAATAAAGCCACCCGTAAACTCTTTCCGGTTGCTAATACACCGCAAGCTATTTTAGATATTGGCCACGACACACTGCGTGATTACATTAAAACCATCGGTTTGTTTAATTCCAAAGCCGCTAATGTTTACAAAATGTGCCAAATACTGGTT
Source organism: Pseudoalteromonas sp. APC 3250 (assembly GCF_030407915.1). NCBI lineage: Bacteria > Pseudomonadati > Pseudomonadota > Gammaproteobacteria > Alteromonadales > Pseudoalteromonadaceae > Pseudoalteromonas > Pseudoalteromonas sp. APC 3250. Next base: position 20,746 of record NZ_JASDCM010000025.1, read on the forward strand.
GATCAGCATAACGGTGAAGTGCCTGAGAATCGTGAAGCGCTCGAAGCCCTGCCTGGCGTTGGCCGTAAAACAGCCAATGTGGTACTGAACACCGCTTTTGGCTGGCCGACAATTGCAGTTGATACGCATATATTCCGTGTATCAAACCGTACTAAGCTTGCCATGGGTAAAGACGTGGTAGCCGTTGAACAAAAGCTTGAAAAAGTGATCCCCAAAGAATTTAAAGTAGACGTACATCACTGGCTCATTTTACATGGACGTTATGTTTGTACAGCCCGCAAACCCAAATGCGGCAGTTGTATAATTGAAGACTTGTGTGAGTTTAAAGATAAGACTGAGTAATGTTTAGACTGCTTTGATACGATAACGGACATTAGCATCAATAGTTTTCAGAGATATTTTTAGTATCCATTAAACGTAGAGCTATCATCATCTTGACAGTCAACTAAGCCGCCACATTGATCATATAAACTTTAATTAAAAACACCAGTAGAAACTAAGACTTCACTTTAGAATTCATTACTCTAAGATATATAACCCTAATCATGATGAAATAAGGCAATACGTTTTCTATTATTATGAAAAATCTATTATCCATCCGCTCCTATAGCACAAAGCCAGTTCGTCACTCACATCAATTTAATCAGTTGGTTCTACCTTTACGTGGTGTCATAAATATATGTGTTGGTGATTTCAATGGAAAAGTTGCACCAAGTGAATGTGTTGTAGTTAAAGCCAACGAAGAGCACCTGTTCACTGCAAACACTGAAGCTAGGTTTGTAGTCGTAGATATGAAAAATCTTCCGCTAAATATTTCATCTTCACAATGTATTGTTTTTGCAATTAACTCATCTCTTAGAAGTTACTTAACTTTTATCGAAAACCAACTAGAAAACAAAGTTAATGCTCAATTAGAACAGGCGATGTTCGAAATGTTCAGCTTACTGCTGGCAGAGCAAACTTTATTACCAAAGGTAGATAGTCGCATTGGTACAGCAATATCCTTCATAGAGCAAAATATTGCAGAGCAGCTTCAAATTAAATGTTTAGCTGAATCTGCTTTCCTGAGTGAAACACAGTTTAAGAAACTATTTAAAATACAAACAGGTATGACCGTGATGAAGTACGTAACAAAACTTCGAATGGAAAAAGCCCAAGCATTACTTACGCATACAGATTATCCGTTACCAATTATTGGTGAAAAAGTAGGTTATAAAGAACCCTCGGCCTTTAGCCGAAAGTTTTCACAATACTTTGGTCTATCACCAACAAAATTCAAAAAGTAAACTTAGTCGGAATTGTTAACTATTGCGTCTTAATTGTTAAAAACACCCTACATAATTAGCATACTATTTCTATATTGAAGTTATTATAAATAAGTCTCATTGTGGAAAATCATCACGGAAGTTTTAAAGGTGTAATGGCGATTATTGTTGCTAGTTTCTTGTGGGGGACAACTGGTACTGCTGCAAGCTACTCCCCAGATGTAAGCTCTTTGGCTATTGGTGCATTCTCTATGGGGATAGGAGGAGTGTTACTTGTAATCACAGCTCGAAAAAAGCTACTTATAGATTATAAGCTGATGCTCGAACAGCCTAAAATATTTCTCTTAGGTGTCACTTCTGTCGCTATTTACCCATTAGCATTCTATACCTCAATGCGCTTATCAGGTGTTGCCATTGGTACTGTAGTATCTATAGCCACTGCACCTTTTTTTGCTGGAATCCTTGAACGTCTTATTAGCAAAAAGGACATTTCATTGCAATGGATGTTGAGCTTTGTCATTGGTGCTATAGGTATTGCTCTGTTAACTTTAGGTAAAGACCAGAGTAATAATAATGCTTACAGTATCAATCAACAGGGTTTGGGGATTATTTTAGGTTGTATTGCTGGTTTAACTTATGCAGGTTATTCATGGGCGGCAAGGTGTTTAATTGAAAGTGGCGTTCACTCAACATCGTCCATGTCTGGGCTATTCGGTTGTGCTGCACTACTGTTACTTCCTTCATTATGGTTTACGGGTGATAACTTATTTTCAAGTTCATCTAATGCTTTCGTATCTTTATATATGGCAATAATTCCAATGTTTTTAGGATATTTATTATTTGGTTTTGGCTTGAATTATATAGATGCAAGTAAAGCGACATTAATCACCTTAATTGAACCATTAGTTGCAACTGTTTTAGCTATAGTCATTATTGGGGAAAAATTTAAAGTAATAGGTTGGGCAGGCGTAGCTTTAGTATCACTATGCCTATTGATGCAAACAATCAAACCTCAAAAAAACTAAGGTTAGCCGTCAAAACAATGTAGATATATAGCCCTAAATATGCTCCTGAATTTGCTAAGGCTTAATGTCAGCATATGGCTAAAAGCAGTACATGGGTTTTCCTTTTGCTATCTACCTTAATTATCTTTTGGCTGGCCCACCATCGCTGTAGATACGCATATATTCCGTGTATCAAACCGTACTAAATTTGCTATGGGTAAGAACGTGGTTGAAGTAGAAAAGAAGCTCGAAAAAGTAGTGCCTAAAGAGTTTAAAGTAGATGTACATCACTGGCTCATTTTACATGGACGTTATACCTGTGTGGCGCGTAAGCCAAAGTGTGGCAGCTGTATAATTGAAGATTTATGTGAGTTTAAAGATAAGACTGAATAGCTCCCACCTGTTAAGATACGAAAGCGGACCTTAGCTTTGGCTTACCCAGTGTCATGTTGCGACATCGCTGGCTTAAGTTGTGTCGATTTCCACCCAAAAAAGAACAGATAGGTAGCAAACTGATCTTTTAAATAAATTAACCACAAGATGTGCTTAGTAACTGTCTTCAGTAAATTAATGTTACATCTATATTCTTGCAGGGGATTATGAAGCAACCCCACTCTTGAACGATAAAAAAGCTAAATGTGCTGCCTTACCTGAACTGTAATTATCTAGATGACTCATCTTGTAACCTGCGTACAATAAACCTTCAAAAAAATAAAAACCCCAATCAACACAGAAGTGCTTACTTAATAACCCCTCATCTTTCGCAAGTTTTATCAATTCTCGTATCTCGTTATCTTGCTGTTGTATACGAACTTGAAGCTTTTCACTTTTCTGAAACATCTTCTCGAATTTTTGCAAAAAAGCGAATTCCTCGTATAACGGCAAAGTATTTTCGAATACAAGCCTAATAGCATCCAATGAGTCTTTAGCTTTATTTTCAACGGACATATTTACTTCATCAAAGCGGTCTAAACAATATAACGCAATCTCTTCTTGAAGCGCTTCCTTATGCTTAAATTGGCGGTACACCGTTGCTCTACCAACTTCAGCCCTTTTAGCCACGTCAACTAGCGTTGAGTCCTCGTTTTGAATAAACAGTTTTAACCCCGATTGAATAATTTTTTTTCTCGAATTATTTGTTCTTGCATCCATTTTATGAGACAGCCTTGTATCATCTATTAAGTTCCATTATGATACAGCAATGTCTCAAAAGTTAAAAATGAATTCTGTGGAGCAAGAGAGTGAATAGACTAATCGGTATTGACTTTGCAAGAGCGTTAGCGCTCTTTGGTATGGTTATTGTCAACTTTAAGTTAGCCATGAACGCCGATATTGGCACACCACAATTAATAGAGTTTGCGGCTCTATTCGAAGGTCGGGCTTCGGCTTTGTTTGTTATATTAGCGGGTATAGGTATTGCGTTTTTAACTAAAAAATGTGTTACCAGTGAATCACTTGAACACATCAAGCAAGTAAGAACCTCTTTGATAAAAAGGTCTGTTTTACTACTTTTGATTGGCTTGGCTTTTACACCTATTTGGGAAGCCGACATCTTGAAATTCTATGCATTCTATTTTTTGATAGCTGCATTATTATTTACTCTTAGCAGCAAGAAACTGCTCAGTGCATCTATCGGTTTTGTTTTTGCATTTCCATTAATGTGGCTATTCTTTGATTACGAAAAAGGATGGGATTGGCTTGAGCTTAGTTATTCTGGTTTTTGGACAAATGAAGGAGTGATTAGACACCTTTTCTTTAATGGTTATCACCCAGTTTTACCATGGTGTGGTTTCTTGTTATTTGGCATATGGTTGGGTAAACAAGATTTATCCAATGCTAATGTAAGGAAGTCTTTGTTTACATGGTCTTTAAGTATTTTACTTATTGTAGAAGCAAGCTTCTATATGCTGAGAATGTGGGCAGGAGATGACCCGTCTATTGGCATGTCAAAAGATGAAATTGAGTTTTTGTTAACCACGTCAATAATACCGCCGTTGCCACAATATATGTTTTCAGCTGCAAGCTCTGCCGTTCTTGTTTTGCTGGTTTCTCTAAAACTAGCAAGTGTATTTCCTACCAACCGGTTAATTGAGTGGCTAAGCAAAACTGGGCAGTTAACGTTAACTCTGTATGTAGCACATGTCATTATTGGCATGGGAATTCTTGAGGCAACTGGCTTACTCGTTAATCAAACCATAGACTTGTCAATATTTTCCGCATTGGTCTTTTGCATAATTAGCATAATTTTCAGTGTGTTTTGGCTCAAGTATTTTAAACACGGGCCTTTAGAATGGATTTTTAAAAAATGCACTTAGTAGGCCAAAACATTGTTCTAAAAAACTAAAACTATTGAGACTGTTAGCTGTTTAATTAGGGTAAATAATGCTATGTCGATAGTAACAGTCAGGAAGTTAATAAAAGCATCCTATAGGTATTACCTTTTGCATCTACTTTTATTATCTTTCGGCTGGCCGACTCAAACCTTGATAAGTTTGCTATGGGTAAGAACGTTGTTGAAGTAGAAAAGAAGCTCGAAAAAGTAGTGCCTAAAGAGTTTAAAGATAAAGCAGAATAGATCCGTAAATAAAAAACGTTCATTTAGCACGATTGTTAATACTAAACCTCAATTATCAGGCTTATAAGAATAAGCTCAATGATTAATTCGTATTCCAGTGTTACTTTTTTGTTTATTCAAAGTAGGTGTCTAACTTTGGCACCTTTCATTTTTCATACCTTGTAAATCAATTCAAATAAAATCTGTTTATTCGTGATTTGCCGTAATTATTGGAACATTTTCAAAGTATTAATTTCACAAGCGTCAATCCTTTAGTTATGCTGTTGAGCATTATGAAATTTTATTACGAGAATTCCTATGCTACCAATACTTCGTATCTTGTTAATTGAGCAAGATCCAGTCACCTTACAAGAGCTTTCAACGAATCTGTCGAAGACTATTGTCAATTTTGAGCGAGATGATATTCATATCGATATTATTGAGCGTCTTGAGCTAAAACAAGCGTTGGACATTGTAGAGGAAGATGGTGATATTCAGGCTGTAGTGCTTAGCTGGGATTTGCAAAATAAGGTTGGCGAACGCACTTATAGTCGCTTTATCGAGCAGTTAAAAGGGATCCGCCTTGAGCTGCCTGTTTATGTTATTGGCGATGATACGAAGGGGCTTGAAATCGTTAATGAGTCGGAGGAGATTGAGTCTTTCTTTTTTAAAGATGAGGTAATTTCTGATCCTGAAGCAATTTTAGGCTATATGATCAACGATTTCGATGACCGCTCAGAGACCCCATTTTGGACTGCGTACCGCCGCTATGTTGGCGAAGCAAACGATTCTTGGCACACACCAGGTCACAGTGGCGGCTCGAGCTTTAGAAATTCTCCTTATATTAAAGATTTTTATCAGTTTTATGGTCGTAATGTGTTCGTGGGCGATCTGTCGGTTTCTGTTGATTCGTTAGGTTCATTGTCAGATAGTACTAATACCATTGGCCGTGCGCAAGAGTCAGCAGCGGCGACGTTTGAAGTCAAGCATACCTATTTCGTTACCAATGGGTCGTCTACCTCAAATAAAATCATCTTGCAGACATTGCTGCGTAAGGGCGATAAAGTGATCATCGACCGCAATTGTCATAAATCTGTGCACTATGGCATTTTGCAATCAGCGAGTTTACCTGTTTATTTGTCGAGTATTTTAAATCCTAAATATGGCATTTTTGCGCCGCCGTCGTTGGCCGATATAAAACAAGCGATAGAACAAAATACCGATGCAAAATTGCTGGTTCTCACCGGTTGTACTTACGATGGCCTACTGAGCGATCTGAAACAGGTGGTCGATTTTGCCCATCAACATGGTATTAAAGTATTTATTGACGAGGCATGGTTTGCTTACTCGCTGTTTCATCCAAGCCTACGATACTATTCCGCCATTCATGCTGGCGCTGACTACGTCACTCATTCGGCGCATAAAGTGGTATCGGCGTTTTCTCAAGCGTCTTATATTCATGTTAACGACCCTGATTTCGATGCTGATTTCTTTCGTGAGATTTACAGTATTTACGCCAGTACATCGCCAAAATATCAGCTTATCGCGTCGCTTGATGTGTGCCAAAAGCAATTAGAGATGGAAGGCTATAAGTTACTCAATGCTTTGTTGAACCATGTGGAAGAATTTAAACAACAGATGGCTTCACTCAAACAAATTAAAGTACTAGGTAAGCAAGACTTTATGGAAATATTTCCGCACTTCAGTGGTGATAACATGGGTCACGATCCGCTAAAAATTCTCATCGACATAAGCGAATTACCTTATTCGTTAAAGGATATTCATAAATACCTGCTGGATGAAATTGGCCTAGAAATAGAAAAATACACTCACAGCACCATCTTAGTGTTACTGACGCTTGGCGGCACGCGCTCAAAAATAATTCGTCTTTATAATGCGCTCAAAAAACTCGACAGCGGTAAAGTGAAGTTGTCAAAATCGACGCGACGATCTCGCTTGCCTGAAAACCTACCCGCTATAGACCTTGCGTGTATTCCAAGTGATGCTTTTTATGGCGAGCGCGAATCTGTGCCTATCGGTAAAAGTAACAACCGTATTTGTGCCGGTTTAGTTACCCCCTATCCGCCAGGTATTCCGCTTTTGGTGCCTGGGCAGCATATTACAGAGGAACACATAGAGTACCTTAAAGAGCTAGCAGGACAAGGTTTGACGATTCAAGGGAGTTTCGATGGTGAAATCTATGTTCTTAAGGGCAAAGTTAATAAGTAAAAATATACTTTAATACAGTCAAACTCCCCATAACTAAACAGCAATATCACATGATATTGCTGTTTAGTAGAGTAAAAAGCTGTTCCTCACACTCCAAAAATAAATGAAGCCAGAATGCAATGATACAATTGAAGAACAAAAAAGCGCTTACACTTCTGCGGATTGCAGCTCTCATTGTTACTCTTACTAGCATATACATTTTTGCCCCTTGGCAGTTTGCTTTATATTACTTTCACCCACTGCCCGCTAACGTTCAAACACAAACACAAGAGGCTATTGAACAAGGAGTCGATGGCATTATTGTGTATATTCATAAACAAGGGCAGCAACCTGAATATTTTGCAAATGGTTGGCATAATAGAGAGCACAAAATACCCGCTTACCCTAGTGCACTTTTTAAAATTGGCAGCATTCGAAAGTTATATGATGCAGCCGCTTTAACCAAACTTTCAGCCGCTGGACGTATTGATGTAGATAAAACACTGGCTGATTATCTTCCATCGTTAATTGGACGCATTGAAAACGCAGATAAAATAACACTACGAATGATGGTAAAACACAAAAGTGGCATACCCAATTACACAGACACTGATAATTTCGATTGGTCAATCACCTACCCTGACCCACTTGCATTAGTACTCGATAAACCCGCTGATTTTAGCCCTGATGCTGACTATGGCTATTCTAATACCAATTATTTGTTGCTGCGAAAAATTATGTCTAACGTGCTGGGTTATGATCATAACCAATATATTAAAGATGAAATTTTAACGCCACAGGGCCTAACGCATACGTTTTCATCTGTACATGAAATCAATTTAGTAGATTTGATGAGTGGTTACTACGTAGGTTATGAGAATGATTTTAAAGCACTCGATCAAGGCTATGTGGCAACCGCACAAGATGTAGGCGACTTTATTTTTGCTTTAAACAAAGGGACTTTTTTCGACGAACAAGAGCAAGCTTTGTATGCATCACTTTATAAGTATGAACACACAGGTTGGGTATTAGGGTATTCAAGCATTGCTCGTTATTATAAAGATATCGATACAGTCGTTGTGCAGTTTATAAATACTAATGGCGATGATACTGTGATGCTCACAGAAATAATTTATAATCGGATTATTGATATTTTAACTGCGCAGCAATAGTATTTAAAACTAGCTGCGTTATAAAAATTTATATGAATTTTAAAGAGGATTTAAATGCGTTTACTACACACCATGTTACGGGTTGCAGATCTAGATAAATCAATTGCGTTTTATACTCAAGTACTTGGTATGAAAGAGTTACGCCGTGCTGATAACGAAGAGTACCGCTATACCCTCGCCTTTGTAGGCTACGGTGAAGAAACTGACACAACAGTGCTTGAACTGACCTATAACTGGGATACCGACAGCTATGATTTAGGCAATGCCTATGGTCATATCGCGATTGAGTTTGATGATATCTATAAAGCCTGTGCTGATATCAAGGCCGCTGGCGGTAACGTAAGCCGTGAACCAGGTCCAGTAAAGGGTGGCACAACAGAAATAGCGTTTGTAAAAGATCCAGATGGCTACTCAATTGAACTTATTCAGAAAAAAGAAAATATGAATAAATTTTTGTAAATATATTTAATAGGTTTACTAAGCGGCTTTTTAATTATTTAAGCTTAACTCTGATACAATTTTAAAAAAGGTGCTGTATGCACCTTTTTATCGTAATTGACTATCTTTACTGCCACGCCGATTAAGCCCTTTAGAAAGTGCGCCTTTACCTTCTAGTTCAACTTGGCAGCTTACACAATACTTAACACCTGGTAACGCAAGTCTTCGTGCCTGTGGTATTGGTTCTTCACATTCTTCACATAGCTCGGCACTGGCTCCAGAAACTAAGTTACTTCTAGCATATTGCACAGCATCATTAACGCTGGCGTCGATTTGATCTTGAATTGCACCATCGCGTGCCCATCCACTTGCCATAAATCCTCCTAATAAGGTTGGATGTTTAAATTTATGTTACCAAATTGAATCTTTATAAGTACTGAATGATAAAGCTAGGAATGTGATGTTCTTTGAAGGCTAAAGCTGCAAAATTATATCTTAAGGAAAGGCGCTGTAGTTGTTCCTTGTAATCTATTTTCACAGAAAGTTTAAAACGCCCTACAATTAGGCAAAAAAAAGCAGCTAAAAAAACTGCTTTATAATTCTAATTATTTATTTAAATATTAAAGGCTATAATCAATAACCTTCATGCCTAATTTTTCAAGCTCTGGACGAAGTGTTTTAGCATCACCCACTACTAAATAAATCATATCTTTAGTATTTAAGTGTTTTTTAGCTAAGGCGTTAACTTCTTCTTTGCTAATATTGCTAACAATCTCATTTCTTTCTTTTACAAAGCTAGGTTTTAAATCGAACTCTAATATTTGTGCTAAAAAGCCAAGTTTTGCATTAGGCGTTTCGTATTTAAGCGCATCTTTTTGATTGATGGCTTTACGCATAAACATAAGCTCTTCGTCAGTGACACCGTTTTGAGCATAGTTATTAAGCTCATTAGTAAACTCTGTAATAGACGCTGCAGTAGAGTCGGCTCTCACCGCTGCAGAGGCTGTAAAGCCACCTGATGTTTTGTCACCCCAAAAACGAGAGCGAGCACCGTAAGTGTAGCCTTTATCCTCTCGTAAATTTAGATTGATACGACTGTTAAAAGTGCCACCAAATGCAAAGTTCATTAAGTTAGCTTTAAAAAACTCACCTGTAATGTCTTCAACCATATCGCGTTTACCAATACGAATTTCTGATTGAGGAGCGTCTGGTTTATCAACCAAATAAATGACATTAGTTTCGACTTTAGGTTCGCTGAAATCAACGGCAATTGGGCTCGATTTACCTTGCCAGTTTGCAAGTGCAGCTTTAACTTTTGGCTCAATTGTTGACTCTTTTAAATCAGAAACAATAATGACTTGCGCGCCCTGTGGTTTAAAGTTTGCGTTATAAAAAGCTTTAACGTCATCTAATGTAATAGCCTCAATACTATTAAGCGTTCCAGTACTTGGAAGTGCAGCTATATTGTCGCCATATAGTAATTTGCTATATGTATTAGATGCTAAATAACCTGCATCCTTCATTGAATGTTGAATATTTTGAATGATTTGCTTTTTATTACGCTCAAAGTCATCGGCATTGAATGATGGTTTAAATAACTTCTCTTCAACAAGCTTTAGCGTTGCATCTACATTTTTGGTTAAGCTAGAAACATACACATTAGTATGTGTTTTATCAGCGTATATGTTTACCTGGCTACCCAGTTTTTCAAGCGCATTACTCATTTGCTCCGTAGTGTAGTTTTGCGTTGACTCGCTCATTAACGATGCAGTCATTGACGATAAACCCACTTTACCAGCTTGCTCATTATACAAGCCACCCGGAACTTTAATAAAAATAGCAGTAGTTGGCGTTTCTATACTTTGAGTACCTAATATTTTAATACCGTTTTCGGTCTTAGTTTGCCAAAGAGTAGGAACATCAACAGCAGGATTAGCGCCGGCCTCTGGATGAACACTTCGGTCAAATGTATCAACAGCTCTTCGTGCCACTAAATCATCAGCTGAAGTTGTAGATGGACCTCCAAAATCATACGCTTTAGGAGTAAAGTTGTCTGGGGCAGCTATAAGTTGAGTTTGGCCTTCTGGCACAACACTCATAATAACGGCAGACTTACCTTTGATATATTGATTAAAAACACGCATAACATCGGCTTTTGTAACTTTGTTATAACGTGCAATCTCATCTTTAGCTGAGTTTGGGTTACCTGTGAACGTTTCAGATGCGGCTAGTTGAGAGACTTTTCCTGATACGCTTTGCAGACCAAAAATTGCACCTGACTCTATTTTAGCTTTTACTTTATCTAAATCATCTTGTGTAACACCACGCTTTTCAAATTCAGTAAATGAATCACGAATGATTTTTTCCATATCAGCTAACGTTTTTCCTGCTGTAGGATTAGGTAAAGCATAAAGGCTAATTGAGCATGCTAACTCTTGGCATGGATGATTTGCACTTGCTTGAACAGCAAGTTGAGTTTTAACTAGGTTTTTGTATAGTAGTGAATTATTACCTCCACCTAGTATTTCAGCAAGTATATCAAGAGGTGCTTCATCTTCAGAGCGAGCATAAGTCGTTGGGAAACTCATACTTAATAAAGGTAAGTGAACCTTATCTTCCATTGAAATATATCTATCGGCATCTAGTGTTACCGCTGTTTTTTCAACTTTAGGTATTGTAGGACCTTTTGGTATTGGTGCAAAGTATTTAGTAACTAATGGTAGTATTTCATTAGCGTTGATGTCGCCACCAATAGTAAGCGTTGCATTATTTGGTCCGTACCATTTTAAAAAGAATGCTTTTAAGTCATTTACATTTACGCGATTTAAATCGTCCATAAAACCAATTACAGGCCATGAATATGGATGGCCATCTGGATACATAGCTTGAGCAACACGCTCACCTAAACGACCATAAGGGCGATTATCAACACGTTGGCCGCGCTCATTTTTTACTGTTTCGCGTTGTACTTCAAATTTTTCTTGGGTTACAGCATCGAGTAAAAAGCCCATTCGGTCAGCTTCTAGCCACAACATCTTTTCTAATTGATTTACAGGTACTGTTTCAAAATAATTTGTTCTATCTGAGTTAGTAGTACCATTTAAAGTACCGCCTGCTTCAGATATTATTTTAAAATGTTCCTCATCAGCAACATTTTCTGAACCTTGAAACATCATATGCTCAAAAAAGTGAGCAAAGCCTGACTTACCCAACTCCTCGCGAGCAGAACCAACGTGGTATGTTACATCAACGTGTACTAAGGGATCTGAATGATCCTCATGTACAATTACAGTTAAACCGTTATCTAGTTTGTATTTTTTATACGGTATGTTGATTTCGCCTGCATTAGATTCCACTGATTCAATAAGTGTAACGCCAGGAATTGATGTTTCTGTAACAATATTTTTATCAACAGCTTGAGTTGAGCTATTACATGCAGCTAACCCTGATGCAAGTAAAACAGCAAGTGCAATTTTTGTGAGTTTCATTTTTTAGTCCATATTTAAATTAACTCTATGAGTTTAAAGACTAATTAAAAGTACAACAAGGAATATGGAGTGATTACAGCTTTGGTTTTGTAACAAAGTGTGAATAGAATGATATGAATATGAAGTATGAAATGAGGGTATTAATTTGTAGTTTTATTCTAATAACACTGCACGTCCTATCTAAGTAGTAAATGACATAGCTAAGAGATTGATACTCTTGATAACATCGTGCAAAAAGAGTGTTATGTAACTCTGCTTTATACAATACTTAAAATAGTAAGTGGCGTCCCCAAGGGGATTCGAACCCCTGTTACCGCCGTGAAAGGGCGGTGTCCTAGGCCTCTAGACGATGGGGACACAGAATATGTGTCACTAGGACAACTGAATGGTTTGACTTGTTTCAGGCGAGCTGCTCAATAACACTTCACTTCCCTATTTAAAATAGGTAAGTGGCGTCCCCAAGGGGATTCGAACCCCTGTTACCGCCGTGAAAGGGCGGTGTCCTAGGCCTCTAGACGATGGGGACACAGAATATGTGTCACTAGGACAACTGAATGGTTTAACTCGTTTCAGGCGAGCTGCTCAATAACACTTCACTTCCCTATTTAAAATAAGTAAGTGGCGTCCCCAAGGGGATTCGAACCCCTGTTACCGCCGTGAAAGGGCGGTGTCCTAGGCCTCTAGACGATGGGGACACAGGATATGTGTCACTAGGACAACTGAATGGTTTGACTCGTTTCAGGCGAGCTGCTCAATAACACTTCACTTCCCTATTTAAAACAAGTAAGTGGCGTCCCCAAGGGGATTCGAACCCCTGTTACCGCCGTGAAAGGGCGGTGTCCTAGGCCTCTAGACGATGGGGACGCAGAAATTGGTTTGCAAATCACTGATTTGCTATTTCTGCGTAAGATGAGCCGAGCCTGCAAGGCGAATGGCATTATCTTCTCAGAAACATTTTCTGTGTCACTAGGACAACTGAATGGTTTGACTCGTTTCAGGCGAGCTGCTTAATAACACTGCACTTCCCTATTTAAAATAAGTAAGTGGCGTCCCCAAGGGGATTCGAACCCCTGTTACCGCCGTGAAAGGGCGGTGTCCTAGGCCTCTAGACGATGGGGACACAGAATATGTGTCACTAGGACAACTGAATGGTTTGACTCGTTTCAGGCGAGCTGCTCAATAACACTGCACTTCCCTATTTAAAATAGGTAAGTGGCGTCCCCAAGGGGATTCGAACCCCTGTTACCGCCGTGAAAGGGCGGTGTCCTAGGCCTCTAGACGATGGGGACACAGAATATGTGTCACTAGGACAATTGATTAGTTTTACTCACATCCTGAGCTTTAAGGTAATGGCGTATAGTACAAATAAAGACTCGAGCTTTATGTGTTACGCTATTTTCTCGGTAAAACCGCCTTTAACTAAAAAGTTAAATGGCGTCCCCAAGGGGATTCGAACCCCTGTTACCGCCGTGAAAGGGCGGTGTCCTAGGCCTCTAGACGATGGGGACACAGAAAACTGTTACCCTAGGACAAACACTAAAAATTGGTGGAGCTATGCGGGATCGAACCGCAGACCTCTTCGCTGCCAGCGAAGCGCTCTCCCAGCTGAGCTATAGCCCCAACTTATTCAATACGCTCGGTGATAATCACGTCGTGTATCGCTTAGTGCGGGGCGCATTCTATGCACCCCCCAAAATAAAGTCAACAGTTTTTTATGCGACATTATTTAAATGGTTTAAATTTCAACAAACTGGCTATCATACGTGCTAAAAAACAGATTTTCATACTAATTTAGATGTCATGTTGCGCTTTACGTTGTTGTACTCGCCACATGTATACGACTAAGTACCCTATTCAACCGATAATATGAGTTTGAATATGATTTAAAGGGTATACATTTATATGCAAATTAGCTTGGTGCTGTTTTACTACTAAAAAAGCGCTGTTCATTGGCATGTTAAACTTTAAATAACTTTTTATTATCCGCTAATTTGTATCACGCAATACAATTATTGAAAGTTAGTCTTTTATTACATAAATATTTTATTGTTTATCCGACCACTAATGACATCTATTTAGTCTACGCCGCCGACTTTAAATAAACATTAAGCTTAACAATTGTTCGTTTAATATTAGTTTGTTGATAAAGTGAACACCGTTCGCACTGTATTGTTTATAAAAGCTTCATTCAGCACATTTTTATCATTCAAGTGTTGACACATTTGCAACTCTATCTATAATAGCGCCCCACAACAACGCAGCAATGTGGTGTTGTTTAGATGCGGGTGATTAGCTCAGTTGGGAGAGCATCGCCCTTACAAGGCGAGGGTCACTGGTTCAAGTCCAGTATCACCCACCACATTTTAATGTGTCGTATCTAATATTCTATATGGGGCGTTAGCTCACTTAGAAAAAAGAGAGCCTACTGCTATTTACAAGTAACGGCAAGGTTCACTGGTTAAAGTCCAGTACTATTAAACTTTAATAGTAGCGTTTAAATTTATATGTGGGTGATTAGCTCAGTAGGGAGAGCATCGCCCTTACAAGGCGAGGGTCACTGGTTCAAGTCCAGTATCACCCACCACATATAAAACCTATTGTTATATTAATAGTGATATGTATTAAAATTGTAATATGGGTCGTTAGCTCAGTTACAAGAAGTGAGAGCATCACCGCTATTTACAAGTAACGGCGAAGTTCACTGGTTAAAGTCCAGTACTATTTATTTTAATAGTAGCGTTTTAATTTATATGTGGGTGATTAGCTCAGTTGGGAGAGCATCGCCCTTACAAGGCGAG
>NZ_JASDCM010000026.1:0-35548 GCF_030407915.1 Pseudoalteromonas sp. APC 3250
ATCAGCTATCAGCTATCAGCTATCAGCTATCAGCTATCAGCTATCAGCTATCAGCTATCAGCTATCAGCTATCAGCTATCAGCTATCAGCTATCAGCTATCAGCTATCAGCTATCAGCTATCAGCTATCAGCTATCAGAAAATTTATTGGTTAAGCTTATTAAGTTCAAGTAATAAGTAATAAGTAATACTGCTTTTATTTAAACCGTAATATGTCATATAGGCTTCTAATAACTGATTATTATCAATTGTCCTTTGACCTTTGTAACCAAAATTTGTTAAATAGCCGGTATTATTAATTTCTTTACGATTTAAAACTCTCTTAATTACTTTTATATATAACAGAAAGTTAAAATCTTTATAGCTAGCTCTTTTACTCTTAAATATATTAGTTTCATACTCTGATAAATTGAACTGTTGCTCAAATCTGCTTATTTTTTCATTATTAGTTATTAGGCTCTCTAGTGAATTTTCTAAATTGAAGTTCTGCCCAGCTAGGCGTAACTTTGAGTTCGTAGTTTGTATATTAAAATTTGGATTATCTAATTCTAATTGGCCAATAACATAATCATATTCAGGGTTGCTAGTCACATAAAGACACAACAGAACAGATAAAAGCACAATATCTATAGTTTTATTGCTCTCAACTAACTCTATTGAAATGAGTAATCGTTCAGCAAATTGAATAGCAGTTCGCGGAGAAAGCTCCTGCCAGCTAGCAATGGAGGCAATTAAAAGCAATATATTTTCTTTCAATTCATTATTAGCTGTAAAAACATAAGGAAATAAAATTACCCCTCGACTACTCACCCCACCATCTTTAAGCATTGAAATATCACAGTTAGCTTTTATTAAGCTTGCTGATACGCTAACGTCAAGGTGATACTTAGTATCAAAAAACCGCTTAAGGTAGTCATTTGCATTAAAATCACTCCCGTACAATGCTTTAATTGTGTGCTGAAGTTCTTCTGTATGTGTTGAAACGACTATTACTAACCCTTCAATATCGAAAATATGCTTTATTGCTTCTAGCATTTCAACTGCATAAGTTGGGCGGCAGCGGTCTAACTCATCAATAAAAATGAATGCGGGATAATCACGAGCTGTTGCTCGAAGTCCATTTTTAGGTTTTTCAATAGAGTATTTAACTAACTCTTTTATTGTAGCTTTTAATTCTTTTACGCCTTTTTTATAATCACTATGTTCTTTGAATGCTTGTGTTGTCATAGCTTCCATAGCTGCTGACAAATCCAATGATTTATTGTTTTCTGTTGATGCCGTAACTTCTGTGTCAGAACTTTCATCAACAAATATATCTTCAATATCAAACCCACCATAGCGTTTAACTAACGCAGCTAGAATTTTAGGTAATACTGATATGCCAATATTCTTAAAGCTTTTTCTTTTGGCTTGAGTTAAATGACTTTTGTTAATTGTTTCTAATAGTTGCTCTTGAATTTCAGCTAGTACAGTAATTATGGGGGAATCCATAAAGTCATTCGACCAAGCATCTATATAGACAACTGGGTGTTCATGCTTTAAATCTTCAGCCCAACGTTTTACAAAGTAAGTTTTACCTGCGCCCCATTCAGCATTAACGTTAATTACATAAGAGGATTTATTAGGCTTTTCTCTATTCGAGTTTGAGCGGCGAACAAGAATTTTAGTCAGCAGTTCAGCATCTTGCTTTCTATTTAACTGATCTGCTGGGTAAGTAACACCATCAATTTTTATCTCTTCATTCCATTGCTTGGCACACATATACTAACGTCCTTGTCACAAATCTATAAGTTTACTCGAGCAACTGAAAGCTGACGGCTGACGACTTACAGCTATTTCTTAGTTATCGTCACTTGCGGCTCATCGTAGTCACTAAAATCAATGCTGACTATGTAGGAGCCTTTAATCGCTGGTGTGTAGCTAAAGTAATTATAAATGGTATTACAGTCGGCGCGTGTTGATTGGCCGAGTGTTAGGCTTTGCCCTGATGGCTGTGAATCGCTGTAGCCACAGTTAAAACCTTCACTAAAATCCGCATCGGCTATTTTAAATTCGTACACTTTGCCAGGGGTCGAAAACCTAACTTGGGCTTGGTAAAGCGCAGGGCCGACTTGTTTAAATTGATATTGAGGTTCGGCATCCCATAATGTGAAGTCCCCTCTTAAATAAATACTACGATCCAATTCTTGCTGCGGCAACACGTCGTTAATTGAAATTTGGCTGGTACAAGCACTCAATAAGCCCACTAAGGCTAACGTGAAAATGCGTTTCATTGGGAGCTTCATGGTGAATCCTCTATTAACTAATATAAATAAAACACTAAAAAGCCAGCATTATGCTGGCTTTTTTAATAGCTGTTAGCTGTTATTTTTGTAATACAGAAATATCTGCAATTTCTAAAAATAACCCACTTAACTGACTTAAAAGCGCAAGGCGGTTTTGCTTAACCGCTTCATCGTCGGCCATTACCATGACATTGTCAAAAAAGTTATCAACACTGTCACGAATGCCTGCTAATTGGCTTAATGCCTCTTGGTAGTTTCCATCGCTGTACAGTGGTGCTAAATCAGTGGCAAATTTTGCAACTTGCGTAGCCAATACTTTTTCTGCGTCGTCACTTAGTAAGCTCTGATCAACATCACCTTGCGTTGTAATGTTGTTTTTAGCCAGAATATTACTTACACGCTTATTAGCGGCTGCAAGCGATTCTGCGGCGTCTAGAGTGCGGAAATGGCTTACGGCTTTAACTCGTCGATCAAAATCAACAGGCTTCGTTGGACGGCGCGCAAGTACCGCTTGAATTACATCTACCTCAATGCCTTCATCTTGATACCAAGCACGGAAACGCCCTAGCATAAATTCGAATACATCGGTCGATACATTTAGGTTAGTCAGCTTTTCACCAAACAAGGTTTGCGACTTAGCAACCAGGTCTAAAATATCAAGTGGTAGCTGCTTTTCTACCATGATACGTAATGCACCAATGGCCGCACGACGAAGTGCAAATGGGTCTTTATCACCTTTTGGTGCTTGGCCTATACCAAAAATACCCACCAGCGTGTCAAACTTATCTGCAATAGCCACTGCACAGCTGATCAAACTCGTTGGTAAGTTATCGCCGGCAAAGCGTGGCATGTACTGCTCGTTTTGCGCAACAGCGACATCTTCAGCTTCACCGTCATGACGTGCGTAATGCATTCCCATTACACCTTGTACGTCGGTAAATTCCATCACCATTTCGGTCATTAAATCGGTTTTACTTAATAAGCCAGCACGCGCTGCTAGTGCTTTATCTGCACCTAGTTGCTCTGCAATGTAACCGGCAAGTTCACTGATACGCTGTGACTTATCTTTAAGTGTGCCCAACTGCTTTTGGAATAAAACGCTGTCTAGCGACTCAAGTCGGCTTTCAAGTGTTTTCTTTTTATCTGTTTCAAAGAAGAACTGCGCATCGGCTAAACGCGGGCGCACTACTTTTTCGTTACCAGAAATAACTACACTAGGATCTTTACTTTCGATGTTAGAGACAAACAAAAACTTATTTAAAAGTTTGCCGTCTTGATCTAATAACGGAAAGTATTTCTGATCGTCTTTCATGGTGTAAATAAGCGCTTCAGCAGGTACATCTAAAAATGCTTCTTCAAATGTGGCTGTTAGCGTTACTGGCCATTCTACCAATGAAGTAACTTCTTCAAGTAAGTCTTCATCCATAGCAACAACGGCATTAACTGCTTTGGCTGCATCTTCTATTTGCGCGCGAATCTGTGCTTTACGCTGTTCGTAGTCAGCAACAACGTAAGCTGATTTAAGTACATCAAACACATCATCAGCATGATCAATGCTAATTTTTTCAGGGTGATGAAAACGATGGCCTTGCAGTTGATTACTCACTTGCTTACCAAGAATTTCACCCTCAACCAGTTCACTACCGAATAAAATAGTTACAGTATGCACAGGACGAATAAATTGTGTTTTATTCGCACCCCAACGCATTGGTTTAGGGATAGGTAGTTTCGCGAGCGCTTTGCTTATAGCGTCGGTCATTAACGTTTTGGTTTCTTGCCCTGCTACTTTAGCAATGTGCAATAACCATGCGCCCTTATCTGTTTCTAGTGTTTGCGCATCTTTTACTTCAATACCACAACCACGAGCCCAACCCATGGCTGCTTTAGTTGGGTTACCCTCAGCATCAAAAGCGGCTTTAGTTGCAGGGCCACGTTTTTCAACTTCTTTGTCCTGTTGTTTAGCTTCAAGTGCTTTTACTTGTAAACCTAAACGACGAGGCGATGCATACCAGTTCACACCTTGGTGACCTAGTTCTAGACTTTCTAATTCTGCTGTTAAGTTTGCAGCAAAGGCTTCGGCTAATTTACGAAGTGCTTTTGGTGGCAACTCTTCGGTGCCAATTTCTACTAATAAATTTTCTGCTGACATGCTTACTTATCCTTACACAGCGGGAAACCAAGTGCTTCACGTGCATCGTAATAACTTTGTGCACACGCTTTTGATAACGCACGAACGCGTAAAATATAACGTTGACGCTCAGTTACTGAAATAGCATGACGTGCGTCTAATAAGTTAAATGCATGCGATGCTTTCATTACTTGCTCGTAGGCTGGTAATGGTAGGCTTGCTTCAATTAGCTTTTGGCTCTCAGCTTCACATTTATCAAACTGTTCAAATAAGTCGGCTACGTTTGCATGTTCAAAGTTATAGGTTGATTGCTCAACTTCATTTTGATGGAACACATCACCGTAAGTTACGCGCCCAAATGGACCGTCAGCCCATACTAGGTCGTAAATGCTATCTACGCCTTGAATGTACATTGCTAAACGCTCTAGGCCGTAAGTAATCTCGCCCGTTACCGGTGAGCATTCTAAACCGCCCACTTGCTGGAAGTAGGTAAACTGCGTTACCTCCATGCCATTTAACCAAATTTCCCAACCTAGGCCCCACGCACCTAATGTAGGTGATTCCCAGTTATCTTCTACAAAGCGAACTTCGTCAGTTAGGGTATCAATACCTACAGCAGCTAAAGAACCTAAGTAAAGCTCTTGAATATTGTCTGGTGATGGCTTTAACACAACTTGGAATTGGTAGTAATGTTGTAAGCGGTTTGGATTCTCACCGTAACGACCATCGGTAGGACGACGACACGGTTGAACGTATGCGCTCGACATTGGCTCTGGGCCAATTGATTTTAAAAATGTTTGCGGGTGAAATGTCCCTGCGCCCACTTCCATGTCAAGTGGTTGAATAATGACACAGCCTTGCTGTGCCCAATAATCCTGTAAAGCCAGGATCAAACCTTGAAAGGTTTTAACGTCATATTTTTGCATATTTGGCTTTTTACTATCTGAGAAGTAGCGTGAAAATTACCCTCAGTATACCTTGTGCACACTCAGGTTTTAAGCAGTTTGTGCGTTTGAAAAAATAAAAAAGGAGCCTAGGGCTCCTTTTTTGTGATTACGATAATGTTTTATACGTCTAAGTTAACCACACGCAGTGCGTTCGTTTCAATAAACTCACGACGCGGCTCAACTTGATCGCCCATTAAAGTGGCAAATAATTGATCCGCTGCAACAGCATCTTCAATTGTTACTTGCAACATACGGCGTGCGCTAGGATCCATGGTGGTTTCCCAAAGCTGATTTGGATTCATTTCACCCAGTCCTTTATAGCGTTGAATGTAGATCCCGCGCTTAGACTCTGCGATCAACCATTCCAATGCATCCACAAAGTTATCAACAGGTTTTGTTTTCTCACCACGTTGGATATATGCACCCTCTGTGATTATATTAGCAATGTTTTTACCTGTTACAGCAATGCGTTGGTAGTCTCTTGATGTAATAAAGTCATAATGAAGTACGTGTGCTTTATCCACACCATGCTGACGAATATTCACAACTGGATAATACAAGTTACGCTCTGTATCGTGCTCAGTTCCTGCATGGAAAATAGTTGCATCTTCATCACGTTCAATTAAGTCATCAACCAGCTCTTTAGTCCAAGCAATTACCTTAGCTTCGTCTGAAAGGTCTTCTTTTTTCAGCTCACTTTGGTAAATCAAACGGTTCATAACTGTGTTCGGATACTTACGCTTTAAGCGCTCGATAACTTTAACCGTGTTTTGATAATCGTGAACAATTGACTCTAATGCTTCACCATCAACCGCTTCAGCACTATCACTAGTGTACAGTGCTGCATTGCTTAGCGCTAAAGATGTAAGGTAATCAACTAATGCTGGATCATCTTTAATATAACGCTCTTGCTTGCCTTTTTTCACTTTATAAAGTGGAGGCTGAGCAATATAAATATAACCACGTTCAACAATTTCCGGCATTTGACGATAGAAGAATGTTAGTAGCAAAGTACGAATGTGAGAACCATCCACGTCGGCATCGGTCATGATTATAATACGGTGATAACGTAATTTCTCAGGGTTATATTCGTCACGGCCAATACCACAACCTAGTGCAGTAATTAGCGTTGCCACTTCTTGTGAAGAAAGCATTTTATCAAAACGTGCTTTTTCTACGTTTAAGATTTTACCTTTAAGCGGAAGAATCGCTTGATTCTTACGGTTACGACCCTGCTTGGCTGAACCGCCAGCTGAGTCACCCTCCACTATATATAGTTCAGATTGGGCTGGATCTTTTTCTTGGCAATCCGCTAGTTTACCCGGTAAACCAGCTAAATCCATAGCACCTTTACGGCGTGTCATTTCACGTGCTTTACGAGCGGCTTCACGCGCGCGTGCTGCATCAATAATTTTGCCAACAACAATTTTTGCATCCATTGGGTTTTCTAATAAAAACTCAGTGAATTTTTCAGCCATTGCTTGCTCTACAGCAGACTTAACTTCACTAGATACTAGCTTGTCTTTTGTCTGTGATGAGAATTTAGGATCAGGAACTTTAACACTAACAACAGCCGTTAAGCCTTCACGAGCATCATCGCCCGTTGCATTACTGGTTGTTTTAGCTTTTTTGTTAAAGCCTTCTTTTTCCATGTAGTTATTGAGCGTACGCGTTAGCGCCGATCTAAAACCAGCTAAGTGAGTACCACCATCACGTTGAGGAATATTATTTGTGAAACAGTAAATGTTTTCTTGGAATGCATCATTCCACTGCATTGATACTTCTACACTAATACCATCTTCTTCACGTTCGTGAGTAAAATGGAATACCCCTTTATGCACTGGTGTTTTATTGCGGTTTAGGTATTCAACGAATGCTCTGATACCGCCTTCGTACTTAAAGTGGTCGCTTTTATTTTCTTCGCGCTCATCGCTTAATATGATACTTACACCTGAATTCAAAAACGACAGCTCGCGTAAACGCTTTGCCAAAATATCGTAATGAAAATCAAGGTTAGTGAACGTTTCGCCACTTGGCCAAAAACGAATTTCAGTACCATTTGTTTCAGAATCACCAATTACAGCTAGTGGTGCATCAGGTACACCCATAGTGTAAAACTGCTCATGAAGTTTACCTTCACGACGAATGGTTAGTTTTAATTTTTCTGATAATGCATTTACTACCGATACACCAACACCGTGTAAGCCACCTGATACTTTATAAGAGTTATCATCAAACTTACCACCGGCGTGTAGTACCGTCATAATTACTTCAGCTGCAGATACACCTTCTTCTTCATGTATAGAAGTAGGAATACCACGGCCGTTATCTCTTACAGATACCGAACCGTCTAAGTGAATAGTGACATAAATATCATCACAGTGACCCGCTAAGGCCTCATCGATAGAGTTATCAACGACCTCAAACACCATGTGGTGTAAGCCCGTACCATCATCGGTGTCCCCTATATACATACCAGGACGCTTTCTTACTGCATCTAATCCTTTAAGTACTTTAATACTCGACGAATCATAATTCTCAGACATGGTTAATCCCACTTATCTTGTTATTAGGTTGCCATGTTTCACGTGGAACATTTTTAGTTCTCGTTGCATGGGTTCCACCACAGCAGAAATACTTTCAGATAAAATTGAAGAAATAAATATTTGAGAACTACAGTGAGTCAATAACTGGCCCACTTTCTCTTTTGTATCTTCGCTTAGTTCTGAAGGTAGATCATCTATTAGCAATATTGATTGCTTATCTGTCTCTGACTCAATTAAGCTATTTTGCGTTACTTTTAACGCATACAACAATAACTTTAATTGCCCGCGTGAGAATACATTCTCAACACTGCTGCCAGCGACACTAAAACTAAAATCAGCCTTATGAGGGCCTTTACTTGTAAAGCCTTGGCGAGCATCTCGCTCAAAACTTTGCTCTAACGCATCACAAAGAGATTCACTCTCTTTCCAGCCCGCATTGAAGCTAATTTCTAAATCGCGTATTAGCGTTAATTCTGCACACATTTTATCAAAAAATTGCTGCTTAAACCTAGTTATATACGCGATTCTTAATTTATTTATTTGTTCAGCCAGTCTAACAAATTCTTTGTCCCAAAACTTGATTTGGTCAAAATAATTCTTAGGCTTAGATTTTAATAAGGCATTGCGTTGTTTAAGCACTTTATTAAACGATTGCCATAAGAAAAAAAACTCATGTTCCACGTGGAACAAACCTAAGTCTAAAAATTTTCTGCGCTCCTTAGGACCGCCAAAAAATAGTGAGTAGCTTTCTGGTGTTATTATTTGTACCGGCATTAACTGGGCAAGTTCAGATACTTTTCGACTCGCCTTACCCTGGATTTTTAAATTGGTTTCACCCGCTTGGGTTTTACTAATACCAATAGGGATAGATAAATCGTATAACGCTTTGCGGCCATGAATAACAAACTGATCTTGCTGGTGTGCAATAATACTTTTATGTTTAGAAGTTCGAAAAGATTTGCCGTGAGAAAGGTAATATATAGCCTCTAAAAGGCTGGTTTTTCCGCTGCCGTTTTCACCATAAATTATATTAACGCCATTAACTGGTTCTAGCGTCAGCGCCTCAATATTACGAAAATATTTGAGGCTCAAATGACTTAAGCTCATTATGTATTTATAATCTTATAAACGCATAGGCATAACGACGTACATCGCTTCTTCATCGCCTGCACCTTCTATTAGTGCACTGCTATTTGAATCGGCAAGTGTAAATAACACATCTTCAGTTTTTAATGTATTTAATACATCAAGCACGTAAGACACATTAAACCCTATTTCTAGGTCATCGCCCTCGTACATTACTTCAACTACTTCTTCCGCTTGTTCTTGCTCTGGGTTGTTAGCCGTAATTTTTAATAAACCGTTTGATAAATTTAAACGTACACCACGAAATTTTTCGTTCGATAAAATCGATACGCGTTGAAATGCATTACGTAACCATTCTCTGTTTGCTGTAATAACTTTATCGCCACCGCGTGGTAAAACACGACGGTAATCAGGGAAACGGCCATCAACTAATTTACTCGTAAACGTAAATTCAATATCAATAATACGAATGTGGTTAGCACCAAACTGAATAGTCACTAACTCTTGGTCGGCAACCATTAGGCGCATAATTTCTTGCACGCCTTTGCGCGGTATAATTAATTGGCGCTGTGTATTTAATGACTGACCTAGTTGCTTTTGTGCAATCGCTAAACGGTGCCCATCAGTGGCGACTGTTTTTATATCGCTGTTATCAACTTCAAACGACATGCCGTTTAAGTAATAACGTACATCTTGGTTTGCCATTGAAAAGTGCGTGCTTTCAAGTAATTTACGTAACTCTAAACGCGTTAGTTGAAATTCAACTTCACCATCCCACTGCTCTAAATTAGGAAAATCTTCAGCCGCTAATGTGGTCAATGAAAAACGACTTTTACCACTGGTTAAAAGTAGCTGATGGTCTTGCAAGCTTAAAGTAAGATCAGAACCATCCGGTAAACTTTTACAAATATCGAGTAATTTTTTAGCCGGTAATGTGAGCTTGGTATCGGCAACATCATCACCTACAAACACGCTCGCCACTAATTCAATTTCAAGGTCGGTCCCTGTCATTGAAAGCTGGCCATTTTCTACCACGAGTAATACGTTAGATAAAATGGGTAACGTATGCTTACGCTCTATGGCACCCGATACTTGCACCAATGGTTTTAAAAATTGTTCTCTTGATATTGTTATTTGCATAATAAAGTCAGCCCTAAGATGACAATGTTCTTATTAAATTTTGGTAATCTTCTTTAATCTCGTGGCTTTCGTCACGTAATGATTTAACTTTGCGACACGCGTGCAGTACTGTTGTATGGTCACGCCCACCAAAGGCATCCCCAATCTCAGGTAAGCTGTGATTAGTGAGTTCTTTAGATAATGCCATGGCAACTTGGCGCGGCCTTGCTATAGAGCGACTGCGGCGCTTAGACAGTAAATCAGACACACGTATTCTATAGTATTCTGCTACCGTACGTTGAATATTGTCTATGGTGACTAGTTTATCTTGCAGTGCGAGTAAATCACGCAGTGCTTCTTTTACAAAGTCGATAGAAATTGGGCGGCCGGTAAAGTTTGCATTAGCAATTACACGGTTTAAAGCCCCTTCAAGTTCACGTACGTTTGAACGTAATTTTTTAGCGATAAAAAATGCCACTTCATGCGGTAAATTAATTTTACTTTGCTGAGCTTTTTTCATCAAAATGGCAACGCGTGTTTCAAGCTCTGGCGGCTCAATCGCGATAGTTAATCCCCAACCAAAACGAGATTTAAGGCGATCTTCAACCCCTTCTATCTCTTTAGGATAACGGTCAGAGGTTAAAATAATTTGCTGGTTACCTTCTAATAATGCATTAAAGGTATGAAAGAACTCTTCTTGTGAACGTTCTTTATTAGCAAAAAATTGAATGTCATCAATCATGAGTGCATCAACACTGCGGTAATAACGCTTAAATTCTTCAATCGCATTATTTTGCAGTGCTTTAACCATGTCTTGCACAAATCGTTCTGAATGCATGTAGACAATTTTAGCATCTGGCTTATTGGCCATAATACCGTTGCCTACCGCATGTAATAAATGCGTTTTACCTAAGCCCGTACCACCGTAAATAAAAACAGGATTAAATGCAGAGCCAGGATTATCTGCTACCTGAGTGGCAGCCGCTTTTGCTAATTGGTTAGATTTACCCTCAACAAAACTGTCAAAGGTATAGTTTTCTTTAATGTTTGATTTATAACCCGATTTAGGAGCGGGCTCAACAACTGGTTTTTGTTCTCGAGGTTGTTGTTTTGCCGTTGCTTGCGTACTTGGTGCTGATTGTGTTTCAACTACCGGCGCAGCTTGTGCATTTAATAGCGGCTTGCTGCCTACATCAAAGCGTAATTCAGGGGCTTCTACACCACAAATTTCAACCAGTAACTCATTTATTCTATTTAGGTATTTTTCTCTTACCCAATCAAGTACAAAACGATTAGGCGCATAAATCGTCAAGGTATCTTCGGTACTTTCTGCTTGAAGTGGTCTGACCCACATACTAAATTGCTGCGAAGGCAATTCATCTTGCAATACATATAAACAACTTTGCCAAACCGACAGATACACAGTAAAACTCCCAGAGATATAATTTTTATTCCCGCACATCAATAATGATTCAAAAATCACACCTGTATTGCGTTTAAATGGCTCAATAAGCAGCCCAAGACCGACTATTATGAATGCACTTTATCCACAAGTAAAAGATTGATTTTTATAAAATTGTTGATATCGATGTATAAATATAATAACAGACTGATTTAAATAGCTTTTTATTTTAAAGCCTGATTAGAGATCATAACAAAACTGGCAGCAGATCGCGACTATAATTTATGATCTAATTTACTTTTCCCATGCTTTTATTCACTTTTTATACAGGGGCTGTGGAAAACTTCTTATTTATGATGATCCTATCGGATCATGAAAATTGATCATAAATAAACATGCTTTACGCGCTCTATTATGATTGACTTTTCGTCACTTCATCTATAATATCTCGCGCTCGCAATGGCACCTGTGCCAGGATCGCGACCTGCATAGGATGTTTTAACTTTAACCGATCGGATGAGATTGTTATGAAAAGAACTTTTCAACCTAGCGTTTTAAAACGCAAACGTACACACGGTTTCCGTGCTCGTATGGCAACTGTAAATGGCCGTAAAGTATTAGCTCGTCGCCGTGCTAAAGGCCGCAAAGTTCTTTCTGCTTAATTTATAAGTGGAAGACTTTAGCTTTGGCAGGGAGTTACGTCTGTTAACTCCCTCGCATTACTCTCGCATATTTAATGAACCCGCTCGGGCTGCAACTCCTTTCTTTACTTTATTAGCAAAACCAAGTGACCAGTCAAAACCTAGGTTAGGCCTTACTGTTGCTAAAAAACGTGTAAAAAAGGCATGTCAACGAAACCGTATTAAACGTCTTGCTCGCGAAAGTTTTCGTTTAAACCAACATACTCTCGATAATATAGATATTGTGTTGATGGTAAAAAGTGGCATTGATGAACAGTCCAATGAAGAATTAACCAAACAACTAACAAAGTTGTGGCGTAAAATTAATGAACGCTGCAAACCCGGTGCCCCTAAACCGCCACCATTTAAAAAACGCCCAAACAAATCAGCTAAATCGACTAAACAAACTCAATAGCAATAGAATTACAGGGTTAATTAAGGTATCTTTAGCTCACCTTTTAATCATGCGTTTAAAATCTTAAAGTAAGTCTTTAAATACATGGTATCTATTCACTAAACATAACGTAGGGGCATGTACAACATGAGGTTACTTAAACCACTTGCTGCGTTACCAACACGTTGTTTAGTTTTATTGATCCGCGGTTATCAAAAGTGGATTAGCCCGCTATTGGGTCCGCATTGTCGTTTTAATCCAACCTGTTCTAGCTACGCTATTCAAGCAATTAATTTGCATGGTGCAGTAAAAGGCAGTTGGCTCGCAGTTAAACGCATATTAAAATGCCATCCTTTACATTCAGGTGGAGACGACCCCGTTCCTGAAAAATTAACCCGTATTAACCACCAACACGAGAAATAAGAGCTGTTATGGAATCGCAACGCACGTTTTTATTCATCGGCCTAATGCTAGTGTCGTTTTTATTATTTCAAGAATGGAATAATGACTACAACACGCCAAAAGCCGATCCTAGTGCCACTACACAAACACTAAAAGCAAACTCACCGGAATCAGATGATTATGTTCCAGCTTCATCAGACTCTGGTTTACCTGCTTCAACTACTTTAGCTAAACGCTCAGTCATTGATATTACAACTGACGTGTTCAAAGTTAAAATTGACACCAAAGGCGGTGACATTGTTGAAACAGACTTAATTAATTATAAAGAAACCAAAGGCAGTGATGTTCCTTACATGCTACTTGGTGAGTTTGATGGTAAACAATACTTTTCACAAAGTGGTTTAATAGGTTTAAATGGCCCAGATGCATCTGCAAATGGTCGTCCTACTTACCAATCAGAGCAAACCTCTTACACCTTAACAGGTGATGAGCTTCGCGTTCCACTGCAATTTACCGACAGCAACGGTGTAAGCTTTACTAAGACTTATGTATTCAAAAAGGGTCAGTATGATGTTGGCTTAGAATATAAAGTTAACAACACCACCAGCGCGCCTGTACAAGTACAGCTTTACACACAAATAAAGCGTACCGTACAAGAAAAAGGCAGCATGGTTGATCAAAACTATTTAGGGGCTGCATACGGTACAGATGAGGAACCATACGAAAAGTATAGTTTTTCAGATATGGCCGATAAAAACCTAAACATTAATACCCAAGGTGGTTACGTTGCCTTTATTCAGCATTACTTTGTAAGTGCTTGGGTACCAATGCAAGATCAAGCGAATACACTTTATAGTTTAATCACTAAAAGTAACGCAGCTATTATTGGTGTTAAAGACGAAGCGGTAAATGTTCAAGCTGGTAGTGAGCAAGTACTTACTGCAACTTATTACATGGGCCCTAAAGAGTCAGATAAACTTGAAGCGATTCACACTGACCTAGACTTAACCGTTGATTACGGTTGGTTATGGTTTATCTCTCAGCCGTTATTTGTACTATTAAAATGGTTACACAGCATTTTAGGTAACTGGGGTGTAGCAATTATAGCCATCACTATTATCGTTAAATCATTAATGTACCCACTTACTAAAGCACAATACACCTCAATGGCTAAAATGCGTGCATTACAGCCTAAGATGAAAGCGCTAAAAGAAAAGTATGGTGATGATCGTCAAAAATTCGGCCAAGCGACCATGGAAATGTACCGTAAAGAAAAAGTAAACCCTATGGGTGGCTGTTTCCCTATTTTACTGCAAATGCCAATCTTCTTAGCCTTGTTCTATGTATTCTTAGAGTCTACAGAACTTCGTCACGCTGAATTTGTACTTTGGCTAACAGACCTTTCTGCGAAAGACCCATACTACGTATTACCAATCTTATTTGGTGCGAGTATGTTTATAACGCAAAAACTACAACCTATGACGGTTACCGATCCAATGCAGCAAAAAATGATGACCTTTATGCCGGTTATCTTCTCTGTGTTCTTCTTATGGTTCCCATCTGGTTTAGTACTTTACTGGTTAGTGTCTAACCTTATCTCTATTGTCCAGATGTTAATCATCTACCGTGGCATGGAAAAGAAAGGTATTAAAGTAAGGGGCTAACTCCCCTTACCTACAAAAAAGGCGACCTAGGTCGCCTTTTTTAATATCTGAAATTTACTCACTAAGAATAGGCGAATAAAGCGACTTTGGTACACTGCGCTCACTAAAGTTCACACCCGTTATTGTCAGAGAGAAAATAGCTAAACCTATAGCCACGTAACCTGATATGCCTAACCACTCAAAAACAGTTTTTTTACGCCTCACTCTGAGCCAACTCATATATATGCCAACAGCACTAACAAAACTCATAAAACCGCCGAATAGCGCCCAAATAAGTTTAGTGCCGAGGCCTGCAAAGTTACCAAAATGCAAAGGATCGGCAGTATCTTTAATACGAGGAATAAGCGGTAAATTCTCTCCTTTTTGTACTGCTAATACTGTGCCTGTCGTTGGCTTTAAATACACGCGATTGGCGCGTAAGCGAAGTAAAATATCATCGTTATAACCACGTACTTCAATAGGTTGATTCTTTTTATTACCATAACGTATATAGCGAATATCAAGCGTCGGAAATGCCTGCTGCGCAGCGTTATAAGCCTGAGTTAAGCTTATTGGTGTTGCATTAACAGTGGGTATTTGTTTTTTAAATTCACTAACAGCGACTGGTGGTGCAATATAATGCTTTATTTTCGCTGTTTGCAAACCATGTTCAATAAGGTACCACAGACCTGTTATGGCTATGATAGCCATAAACCACATACTCCATAACCCAAGAAACTTATGCCAATCAGACCAGCCATTACGTTTATCTAAAACTAGCTGGGCAGGCTTTTTAAAAAAGCCCTGCCACCAGCGACGATACACATAAAAACTCGAAACCAGCAGAATAACCAATAAAATACTTAAGCTTGTAACAATTAGCTTACCTATCCAGCCCATGGATAAATACATGTGCCAGTTACGTAAAAACCGTGAAGCACGTGCCCATTCCCCCTCACCTAACACATGCCCTGTGGCTGCATCTAAATAAATAAACCGAAATGCGTCATCTATTTTTAGTGCAACTTCCAAAGCCAAGTACTCTTGCTTATGGCGCTGAAGATACAACACTTGTGCACCTGAATAATGCTTGTTGAGGGTATTTTCAATGGCTTGATAGTTGGTGATTGAAGAGGACGTTAACGCACGATACTTACTGTCTGTCAGATATTCAATTTCATGACTTAGCGTCGCAAGTGTACCAGATAAACAAACAACAAAAAGCAGGACACCAACAAAGAGCCCTGCCCATGAATGCAGATTAAACCATTGTCTAGCGTTCACACGCCACCTTTAAAAGCTGTATTTAGCACTAAAATAAATACGGCGAGGTTCACCTGGGAAGTGCCCTGTACGTTCAATAAAGCCACTACTAGCATATTCTTTATCAAACAAATTTTTAACCGACAATTGCCATTGCCAATTATCTACTGTGGTTTGCCATGCCATATTATAAATAGTGTAAGGCTTAACTTGTTGACCACCTAAGCTTAGCTGTTCGTCAACATAGTCTAAACCGGCAGAAATAGAGGAAGAGAAGCGAGGAAGCTCGTAGCGTGTCCAAATGCCCACTGTATTTTGTGGGGCATTAGCAAACTTATCACTATCAGGGATTTGATTACGAATGCTTTCATTCGCTTTAGTGATACGGGTATCATTATAGGCATAGTTAGCGGTCACAACCCAGCGCTCGGTAATATCACCAACCACTTCAATTTCAAATCCTTTACTTTCTACTTCACCTACAGCCACCAGATCGTCAACACCATCGCCAGCCACATCACCTAATAAGCTTGCTTGGAGGATATTTTCACGAACAATATTGTAAGCAGCCAAATTAACTGCCAAGCTATCATCAAGCAGTTTACTTTTTAAACCAACTTCATTGATACGGCTTGTTTCTGGAGAAAATGGCCCACCCTTTGCCGTTTCTTGATCACTTGCACTTTGTGGAACAAAGCCCGTACCGTATAAAGCATAGGGGTAGAAAGTATCGTTAATGTTGTAAGTTGTACCCACACGATAAGTCACATCACTATCTGAAAACTCAGTTTGATTTAACTCGTCTTTATCTTCAAAGCGATCATATCTTAACCCTGCGGTGATACTCCAATTAGTGGTAATATCGAGCTGATCTTGAACATAAGCACCAAAACGAGTGCTATTCGTTCGACCTAACCGTGGTGTTATGCTATCTAAATTATAATCATCAGCCGCTGTAAGACCATACTCAGGGTTGTAAAGATCAAGCCCGGGTACAGGCCCTCCTTGACTCTGTTGCTTTGCCGTACGATAAACACTTTCAAAGCTATGCTCATACCAATCACTACCCAGTAATACTTGATGTTGCATATCAGCCAATACAAACTCCGCAACCGCATTAGCCGTTAAACTAAAACCTTCATTCTCACGAACTTGATCACGAAACTCTCGATCACTCCAATCAAGCACACCATCGCCATCTGTATCATCGAGTCCTTTCGGTTCATGATAGTTTTGCACTTCTTTATTATCGAAATAACGAGCCGTAATATCCGTTCGCCAAATATCATTAATATCGTGCTTTAAAGTAGCTTGATAAACATGGGCTTCAACATTTTGAAAGTCAGTCGCTTCATTATGATTCCAGCTAATATCTGTAATAAATTGGCCATTATCATCAGCGGGTACACCGCGTAAACGTGCACCACCTAATTCTTGCTCAATAAAAGTGTATTGCGTAGTCAGCTCTGTCGCACTATTAATTAACCAAGTATAACCAAGATCAACAATGGTGTTATCGCTACTGGTATTAGTACGAAAGGGATTTTCTGAATCACGATATAAACCAACACGGTAAGCATGGTTATCGAGCGATTCACTTAGCGTACCAGTACTTTGTATTGCCCCACTGAAAAAGTCATCATTACCTACTTCAACTTCAATGCTGTGCTCATCAGTAAACTTTGGCTTTTTAGTTACATAATTAATAATGCCGCCAGGGTTTCCGCTACCATAAATAGCGCCCGCAGGGCCTTTTAATACGGCAACTTGTTCAATATTAAATAACTGTGGAACAGCAAAACCATTAAATGGGTCGCCTTTTACACCATCGTATAAGATCTCATCTTGGCGAAAACCACGAAACGTCACCCCGGAATAACTAAATGCGTTAACCCCTGCAATATTGCTATATAAATCGGTAATTTGACGTGCAGCCTGATCGTTAATTAACGCTTGGGGAAGAATTTGAATGGACTGCGGGATTTTCTCAATTGGGGTATTTGTGCGAGTCCCAAAACTGGATTCTGTTGGTCTGTATAAAGAAAAAGCACGGCCAACAACATCAATAGTTTCTATTTCATTTTCAATATTTTGATTTTCAGCTAGTGAAGAACCTGAAAAACTGACTAGAACAGCCAATAAAACTGGAGAATAGCGCATAAAGTTTAAGTACATAGAAAAATAATACGCATATGCTAATGAATATAGTTATCATTTTCAATAACTAATTATTAATTAAAACTAAATAATGAAATGCTTAAAATGTATCTGCTGACGCATTTTTACATACAGCTATTCGCATGAAATAAAGCCATAGGTTACAATACAAACCAGCATTCACTTTCATATTGGCAATTTCAAACGCATGATTAATCAAGACACTATCGCAGCACAAGCAACCGCACCAGGACGTGGTGGGGTTGGTATTATTCGTGTTTCAGGCAGCCTAGCAAAGCAAGTCGCTGAGAAAATAGTAGGTAAAATACCTAAAGTTCGCTTTGCCGACTACGTGCCTTTTAATAACCTTGCAGGGGATCAGCTTGACCAAGGTATTGCAATTTACTTTGCCGGCCCACACTCATTTACCGGTGAAGACGTACTCGAACTTCAAGGCCATGGTGGCCCTGTTGTCCTTGATATGCTACTTAAAGAAATAAGTAAAATAGACGGTGTACGTTTAGCAAAGCCTGGTGAATTCTCTGAGCGTGCCTTTATGAACGACAAGCTTGATTTAACTCAAGCTGAAGCTATTGCAGATTTAATAAATGCAACCAGTGAACAAGCGGCCAAAAGCGCCCTACAGTCACTTCAAGGTCAATTCTCTAAGCACATAGAAACCTTAGTAGAAAAAGTCATTCACTTACGTATGTATGTAGAAGCGGCTATTGATTTTCCTGATGAAGAAATCGATTTTTTATCAGACGGAAAAGTCGGCGGGGATTTGAATGCCATTATTGAGCAACTCAATGCGGTTACTAATCAAGCCAAACAAGGCAGCATAATGCGCGAAGGTATGCGTGTCGTTATTGCAGGTCGTCCTAATGCAGGTAAATCAAGCTTACTTAATGCATTAGCAGGACGAGAAGCGGCAATCGTAACAGAAATAGCCGGCACCACCCGGGATGTACTTCGTGAGCACATACATATAGATGGTATGCCACTACATATAATCGACACCGCAGGCCTGCGTGAAAGCCCAGATCGCGTTGAACAAATAGGTATTGAGCGTGCATGGGATGAAATAAACCAAGCCGATCGCGTGTTATTTATGCTTGATGGTACAGATACAGCCGATACCGACCCTCATGCTATTTGGCCAGAATTTATGGCTAAGTTACCCCAAGGTATGGGCGTGACCGTGATCAGAAACAAAGCCGATTTATCAGGTGATGTAGTCGGTATGGATCAAGAGCAACAATATCCGGTCATCAGTTTAAGCGCTAAGAATGCTGACGGCATAGAACTAGTGCGTGAGCACTTAAAAGCCTGTATTGGTTTTGATGGGGCCACAGAGGGTGGATTTATGGCGCGTCGTCGTCACTTAGATGCCCTTGAGCATGCAGCCTACCACTTAGATACCGGTAAAACACAATTAGAAATGCATGTGGCCGGTGAAATTTTGGCTGAAGAACTGCGTTTAACGCAGCAGTATCTTAACGAAATAACTGGTGAATTTACCTCAGATGATCTACTTGGCAAAATATTTAGCTCGTTCTGTATCGGCAAATAGTCGAATTAATAAGTAACGATATAATTTATTAAGGGTGCTTAGGCGCCCTTTTTAATGCCTAATCTTACAATAACAACTTACCAAGCTGTGCTTTAATAATCCACTTTAAAAACCAAACAGACTACAAATACAGTTTAAGCTGCACTTATATCAGCCTCAATTGCCTTTAATAATGTACATAAAAGATGTAACAACGCTAATAATCACAGCAAATAGCGGCTAGAAAGCCTTAATTTATAGAAAAAATAGCCGTAGTTATGCCTATTAAACACTCTAAAAGTGAAGCTATAGCATTGGTTATCCATGTTTGAATAGGGGGAATGATCAAGTCATAAAAACAAAACGTAGCTAAAAAATACGTTTTGTTCGTCTACACCACCAGCAAAATTCAGTTAAATATTCACTTTAGATCACTCAAATTTATTTTTTTGCAGATCAGTTATCCACAATTGCGTGTTTTTTTGCTTCAGCGAGGAATTAAACGTCTTTAAAATGGGGAAATAAGCTGTATTTAATTAAAAAAGGGCTGTTTATAAAAAATAATAATGGTTATTTAGCCTGATCTGACTAAATAGATCATTTTTTAAAATTATTTTCGATCCCAATTTAAGGTTATCAACAAGCTTTATATCCACATTAAGATCAACAAGCATCTATACGTTTATTTTCAATCGCTGGTGGCAAATACTAAATATAAAATCAATGAGTTAGCAATAAAATTGCAACTTTAATTGATAGTTAAGCAGAGCTTTCCCCAACCTTATCAACAACTTGATCAGAAGGTTACATTTAAAGATATTTTGTTAAACCTTTAATTATCAGGTAGTTAAGCAGTACATTTAAGTGAAGGCTTAAATAAGTACAAAAATAGTTATACAAAATGGCACTCTTAACTTTACTGTTATACTCACTGGGCTATCATAGGCGGCAATTAAAACTAATAGTGATCACAAATATTCATGAGTTCAGTAAATCTTATCGTTGGTAGTCAAATGGGATCCGCAGAATACGTTGCCGAGCAACTAAGCGATGCGCTTAATAGCCAAGGTATTAATACCCAACTACATGATCAACCTGAATTTAGTGAAATAGATCAGCAAAATACCATTTGGTTAATTTGTACATCAACCTATGGTGCGGGTGATTACCCAGAAAACCTTATTAACTTTGTTGATGAGTTATCTCAAGTTGATGATTTATCGCACTTAAAGTACACGGTCATTGCTTTAGGTGATACCAGTTATGACACGTATAACCTTGCAGGGCGTAATATAGATACGCTTTTAAGCCAAAAAGGCGCGATACAGTTAGCACCGCGGTTAGAACTGAATATTCTTGATGAAGCACTTCCAGAAGATACGGCCTTAGCTTGGTTAGACTCGTGGATAGCAAAAACAGGTCTAAAATAGAAAGATCAAGTAAAAAGTTATAAATAAAGTTACCCACAATTTACTAATAATTTAAAAGATTTTGTGGATAAACACTGATTAAACTGCTTTTTTAACCATGCTTATCCATGGGATAAGATCGAGACTTGATCGGCCTGTGCATAACAGCCTGTTTTGATCAGAGCTTATTTGCCTGAAGATCCGATCATATTAACACCTTTAGATCCGATCTAATTATATGTTTTTAATCATGATCTAAAGCTTATCAACAGAAAAGCTGATCAGTAGTAGTAATAGTATTAAAAGATCTCTTTAAAAGATCCTTTATATTATTAGAGATCACTTACTTAGATCTTGAGCACTGTTTAATCATTTATCTTCTGCTAATTTCTAGGTAGAATACGCTCCCTTTTGAAGTTTACTGGTTTGATTTAAGTAGGATCCCATTAATGATTTTTCACGAAAATTTTGACGTTATCGTAGTAGGTGGTGGACATGCTGGCACTGAAGCCGCATTGGCAGCTGCCCGTATGGGGATGAATACCCTGCTGCTGACTCACAATATGGATACCCTTGGTCAAATGTCTTGTAACCCAGCGATTGGTGGCATTGGCAAAGGCCACTTAGTTAAAGAAATTGATGCTCTTGGTGGCGCAATGGCTCAGGCTATTGACAAAGGCGGGATCCAATTCCGTACGCTTAATTCTTCTAAAGGCCCTGCTGTACGAGCTACTCGTGCTCAAGCGGATCGTGCTTTGTACAAAGCGGCTATTCAGAACACACTTCAAAACCAAGAAAACTTAAAGATTTTTCAACAATCATGTGATGATCTTATCGTTGAAAACAACCGTGTAACAGGTGTCGTTACCCAAATGGGTCTGCGTTTCAGTGCTCCTAGTGTAGTACTAACCGTAGGCACATTCTTAGGTGGCCAAATTCATATCGGTCTTGAAAACTTTAAAGGTGGCCGTGCAGGCGATCCACCTTCAATTGCATTGGCTGATCGTTTACGCGAACTTCCATTTAGAGTGGATCGTTTAAAAACAGGCACACCACCACGTATTGATGCACGCACTGTTGATTTTTCTAAAATGCAAGAACAACCAGGTGATGCACCAACACCGGTATTCTCATTTATGGGTAAACAAAGCGACCACCCACAACAAATTCCGTGTTACATCACTTACACCAATGAAAAAACACATGATGTTATTCGCAAAAACTTACATCGCTCACCTATGTACTCAGGTGTTATCGAAGGAATAGGCCCACGTTACTGTCCGTCTATTGAAGATAAAATTGTCCGTTTTGCTGATAAAGATAAGCACCAGATATTTGTAGAGCCAGAAGGCTTAACGTCATACGAGTTATATCCTAACGGTATTTCAACCAGCTTACCGTTCGATGTGCAGTTAGAAATTGTGCAATCGATCACCGGATTTGAAAATGCACATATTTGTCGTCCTGGCTATGCTATTGAATATGACTTTTTTGATCCGCGCGACTTAAAACAATCATTAGAAACTAAATTTATTGATGGTTTATTTTTTGCTGGTCAGATTAATGGTACGACCGGTTACGAAGAAGCGGGCGCACAAGGTCTGATCGCAGGTATGAATGCGGCATTACAAGTGCAAGGCAAAGAGTCGTGGACGCCACGTCGTGATGAAGCCTATGTTGGCGTACTAATTGACGACCTAGCAACACTGGGTACAAAAGAACCGTACCGCATGTTTACTAGCCGTGCTGAATACCGTTTGTTACTACGTGAAGACAACGCTGATATACGTTTAACTGAAAAAGGCCGTGAATTAGGTTTAGTTAACGATGAACGTTGGCAAGCATTCAACGAAAAAATGGAAGTGATCGCTAAAGAGAAACAGCGTATTAAAGATACTTGGATCCATAAAGATCATGCGGTTGTTGATCAAGTAAATGAATTACTAAAAACGCCACTTGTGCGTGAAGCCAGCTTAGAAGAATTATTACGCCGACCTGAAGTGCGTTATAACGACTTGATGGCCATTGAAGGACTCGGATCTGAGTTTACCAATAAGGCCGCCTTAGAGCAGGTTGAAATTCATACTAAGTACGCAGGTTACATTGCACGCCAGCAAGATGAGATCAATAAGCAGCTTCGTCATGAAGAAACAATTTTACCAAAAGAGTTTGATTATAAAACCGTTTCTGGTTTATCAAATGAGGTTGTTGCTAAGCTAATTGATGCTCGTCCAGACACTATTGGTCAAGCTTCGCGTATTTCTGGTATCACCCCAGCGGCGATTTCGCTATTATTAGTGTATCTGAAGAAGCAAGGCTTGTTGCGCAAAACTGCGTAACGGTAAAGGTACATTGTGTTACAGCAACAATTAACAACTTTGTTAGCGCAAACTGATATTGCGCTAACACAAAAACAACAGCAACAACTTGTTCGCTATGTCGAATTACTCGATAAGTGGAATAAAGCCTATAATTTAACCTCAGTACGTTTACCTCAAGAAATGATGGTTAAACATATAATGGATAGCTTAGTTGTTGCGCCTCACTTGACCGGTCATCATTATATTGATGTTGGCACAGGTCCTGGTTTACCGGGCATAGTGTTAGCTATTGCCTTACCCGATACGCAGTTTGTATTATTAGATAGTTTAGGTAAACGTGTACGTTTTTTAATGCATGTTAAACATGAGCTTGGCCTTGATAATGTGACCCCTGTGCAGTCAAGAGTTGAAGAATATCAACCAAGTGTTAAATTAGATGGCGTACTAAGTCGTGCATTTGCATCGTTACAAGATATGATTGACTGGTGTTCGCACTTAATCGATCATTCAGGTAAGTTCATTGCACTTAAAGGGGTATTTCCAAGTGAGGAATTAGACTCACTCCCTGCTGGTGTTAAGTTTGAGCAAAAAATTGCATTAGAAGTACCCGATTTAGATGCACAACGACATTTAATAATTCTTTCTAAAGACTAGGGATCAGAGACACTGTGGCAAAAGTCATCGCATTAGCAAATCAAAAAGGCGGAGTAGGTAAAACGACCACTGCCGTTAATCTCGCTGCATCTATGGCTGCAACGAAACGTAAAGTGCTGTTAATAGATCTCGATCCGCAAGGCAATGCGACCATGGGCAGTGGCGTCGACAAATATGGTGACGTCCCTACTATCTATGATTTACTCATAGAAGATAAGCCTATTGATGAGGTGATTATTAAAGAAACCTCAGGCGAGTATCATATGATTGCTGCAAACGGCGATGTGACCGCTGCAGAAGTTAAATTGATGGAATTATTTGCTCGCGAAGTACGCTTACGCAATGCACTTGAAAAAATTCAGGATCAGTACGAGTTTATTTTTATAGACTGCCCACCTTCTTTAAATATGTTAACCGTTAATGCCATGGCTGCTGCCGATTCTATTTTAGTCCCAATGCAATGTGAATATTATGCATTGGAAGGATTAACTGCATTAATGGATACGATTACGCAACTTGCTAAGTTAGTTAATCCTAACTTACAGATTGAAGGCATACTTCGTACTATGTACGATCCGCGTAATCGATTAGCAAATGATGTATCAGAACAATTAAAACAACATTTTGGCGATAAAGTATACCGTACGGTGATCCCACGTAATGTTCGACTTGCAGAAGCCCCAAGTTTTGGCGCACCGGCAATGTACTACGATCGAGCATCAAGTGGTGCGAAAGCGTATTTAGCTCTCGCGGGTGAAATGCTACGCAGAAAAGAAAAAACAACTCCCGTTGTCGCCTAACTTTGAGGTAAAAAAATAACATGTCTGCTAAAAAACGAGGTTTAGGCCGAGGACTCGATGCACTTTTAAGTTCATCTAAACCTGCACCAAGCGAAAGCAAGGAACACGACAGCGCCAATGTAACAAACGCAGTTGAAAATGCGGCACAGCCTAGCAACAGTGAATTACAAAAACTACCCATCGAGTTTTTACACTCAGGGAAATACCAACCTCGTAAAGACATGTCTGAAGAGGCACTTGAAGAACTCGCCAGTTCAATTCGTTCACAAGGGATAATTCAACCGATTGTTGTGCGCCCAGTTGCGCATAACAGTTATGAAATTATTGCCGGTGAACGTCGTTGGCGCGCGGCTCAAATTGCCAAGCTTGAGTTTGTACCGTGTATTATTAAAGATGTACCCGATGAAGCGGCCGTTGCTATTGCCCTAATTGAAAATATTCAGCGTGAAGACTTAAACGCCATGGAAGAAGCGATAGCGCTTAATCGCTTGCTTAATGAGTTTGAGTTAACGCATCAACAAGTGGCGGATGCAGTTGGTAAATCGCGTACGACCGTGACTAACTTATTACGCTTAAATAATCTTAATAACGATGTAAAGATATTGTTAGAGCATGGTGACATTGAAATGGGTCACGCTCGTTGCTTATTAGCACTTGAAGGTGAAGTGCAATCAGATGCAGCCCGTTTAGCTGTTGCGAAAGCATTGACCGTTCGCGAAACTGAAAAGCTAGTGCGCTCTATTTTAGAGCCTGCTCCAGCAAAAGAAGTAATAGAAAAAGACCCAGATGTTAAACAGTTAGAGCAACAACTTGCTGATAACTTAGGGGCAAAAGTAGAAATAAATTACAACAAGAAAGGCAAAGGGAAGTTGGTTATTTCTTACACTAATCTTGACGAGTTAGACGGTATTTTAAACCGTATCAATCAAGACTATTCCCACCATTAATTCATTGGATGTCTAAAAAGGGACATTTACAGCGATTTTGTGTTACAAAGCACCTACTCAAGTTGCAAAACTGGCAGGATTAAGTATAATTTCGCCAGTTTTCATACCCTGACAATTAGAGCGTCATAAAGGTTAATTAAAAGTGACTAATAAGTTAGCAGGCCCGTATAGGCTTGCCGCATTAAAATTAATTTGCCTTCAGGGATTTGTAGCCCTTTTAGCTGCACTAATAATTTTTATAGGTTGGGAAACCAATGCCGCACTTTCAGCATTAGCTGGTGGCGCTGTCGCAGTACTTCCTAACTTTGTATTTGCGCTTTATGCATTCAGATATATGGGTGCAAGTCGAGCAAATCAAGCGTATGCC
Organism: Pseudoalteromonas sp. APC 3250; assembly: GCF_030407915.1. Taxonomy (NCBI): domain Bacteria; kingdom Pseudomonadati; phylum Pseudomonadota; class Gammaproteobacteria; order Alteromonadales; family Pseudoalteromonadaceae; genus Pseudoalteromonas; species Pseudoalteromonas sp. APC 3250. The sequence continues at coordinate 26,102 of NZ_JASDCM010000026.1, forward strand.
TCGTTGAAACGCGGCAACGGATTAAAATTTATGCTAACAATCGTTTTGTTTGCACTAATGCTAAAGCTTTATCCGGTAGTTTTATTACCTTTCTTTTGTGCTTATGTGTTGGTGTTGTTTACAGGATTGTTTACACCCGTTTTTTTTAAACATTAACTTTTGGGATATAACATGGCTGCAGAAGAAGTTACTCTATCTAGCCATATTCAGCACCACTTAACCAATGCTAAGATGTGCTCGACCGACGCTGGTCTTGCCTTCAATAAAGCATGTACGGATAGTGGCTTCTGGACATGGCATGTAGATACCCTCGCATGGTCTATCGGACTAGGTCTAATATTTTTATGGATCTTCCGTAGTGCCGCAAAAAAATCAACTCTGGGTGTACCTGGGAAATTTCAGTGTTTCATTGAAATGGTTGTTGAGTTCGTTGGCGACAACGTACGCGATACCTTCCACGGTAAAAGTAAGCTAATTGCACCATTAGCATTAACAATATTCGTGTGGATATTCTTAATGAACTTAATGGATTTAATCCCAGTTGACTTCCTACCAGCATTTGCCGGATTTGTTGGCGAAACTGCGTTTGGTATGGATTCACACGACGTATACATGAAAATTGTACCAACTACAGATATCAACATGACAGCAGCACTTGCGCTGGGCGTGTTCATTCTAATGATTGGTTACTCAATAAAAATAAAGGGTATCGGCGGTTTTATTAAAGAACTAACACTTCATCCGTTTAGTTCAAACAATACAGCTATGCAGATTCTTTTAATCCCATTTAACCTATTACTAGAGCTTATCGCATTGGTTTCTAAGCCGTTTTCACTGGCACTGCGTTTGTTCGGTAACTTATATGCAGGTGAGTTAATCTTCATCCTTATCGGTGCAATAGGTTTAATGCAACTACCGTTACACTTTGTGTGGGCTGTATTCCATATCTTGGTAATTGTATTGCAAGCATTCGTATTTATGATGCTTACAATCGTATACCTAAGCATGGCAAGTTCGGATAATCACTAATTTATAACTTTTAATTTTTACTTTTAATTACAATTGAAACTTTGGAGAAAAAAATGGAACTAGTATTAGGTCTTAAGTACATCGCAGTAGCTTTACTTATCGGCTTCGGTGCAATCGGTACAGCAATCGGTTTTGGTAACATGGGCGGTAAATTCCTTGAAGCATGTGCGCGTCAACCTGAGCTTGCACCATCGCTACAAGTTAAAATGTTTATCCTTGCTGGTCTAATCGATGCTGTAGCAATGATTGGTGTTGGTATCGCGATGGTATTGTTGTTCGTACTTTAATTTTATTTTTTGAACAGCTTACTATTTAAGGAGGAGCGGTTGTGAACTTAAACGCCACTCTTATCGGTGAATTAATTGCGTTTACGGTGTTCGTATTATTTTGTATGAAATACGTATGGCCACCACTAAACGGTGCAATTGAAGCTCGCCAGAAGAAAATCGAAGATGGTTTAGCTGCCTCTGATAGAGCCGAAAAAGACTTAGAACTTGCGCAACACAAAGCTGCAGAACAGCTTAAAGATGCAAAGGCTCAAGCGGCTGATATCATTGATCAAGCTAAAAAGCGTGCCGTGCTAATTGTTGACGAAGAAACTGTTCGTGGTCAGCAAGAGCGTGAAAAAATTATTGCTCAAGGGCACTCTGAAATTGAATCAGAGCGTAACCGTGTGACAGAAGAGCTACGTAAGAAAGTAGCAACTCTGGCTGTGGTTGGCGCAGAAAGAATTTTAGAGCGCGAAATCAATCAAGCCGCACATAGTGACATCGTTGAAAAACTTGTCGCTGAGCTGTAATTAGGAGGGTATGAGCATGTCTGAATTGACTACTATCGCTCGCCCATACGCTAAAGCGGCTTTTGAACTTGCCGTTGAAAAAGGCACCATTGAAAGTTGGAATGACATGTTGTTCTTTGCTGGCCACGTTGCCAGCAATGAACAGGCATCAACCATTTTAGCTGGATTGCCTACTGCTACTGCACAAGCTGAGTTATTTATTAACTTATGTGGTGAGCAGCTCAACGAACAAGGTCAGAACCTAGTTAAGGTGATGGCTGAAAATGGACGTTTGATTGCACTACCTGAAGTTGCTCATTTATTTTCTGCTTTAAAAGCAGACTATGACAAAGAAATCGATATTGACGTGATTTCGGCAACGCCTCTTGCTGCAGCGCAGCAAGAATCATTGGTAGCGGCACTTGAAAAACGTTTCGCACGCAAAGTTAAGCTGAATTGTAGTGAAGACGCTACAGTTGTTGGCGGCCTTATTATCAAGGCGGGTGACACTGTAATTGACGGCTCTTTACGCGGTAAATTAAATCGCTTAGCCACAACACTACAATCGTAATTGGGAAAAAGAGCATGCAACTTAATTCCACTGAAATTTCAGATCTGATCAAACAACGTATTGAGAAGTTCGAAGTTGTAAGTGAAGCTCGTAACGAAGGTACAATTGTATCTGTTACTGACGGTATCATTCGCATCCACGGTCTAGCTGACTGTATGCAAGGTGAGATGATTGAGCTTCCTGGCAACCGTTATGCTATCGCACTAAACCTTGAGCGCGACTCAATTGGTGCAGTAGTAATGGGTCCTTACGCTGACCTTACAGAAGGCGTAAAAGTATACACAACTGGTCGTATCTTAGAAGTGCCTGTTGGTGCGGGTCTACTTGGTCGTGTTGTTAACACACTAGGTGCTCCTATCGATGGTAAAGGCGCTTTAGATAACGACGGTTTTGAACCTGTAGAAAAAATTGCACCAGGTGTAATCGAGCGTCAATCAGTAGATGAGCCAGTGCAAACTGGTTACAAATCTATCGATGCAATGATTCCAGTTGGTCGTGGTCAACGTGAGCTTGTTATCGGTGACCGCCAAACAGGCAAAACTGCACTAGCAATCGATGCAATCATCAACCAAAAAGACACAGGCGTTAAGTGTGTGTACGTAGCGGTTGGTCAAAAAGCATCTACTATTGCTAACGTAGTACGTAAATTAGAAGAGCACGGTGCACTTGCAAATACTATCGTAGTTGTAGCATCTGCTTCTGAATCTGCGGCACTTCAGTACTTAGCACCGTTCTCGGGCTGTACTATGGGTGAATACTTCCGTGACCGTGGTGAAAACGCATTAATCGTATATGATGATTTATCTAAGCAAGCTGTTGCTTACCGTCAAATCTCATTGCTACTTAAGCGTCCACCAGGCCGTGAAGCATACCCAGGTGACGTATTCTACCTTCACTCGCGTCTTTTAGAGCGTGCATCACGTGTAAACACTGATTACGTTGAAAAATTCACTAACGGTGAAGTGAAAGGTAAAACAGGTTCATTGACGGCATTGCCTATCATTGAAACTCAAGGCGGCGACGTTTCTGCGTTCGTACCGACAAACGTTATCTCTATCACCGATGGTCAGATCTTCTTAGAAACTGACTTATTCAACTCAGGTATCCGTCCGGCAGTAAATGCTGGTATCTCGGTATCGCGTGTTGGTGGTGCTGCACAAACTAAAATCGTTAAGAAACTAGGTGGCGGTATCCGTCTAGCCCTAGCTCAGTACCGTGAATTAGCTGCGTTCTCGCAGTTCGCGTCTGACCTTGATGATGCTACTCGTGCTCAACTTGAGCATGGTGAGCGTGTAACAGAGCTAATGAAGCAGAAACAGTACGCGCCAATGTCTGTTGCTGAAATGTCTTTGTCGTTATTCGCAGCTGAGAAAGGTTACTTAAAAGACATCGAAATCGCTAAAATTATGGATTTCGAAGCGGCTTTACTTTCTTACGCAAATAGCACATACGCAGAGCTTATGGCTCAAATCAATGAAACTGGTAACTACAACGCCGAGATCGAAGCGCAGCTTAAAGAACTTCTAGAGAAGTTCAAGTCTACGCAAACTTGGTAATTTAGTTATTAATGGTGTGCTTTATATCTTAAAGCACACCTTGATTCGGAGAGAGAGTCATGGCCAGCGGAAAAGAGATTAAAAGCAAGATCGGCAGTATTAAAAATACTCAAAAGATCACTAGCGCAATGGAAATGGTTGCTGCGTCTAAAATGAAAAAGGCGCAAGAACGAGTGGCTTCAAGCCGTCCATACGCTGAAAAATTACGTAAAGTGATTGGTCGTGTTGCTCAAGCAAATCTTGATTTTACTCACCCGTTCTTAGAAGAACGTGAAGTAAAACGAGTTGGTTATATTGTTATCTCTACTGACCGTGGTCTGTGTGGCGGTTTAAACTCAAACGAGTTTAAAAAAGTCGCATTAGAGATTAAAGCGTGGAAAGAAAAAGGCGTAGATGCTGATTTTGCTACTTTAGGTAGTAAAGCAGCTGGCTTCTTTCAACGTTTTGGTGGTCAAGTGCTTGCTAAAAAAGCAGGTCTTGGAGATAAGCCTTCAGTACAGGACGTAATTGGTCCAGTAAAAATAATGCTAGATGCATTCTCTGAAGGTAAAATTGACCGTTTATTCCTGGTATATAACAACTTTGTTAATACCATGAAGCAAGAGCCAATAGTAGATCAGTTACTCCCTTTGCCAAAAGCTGAAGAAGAAGTATCTACACATGCGTGGGATTACTTATATGAACCAAACCCAGAGGCTATTTTAGAGTCTTTGTTAGTACGTTTCATTGAGTCTCAGGTATACCAAGGTGTAGTTGAAAACGCTGCCTCTGAACAGGCTGCCCGCATGGTTGCAATGAAAGCTGCAACTGATAATGCCGGTGACCTTATGGATGAGTTACAGCTTGTATATAACAAAGCTCGCCAAGCAGCAATCACACAAGAAATTAGTGAGATTTGTTCTGGTTCAGCAGCAGTTTAATGCTTCAGGCAAAGATTAACGAGAGGAATAGACATGAGTTTAGGTAAGGTCGTCCAAATTATCGGCGCCGTTGTGGATATCGAATTTCCACAAGACAGCGTGCCAGCCGTATATGACGCGCTAAAAGTAACAGATGGCGATTTAGCTGGTTTGACTTTAGAAGTTCAACAGCAGCTAGGTGGCGGTGTGGTACGTACTATCGCACTAGGTACTACAGACGGTTTACGTCGTGGTGCTGCAGTAGCAAACACAGGCGAAGCAATTCAAGTTCCAGTTGGTACTAAGACCCTAGGTCGTATCATGAACGTACTTGGTGAGCCAATTGATGAAGCAGGTCCAATCGGTGAAGACGAGCGTATGTCTATCCACCGTGCAGCGCCTACTTACGAAGAGCAATCAAGCTCAGTAGAACTTTTAGAAACGGGTATCAAGGTAATCGACCTTGTATGTCCATTCGCTAAAGGTGGTAAAGTTGGTTTATTCGGTGGTGCCGGTGTTGGTAAAACCGTAAACATGATGGAACTTATCCGTAACATCGCAATCGAGCACAGCGGCTACTCAGTATTCGCAGGTGTTGGTGAGCGTACTCGTGAGGGTAACGATTTCTACCATGAGATGAACGATTCAAACGTACTTGATAAAGTATCGCTTGTATACGGTCAGATGAACGAGCCACCAGGTAACCGTTTACGCGTAGCGTTAACAGGTCTTACTATGGCTGAGAAGTTCCGTGACGAAGGTCGCGACGTACTTTTCTTCGTAGATAACATCTACCGTTACACACTTGCGGGTACAGAAGTATCAGCACTTCTTGGTCGTATGCCATCAGCGGTAGGTTACCAGCCTACACTTGCTGAAGAAATGGGTGTACTTCAAGAGCGTATCGCATCTACTAAGACTGGTTCAATTACTTCAATCCAAGCGGTATACGTACCTGCGGATGATTTAACGGATCCATCTCCAGCAACAACGTTTGCTCACTTAGATGCAACAGTGGTACTTTCACGTGATATCGCATCACTAGGTATCTACCCAGCGGTAGACCCTCTTGATTCATCTTCACGTCAGCTTGATCCACAAGTAATCGGTGAAGAGCACTACGGTATAGCGCGCGGCGTTCAAACAGTTCTTCAGCGTTACAAAGAGCTTAAAGACATCATCGCGATTCTAGGTATGGACGAGCTTTCTGACGAAGATAAGCAACTTGTATCTCGTGCACGTAAAATCCAGCGTTTCCTATCTCAGCCATTCTTCGTGGCAGAGGTATTTACAGGTGCGCCAGGTAAATACGTTTCACTTAAAGACACAATTGCAGGCTTCAAAGGTATCTTAAACGGTGAGTTTGATGATATGCCAGAGCAAGCGTTCTACATGGTTGGCTCTATCGAAGAAGCTCAAGAAAAAGCCAAAAGCATGTAATTAGGAGGGTAGTATGGCAGCTATGACTGTACATCTTGATGTAGTAAGTGCTGAAGAGAAATTATTTTCTGGTTTAGTAGAATCTATTCAAGTATCTGGTAGTGAAGGTGAGTTAGGTGTTAATGCCGGTCACGCCCCACTACTAACTGCCCTTAAACCTGGTATGGTACGTTTAGTTAAGCAATTTGGTGAAGAAGAACTCATCTATATTGCTGGCGGTACACTAGAAGTTCAACCGAACATAGTGACCGTACTTGCTGATACAGCTGTTCGTGGTGAAGACCTGGACGAGAAAGCTGCAGAGCAAGCTAAACGTGACGCTGAAGCCCAAATGGCAAAAGGTGCATCTGCTGAGCTTGATTACAATCAAGCCGCAATGCAACTAGCTGAAGCAATTGCTCAGCTACGCGTTATTCAGCAATTACGTAAAAAGTAAGCCTATCTGGTTTTTAAAAGCCCACTTTATGTGGGCTTTTTTGTGCCTGATGATAAATCCTGTCGCTATTTGTAAATAAATTAATCGTTATGGCTAATATCTCTTCATTATTACTTATATCTACGCAAGATCCTCGCTACAATAACCCTATTCTATTAGGTGTTACTTTGCTTAAGTTAAGATTCAGTAGTCATTGCTTAGCCTACTGAGTATTTGCACATGATGTGACTTACGTAATCTACTTTGCAGCACACTTATTCTATTAAGCTAAAACAACGGAAAAAGGAAATTGTTTTAATGGCTCTAACAACGGTTATTCTTGCAGCGGGTAAAGGTACCCGTATGCGCTCTGCTCTCCCTAAGGTACTGCATAAAGTGGCAGGTAAACCTATGGTGCAACATGTTATCGATAATGCCAATGCGCTAGGTGCTACATCGACTAACTTAGTTTATGGTCACGGCGGCGAACTATTACAACAACAATTAGCCGATAATAACGTAAACTGGGTGCTGCAAGCTGAACAGCTAGGTACAGGCCACGCAGTGGCACAAGCTAACCCACATATAAATGACGACGACACCGTACTGGTTTTATACGGTGACGTACCTTTAACAAAGCAATCTACACTTGAACGCTTATTAGCAGCGACACCTAAAAATGGCTTAGCAGTATTAACCGTTAATTTAGCAAATCCAAATGGTTATGGGCGTATGCTACGTGTTGATGGCAAGCTAGTGGGTATTGTTGAGCAAAAAGATGCCAATGCAGAGCAGTTACTTATTAACGAAGTAAACACCGGCATTATGGCGGTTAATGGTAAGCTTTTAAAAAGCTGGTTAGGTAATTTATCCAACAATAATGCCCAAGGTGAATACTACCTAACAGATATAGTTGCTATGGCGCATAGTGAAGGCGTAGAAATTACATCAGCACAGCCTGATCACCCAATGGAAGTTGAAGGTGCAAATAACCGCGTACAACTTGCAGGATTAGAGCGTGCTTACCAAGCATGGCAAGCAGAAGAACTCATGCTAAATGGGGCCACCCTTGCTGACCCTGCACGTATTGACGTACGTGGCGACGTTAAAACAGGTGAAGATGTCCTCATCGATATCAACGTTATTTTTGAAGGTAATGTAACCTTAGGCAATAATGTACAAATTGGCCCTAACTGCGTACTTAAAAACTGTAGCATCGGCGATAATGTTATTATTAAAGCTAATACACTAATTGAAGATGCATCAGTTGCGGCTAAATGTACACTCGGTCCATACGCCCGCCTTCGCCCTGGTGCAGTAATGGAAGAAGACTCGCACATTGGCAATTTTGTCGAAATGAAAAAAACCCGTTTAGGTAAAGGCTCTAAAGCAAACCACTTAAGTTACTTAGGTGATGCTGAAATTGGCGAAAAAGTGAATATTGGCGCAGGCACTATTACCTGTAACTACGATGGCGTGAATAAAGCCAAAACTATTATTGGCGATAATGCCTTTATAGGGTCTAACTCGTCACTGGTTGCTCCTGTAAATATAGGTGCAACCGCTACCGTTGGCGCGGGCTCTGTTATTACCAATACCGTAGCGGATGATCAGCTAGCCGTGGCACGTGGCAAGCAACGCAATTTAGACGGCTGGAAACGCCCAGTTAAAAAATAGTAATGACCATTACTTATTAAATATTTAAAGCGAGTTTTATAACTCGCTTTTTTATTGCCTAAATATTCTTACTTAATTAGATTATTCAATGACGGATTAAAATATAACTCAAGGAGGGTGCTACATGTCAGCTTATGCTCGCCGGGCAATTGTTGAAAGACAACTCGAAAGCCAGTTAAGAAGTGTTCTATCAGTAATAGTCTTATTTTAATTCAAATAAACTCAACTATTTTACCTTTAGCTATAGTTGTGACGGTTGGACTTCTTTTTACGTACTTTTTTCAGATACATCTGAGTACTCGGAGTTTTTAGCTCTCCAGCTTGTTAAGATTGAAAACAAATTAAAAGAAAAGTCTATTTTTATTAATAGTAAAAGAGAAGATTTTAATAAAGCACTGAGTGAAGATTCTTATGGAGTATTCGGTACATTATTTGGGGTTCCGAGCATAAAAATATTATGAAAATATTTAAATGGGAAAAAGTAAGTGAGAGTGATAGAAACTTCGCTTTTAAAGAATTATGTATAAATTTGTTAGGGCCTATCGTAATTTGCATTCTTTGCTTTGCTCTAATTTATACCGTCATATCAGAAATTAGTTTACTGGAAGATGTTGGGTCTAGTTCTTTTATTAAAGAAAAAAGTGGAAAGGTTCTTTTACTTTTTTTCTTTTTCCCTTTTTCTTTATTTTTTCGCTTCTATTCAGAAGTTATTAAATTATAAATCTGAATACTTAATGGCAGGTTTTGTTAAAGGGTTGTTTATTGCCTTATCTTTATTTTTTTTGCTAGTAATCCCCTTTAACTTGTATGTAGAGTCATATATAAAAAGCAATGGCTATACTTATTGTAATTGGTATACACAACCTTCAGTTCGTGCCCCTGATGTTTGGTTGAAAAACGATGAGTTATGCTTACAAGATGGTTCTGTAATCACTAGTGATATTTATGATTGGTTTGATCTGCTTTAATCAAACAGGACACTTTAATAATGGAATATAATCCAATTATTGAGGTGTTAAATGACAAAACGAACAAACAGAAGTTACACAGCAGAATTTAAACAAGAAGCTGTGGCATTGGTA
>NZ_JASDCM010000027.1:0-26644 GCF_030407915.1 Pseudoalteromonas sp. APC 3250
TTATTATCTTCAATTGGGTATATTTCACCAGCTCAATATGAAACAGACTACTATGATAATTTAAACGAGTCAGGTAAAGTGGCCTGACTTAAACAAACTGGTCTCCGATGAACTCGGGGCGATTCAATCATTCTGTTCTATATGTATTGGGTTTCTATTTGAGAACCGTTGGTTTGGATAGGCTGTTTTTTACTTGGAAATAGTTAATTTACTAATTTGTATTGTGCAATTAAGCATTTTATTGATAACGTTAATAAAAGTTACAATAAATAATCTGCTCGTTGCTAATTTGGTTATAATTTTGACTGTTGCGGATTGGGCAACCAACTAATTTTACAGTGGGTTTAGGTGTTTTGTATGAGTTTATTTAATGAGTCATTATGATGCGTTTTTCTATTTTAGTCTGTGATGATTCCACCGTTGCTCGCAAACAGGTAATGCGCTGTTTAAAAGAATGTATTGATGCCGATATTCAGCAAGCAACTAACGGTAAAGAGGCGTTGGAGCAATTGCGTCAAAGGCATTTCGATCTCCTGTGTCTTGATTTAACCATGCCTGAAGTTGATGGTATTGAAGTACTTGAGCAAATCAAAATTTCTAAAATAGAGTCTTATGTATTAGTGATCTCTGCTGATATCCAACAAAAAATGCAAGCACGTGTCGCGCAACTAGGCGCAATCGATTTTATTCATAAGCCAATTAATAAAACGCAACTGAGTACAGTTTTGCATAAGTTTGGCATTTATTAATAAAATTCATGATGAAAAAGACTGTTTTATCTGCTAATTTAAGGTTGACAGAATAGCCTGTGTTAAGGCAGTCTTAAGCTTATGAAAACATTTAGTCTTGTAACGACCATTATTATTACAACCACCATTCTTACTGGATAGTGGCATAGGTCGGTGCAACAAATTTAAAGGCCTGTGTTCACTTAGAACACAGGCCTTTTTTCGTTTTATGGAATGAGGAAACATAAAAAATGCGCGTATTAAAATTTGGCGGCTCATCGCTCGCTGATTTTGCCTGTTTAGAGCAAGTTGCTGCACTCGCTAAGGCACAATTAAAAGATGAAATGTTACTGGTACTGTCAGCCCCAGGTGGCATGACTGACTCGTTAGTTAATTTAGCTAGTACTGCAGAGCAGGGGCATGACTTTAGTGAACAATGGCATTCACTGACTAGCCGATGCAACACGCTTAAAGCGGCGGTAGAGGAAAAGCAAGGAGCAGTTAAAAACTGGCCTGACTTTAACGAACTTAAAAATAAGCTTGATGGTATTGCACTGATAAAGTGCTGCCCTGATCAGGTCAGAGCATTCATTATTAGCTTTGGTGAGCGTGTTAGCGTATCGCTAATGCAAAGCCTATTAGCCGATCATAACGCGCATTATTTACAAGCAACAGATTGTATTGTTTCAACCGGCGGATACATAGACGCAGAAGCGGATTTAGTGGCCAGTAAAGCACGTTTTCAAGCCGTGTTAAAAGAATCCCCTGCGACGGTTTACATTATGCCGGGCTTTACCGCAAGTAATGATGAAGGGGAGCTCACAACGCTTGGTCGTAATGGGTCTGACTACTCGGCGGCGATTGCTGCAGCGTGTTTAGAAGCACAAGTGTGCCAAATATGGACTGACGTTGATGGTGTATACAGCGCCGATCCGCGTTATATCAAAAAAGCCACTAAGGTTGATTTCCTGTCTTATAAAGAAGCGATGGAACTTTCTTATTTTGGCGCTAAAGTATTGCACCCTAAAACTATCCTACCGTGTGCAAAAGCAGGGGTGCCATGCGAAATTAAAAACACTCATAACCCAGATGCGCAAGGCTCACTAATTAGTAACGATACGGTATCTGATGAACCAGTAAAAGCACTCTCAAGTCTACAAAATTTAGCTATGCTGACCGTTTCAGGCCCTGGTATGAAGGGCAAAGTGGGCATGGCATCGAAAGTATTTAATGCATTAGCGCATGATAACGTGTCAATCGTCCTGATCACTCAATCATCATGTGAATTTAGTATTAGCTTTTGTGTGCATGAAAGCGATTTAAATCTAGCGTTAAGTGCGTTGCAAGTAGCCTTTGACTTAGAGTCAAAAGCGGGGCTCATTGAGCCGGTAAATGTGCAACGTAATTTAGCAATAGTAACGTTAGTTGGTGATAACATGCGTGCCCATAAGGGGTTAGCGGCTAAGTTTTTTGCATCGCTTGCACAAGCGCAAGTAAACATTGTTGCCATAGCGCAAGATTCAACAGAAAGTGCTATTTCAGCCGTTATTGACGGTGAATTATGTAATGACGCGGTTAAAATTTGCCATGAAAACTTCTTTACTCATGTGCCTTCAATTGATGTGTTTTTATTGGGCTGTGGCTTAGTCGGCCAAGAGCTAATTAACCAACTTGAGCGTCAACAAGCATGGCTTGAAAAGCGTAATATTAAATTAAACCTATATGGTGTTGCCAACTCTCGTCAATTACACCTTGATGGTGAGGGGATTGCGTTTGATGATTGGCAGCAAAAACTGGCGCAGTCAGAGCAAGCGTTTGATTTAAAACTGGTCGAGCAGTTTGTTAAGCAAAATCATTTAGTTAATCCAGTGCTAGTTGACTGTACTTCATCAGATGCCTTAGCTGCACAATATGTAGATTTTTTAAATGCAGGTTTTCATGTCGTGGCTGCCAATAAAAAAGCCACCACGAGCTCATATACGTATTACCAAGATTTAATTGCAGCAACACATAAAAATAATCGAAAGTTTTTATACGAAACTAACGTAGGTGCAGGTTTACCTGTAATCGATAACTTGCAATCGTTGTTTGGTGCAGGTGATGAGTTACTTGAGTTTAGTGGTATTTTATCAGGCTCGCTTTCATACATGTTTGGAGCACTAGAAGATGGTCTATCACTTTCTGAAGCAACAATTAAAGCCAAAGAAAGCGGGTTTACAGAGCCCGATCCGCGCGATGACTTATCGGGAACTGACGTAGCACGTAAATTACTGATCATTGCACGCGAAGCCGGTATGAAATTAGAGCTTAGCGATATTGAAGTGGAGTCGGTTTTACCGCCAGGTTTTGCCCAAGGTGACAATGTTGAGCAGTTTATGGCGAAATTACCTAGCTTAGATGCTGGTTTTAACGACCGTGTTCAAAGTGCAGCAAGTGAAGGTAAAGTACTTCGCTATGTAGGCACAATTAAAAATGGTCACTGTAAGGTCGGAATCGAAGCGGTGGATTCATCACATGCATTGAATGTTATTCGTGATGGTGAAAATGCGCTGGCTATTTTAAGCCAATACTACCAACCGCGTCCGTTTGTAATTCGTGGTTATGGGGCTGGCTCTGCAGTAACGGCTGCGGGTGTATTTGCAGACATATTAAAAACATTATCTCGCTAGGAGTCAGTCATGATTGAAGTATATGCTCCGGCGTCTATTGGTAATTTTGCCGTTGGCTTTGATGCGCTGGGCGCCGCACTTGCGCCCATTGATGGCGGTTTATTAGGTGATGTGGCGATTGTTAGTGCCGCATCGAGTGATAAATTTATTTGTACAGGCGACTACGCACATAAGCTACCTAGTGATGCGCAAGAAAATTTAGCGTATCAGTGTTTAGTGCACTTTAGAGCGCATGTTGCGCCTGATATGCCTGCGGTAAAGCTCGAACTTAGGAAAAATTTGCCGATTGGTTCGGGATTAGGCTCAAGTGCCTGCTCTGTGGTGGCGACATTTGCAGCACTGGATAAATTTGCCAAAACTAATTTAAGCCAAGTAGAGCTCATTGAGCTTATGGCAGATTTTGAAGCCGTTGTAAGTGGGGGGCGCCATTACGATAACATCACACCGTGTTATTTAGGCGGCTTACAGCTAACCGGTGATTTAATTCCTGATAAATCTATTGCTTTACCTGTTGATGAAAACTGGTATTACGTCGCCGCATTTCCGGGCTTTTCGCTCAATACCGCAAAAGCGCGCTCTGTTTTACCAAAAGAGCTAAGTATGCATGCCGGGGTTGAGTTTGCTCAGCGTTTATCGGCGTTTAGTAGCTTACTGTTAACAGGGCGTTTTGATGATGCATTAAGCATTATGAAAGACGAAATAGCAGAGCCATACCGTGCGCCACTTATAAGCGGCTTTAGTGATGCCAAAGCAAGCTTACCAGCACTGGGTGCTGAAGTTGTGAGTATTTCAGGCGCAGGGCCGACCTTGTTTAGTGTATGTAAAACGCTTGAAGCGGCAGAGCAATGCGCGCAGTGGCTAGAGGAAAATTACATCAACGAACAAGGCTTTTGCCATATTTGTAAATTAGATAACGACGGCACGCGTCAATTAAATGTTTTATAGGAAAAAGAGTCATGCAATTACATAATTTAAAAGAATATTCACAAAAAGTGTCGTTTGTTGAAGCTGTAAAAACAGGACTAGGGCGTAATCAAGGTGTGTTTTTTCCAGAGTCGTTAGCGCCATTAAGTGATGTTGATGCATTACTAGATATGGACTTTATTACTCGCAGCGGCAAAATTTTATCGCACCTTATTGGTGACGAGCTACCAAGTGATACTGTTGCCCAGATGGTTAAGAATGCGTTTAACTTTCCGGTTAAGCTGGTGGAAGTTGAAGATAATACCTATTGCTTAGAGTTATTTCACGGGCCAACACTGGCATTTAAAGATTTTGGTGGCCGTTTTATGGCCGAGTGCTTGGCGCAATTTAATCAAGGTGAAAAAGTCACTATTTTAACTGCAACATCGGGTGATACCGGGGCTGCCGTAGCGCATGCTTTTTATAACAAACCAAATATTGATGTCGTTATTTTATACCCTAAAGGTAAAATTTCATTAGCGCAGCAAAAGTTATTTACAACGCTTGGTGACAACATTCATTGTTATGCGATTGAGGGTAGTTTTGATGATTGCCAAGAGTTGGTTAAAAAATCATTTTTAGATGAAGAGCTAAAATCGAAGTTAGGTTTAAACTCAGCAAATTCAATTAATATTAGCCGTTTAGTCGCGCAGGTGTGTTATTACTTTGAAGCCATTGCACAGCTGCCAAAAGAAAAGCGTGCTACAGCGCATATTTCAGTACCGAGTGGTAACTTTGGTAATGTGTGTGCGGCTATGATTGGCGCTGTTATTGGTATGCCAGTTGGTAAACTAAGTGCGACTACAAACCAAAACGACACAGTACCGCGCTTTATGCTTGATAAAAATTGGACGCCTAATGCGACAATTGAATCGCTTTCAAATGCAATGGATGTGAGTAAACCTAATAACTGGCCACGTGTGCAATCAATGTTAGATAATAACTGGTTTAGTTATGATAACTTTTATTCGGTGAGTGTTGATGAGCAGCAAACACAAACAGTGATGAAAAAAATTCAACAGCTTGGCTATATTGCAGAGCCTCACACCGCAATTGCTTACCAAGGTCTTGTAGAAAATAAGGCGGCAGATGCTGTGGGGATTTTTTTAGCGACTGCGCATCCGGCCAAATTTAAAGACAGCGTTGAGGATATCCTTAATGTTGAATTAGATATGCCAAAGCCGTTAGCTGATGCATTAGCAAAACCGTGTTTAGCCACTGATATGCACAACGATTATGATGTTTTGCGTACAGAATTGTTTAAAAAGCTTGCCTAAAAAAGGCAGATAATAAAAGCGGCTTAGGCCGCTTTTTTTGTTTATTTATGCATCGCTTTAGACATAACGCATAAGCTATATAAATGTAGTAAATAAAATTCATTTAAAATTGTTATTAGTTTATAAAAAAATATCATCATCAAAATGCTGTGAAATAGTTTCAATCCCTGTTTAAATATCCTCAACTTAAGAGCGTAGGCAAAACGTCGTTTTAAGCGTACAATAAAGCCTCTAAAAAATACCCATACACGTTGCCCAGGAGACCCCAATGTTAGAACGTAGCATGAATATTTCGGACTTTGATCCAGAGTTATTTGACGCGATGAGCAAAGAAACATCACGTCAGGAAGAGCATATTGAGTTAATTGCATCTGAAAACTACTGTAGCCCACGCGTACTTGAAGCGCAGGGTTCTCAGCTGACTAACAAATACGCTGAAGGTTACCCGGGCAAACGTTACTACGGTGGCTGTGAGCACGTAGACGTGGTTGAGCAACTTGCTATTGACCGCGCAAATGAATTATTTGGTACAGATTACGCAAACGTACAGCCTCATGCCGGTTCACAAGCGAATGCTGCTGTTTTCCAAGCTCTTTTAAGCCCACTTGATACTGTATTAGGCATGAGCCTAGCGCACGGTGGTCATTTAACGCACGGCTCACACGTTAACTTCTCTGGTAAAACATACAACGCAATTCAGTATGGCCTTAACGAAGAAACTGGCGAAATTGATTACGCACAAGTTGAAGCGTTAGCACTTGAGCACAAACCAAAAATGATCATTGCTGGTTTTTCTGCATACTCAGGTATTGTTGATTGGGCTAAGTTCCGTGAAATTGCAGACAAAGTAGGTGCTTACTTATTTGTTGATATGGCGCACGTTGCAGGTTTAATTGCTGCGGGTGTTTACCCAAGCCCAGTGCCATTTGCTCACGTTGTAACAACCACAACACACAAAACATTAGCGGGTCCTCGCGGTGGTTTAATCATCTCTGCGTGTGGCGATGAAGAAATTTACAAAAAGCTAAACAGCGCTGTTTTCCCAGGTGGCCAAGGTGGTCCTTTATGTCATGTTATTGCTGCTAAAGCGGTTGCATTTAAAGAAGCACTTCAACCTGAGTTTAAAACATACCAAGCACAAGTTGTTAAAAATGCACAAGCAATGGTTGCGGTATTACAAGAGCGCGGCTACAAAGTAGTATCGGGTAAAACTGACAACCACTTATTCTTACTTGATTTAATCGACAAAGATATCACAGGTAAAGATGCAGATGCTGCCCTAGGTAATGCGAATATCACGGTTAACAAAAACTCAGTACCGAACGATCCACGTTCACCATTTGTTACCTCTGGTCTGCGTATTGGTTCACCAGCAATCACTCGTCGTGGCTTTAAAGAAGCTGAATCAAAAGAGTTAGCGGGCTGGATCTGTGATGTACTAGACAACATCGAAGATGAGTCAGTACAAGCGCAAGTAAAAGAAAAAGTGAAAGCAATTTGTGCAAAATTACCTGTTTACGCTTAATCCAAGAGTAAAATAGTAATTTAGATCACAACTGCACACATTTTTGTTATGATAATGGCCGCTATGATAGCGGCCATTTTTTGTTTTTAAAACGGAAACACACAGTTATGCATTGCCCTTTTTGCACCGCCAAAGATACTAAAGTTATTGATTCTCGCCTTGTAGGTGGGGGACACCAAGTACGTAGACGTCGTGAATGTAATGAATGCCACGAACGATTTACCACCTTTGAAGGGGCTGAATTAGTGATGCCACGGGTCATCAAGCAAGATGGCAGCCGCGAACCGTTTAATGAAGATAAGTTACTAAATGGCTTAACTCGCGCCCTCGAAAAACGCCCCGTAAGCACTGAGCAAGTTGATGAAGTGGTTAATATTATTAAGTCGCAGTTACGTGCCACTGGCGAACGCGAGGTGTCTAGCCATTTGGTGGGTGAGTGCATTATGGAAGCGCTTAAAAAGTTAGATAAAGTGGCCTATGTAAGATTTGCCTCTGTGTATCGCTCGTTTGAAGATATACGCGAATTTGGTGAAGAAATAGCCCGCTTAGGGGAATAGTAATGACCAAGCAAAGTTCGTTTTCAGAGGATGATAAACGCTACATGGCCCGCGCTATTGAACTGGCAAAAAAAGGGCGCTTTACCACCACTCCTAATCCTAATGTTGGCTGCGTACTCGTAAAGAATAATAAAGTAATAGGTGAAGGATTTCATCGGTTAGCGGGCCAAGGTCATGCAGAGGTAAACGCACTGGCTATGGCTGGCGAAAATGCAAAAGGCGCAACCGCTTATGTAACACTTGAGCCTTGCAGTCATTATGGTCGAACACCGCCATGTGCTGAAGGGCTAAAAGTAGCCGGTGTTAAAAAAGTGATTGCCGCAATGGTTGACAGCAACCCGCAAGTTGCAGGCAAAGGTCTGAAAATTTTAGCGGATGCTGGTATAGAAGTTGCTCACGGATTACTTGAAGCGCAAGCTCGCGCATTAAACCTTGGGTTTTTTAAGCGCATGGAGCAGGGGTTACCCTTTGTGACTTGCAAAATGGCCGCCAGTATTGATGGTAAAACGGCGCTTAAAAACGGCCAAAGTAAATGGATAACAGGCCCCGCTGCGCGCCAAGATGTGCAACTATACCGAGCACAAAACTGTGCAATTTTAACCGGTGCCGATACGGTATTAATGGATGATGCAAAATTAAATGTGCGCCCAGAAGAGTTACCGTATTCTTTACCAACTGATTTACCACTGCGCCAACCGGTTCGCGTTGTTATTGACTCACAAAATAGACTTACCCCTGATCTTGCCTTATTTTCAATTCAAAGTGAGGTGATAATATTTACCACCAAGGTTGATAAATCGCATCAGTGGCCTCATTTTGTTAAACAGATTGAAGTACCTGAAAATAATAATAAAGTAGATTTACTGGCCGTGTTAAACACGCTAGCCCAATTGCAGTTTAATAATGTGTGGCTAGAGGCCGGAGCAACACTGGCTGGCAAAATGACAGAACTTGATTTAATTGATGAGTTTGTTTTTTACATTGCTCCTAAATTAATGGGCAGCGATGCTAAAAGTTTACTAAATTTCCCAGAGTTAATGAGTATGCAAAATACCATTAATTTAACTTTTAATGAGTGTGTGCCAATCGGTGATGATTTACGTATCACAGCACTAAAAAAAGCTCATTAATCATTTTATATAAAGAGTAGCACTATGTTTACTGGAATAGTTGAAGCGACAGGTAAAATTGCGTTATTACAAAAAAAACAAGGTGATTTAGCTATTCGTATCCAAAGTAAAAACCTTGATATGAGTGATGTTAAGTTAGGTGACAGTATTGCAACTAATGGTGTCTGCCTGACGGTTGTTGATAAGCATATTGACGGCTTTAGTGCTGACTTATCAAATGAAACGATTAGCTTAACAGGGTTTGCACATTACGCATTAGGGCAAACCGTTAATCTAGAAAAGGCGATGCAACCTGTTTCGCGCCTCGGTGGTCATTTAGTGTCTGGCCATGTAGATGGTATTGCCACTATCACAGCAATTAATGCCAATGCGCGAGCAACAGAATATTGGTTAGCCACCGATGAAAATTTAATGAAATACATTCCTTACAAAGGGTCGGTTTGTATTGATGGTATTAGCCTGACGGTTAATGCTGTTGAAGGTAATAAATTTAAACTGACGATTGTGCCCCACACCAGCGGGCAAACGACCATAGCTGATTTTCAAGTCGGTACCAAAGTGAATTTAGAGGTCGACCAAATAGCACGTTATTTAGAGCGCCTAGTTAGAGGGGCTGAGCAGCCTACGGGTTCAGATATTTCGATGAGCTTACTCGCTAAAGCGGGCTTTATAAAATAACGACATTGACAACTTATACGAGCAACTTATGAATTTAAACAGCGCACAAGAAATAATTGATGACATTAAAGCCGGTAAAATGGTTATTTTAATGGATGATGAAGACAGAGAAAATGAAGGCGATTTAATTATTGCTGCTGAACACATTAGTGCAGAAGCCATTAACTTTATGGCGACTCATGGCCGTGGACTAATTTGTTTAACGATGACTCAAGAGCGTTGCTCGCAGCTTGATTTACCATTAATGGTAAAAAATAATGGTGCCGCATTCTCAACTAATTTCACTATGTCGATTGAAGCATCAAAAGGGGTTACCACAGGTATTTCTGCAGCGGATCGTGCCCGCACTGTTCAAGCTGCCATCGCGAAAGGCGCTGTGCCAAGCGATATTGTACAACCAGGTCATATTTTTCCTATTATGGCGCAACCAGGCGGCGTGTTAACACGTGCAGGGCATACAGAAGCGGGGTGTGACTTAGCGCGTTTAGCAGGGCTTGAGCCATCATCAGTGATTGTAGAAATCCTAAATGAAGATGGCACCATGGCGCGTCGTCCTGATTTAGAAGTATTTGCTAAGCAACATGATATTAAAATTGGCACCATTGCTGATTTAATCGAGTACCGCAACCTAAACGAAACCACAATTGAGCAAGTTGCAAAATGTAAATTGCCAACTGAACATGGTGAGTTTGACTTAGTGACATACAAAGACACCATTGATGGGCAGTTACACTATGCATTGCTTAAAGGTGAAATAAAACAACAAGAACCGACCTTAGTGCGTGTGCATTTACAAAGTACCTTTAACGATATTTTACTCTCTGATCGCAACGCTGACCGTAGTTGGGGTTTATCGCAAGCAATGGCTTATATTGCTGAGCATAATGGCGCCTTAGTTATTTTAGGTAAGCAAGAAAGCACTGAAGAGTTAGAAGCCACAGTAAAAGCATTTGCCGCAGCTGATGCGGGTGAAAATGTGACGCCACGTAAATTTCAAGGTACTTCGCGCACCGTCGGTGTGGGTTCGCAAATTCTGGCTGATTTAGGTATTCAAAAAATGCGTTTGATGAGTTTACCTAAAAAATACCATGCATTATCAGGGTTCCATTTAGAAGTGGTTGACTACGTAGAGCCACAATAATTACGCGCTAGGTTATTATTTTATTTATGTGGTATAATGCGCATCAATTTTTGCGCAACCGAAATCGCTTAAACTTATTTTTAGGGTTATCAAATGAAAATTATTGAAGGTAATAAATACGCTCCAGGCAAAAAGTTTGCCATTGTCATTTCTCGTTTTAATGACTTTATTGGTAGTAGCTTGCTTGCAGGTGCTGTTGATGAGCTAAAACGTACTGGTGGAGTATCAGAAGACGATATTACCGTGATTTACGTACCCGGTGCGGTTGAATTACCTTTAGCAGCGAAACGCGTTGCAGCAAAAAAAGAATATGATGCAATTATCGCCTTAGGTGTAGTGATCAGAGGGGGCACGCCTCACTTTGATCTCGTCGCTGGCGAGTCAAATAAAGGGCTTGCACAAGTATCGCTTGAGTATGATATCCCGGTTGCATTTGGCGTATTAACCACTGAAAGCATTGAGCAAGCAATTGAGCGCGCAGGTACCAAAATGGGTAACAAAGGCGGCGAAGCTGCTTTAGGTGCGCTTGAAATGGTTAATGTGTTAGATAAAATTTAAGTTTAAGGAATTTTTGTGAAACCAGCAGCAAGACGTAAAGCACGTATCTTAGCACTTCAAGCCGTGTATTCATGGCAATTAAGCGGCAATGCAATTGCCGATATCGAACAACAAATGTTGATCGAAAACGATGTGACTAAAATTGATGTTGAATATTTTAAAGATTTAGCGCGTGGAGTTGCCGTAAATCATAAGCAACTAGACGAAGCTGTATCGCCTCATTTAACTCGTCCATTTGATGAATTAGACGAAGTTGAACGTGCAATCTTACGTTTAAGCAGCTACGAGCTTAAATTTCGTGAAGATGTTCCTTACAAAGTGGCTATCAATGAAAGCATTGAATTAGCGAAAATGTTTGGCGCTGAAGATAGCCATAAATTTGTAAACGGTGTACTTGATAAAGCTGTAAAACAGTTACGCAAGTCATAACAACTTAAGCTGCATATTAATTTCAGTGAGTTGTTATAAATAACCGTTAAAAAGGAGAGCCGGCATAGGTCGGCTTTTTTGTGTATGAAGGAATTTGAATTAATTAATCACTACTTTAAAGGTCGCGGTATCACTCGTCGCGATGTTAATTTAGGGATTGGAGACGACTGTGCGCTTGTCACAGTACCAGCAAACTGTCAGCTTGCTGTAACAACAGATACCTTAGTTGCTGGGGTGCATTTTTTTCATGATATCTCTCCTCGCGCATTAGGGCATCGAGCTCTGGCAGTAAATTTAAGTGATTTAGCTGCCATGGGTGCAGAGCCTACATGGGTATCGGTTGCACTCACGTTGCCAAGTATCGATCCACAATGGATTGCAGAGCTGACTGACGGCATGCATGAAATTGCTGAGTACTTTAATGTACAAATTATTGGTGGCGATACGACTCAAGGCCCACTCAGTATTACTATTTGTGCAAAAGGCACGGTTCCTGAAGGTAAAGCACTGCGTCGAAGTGGCGCAAAAGTGGGCGACTGGATTTTTGTAACCGGACCGCTAGGTGATGCTGGTTTGGCAATTGAGTCAAAAAAACAAGGTTTGCCAGTTGCACCTGAACATTTAAAGCATATTAATAAATGTTTAAACTTTCCAACGCCACGCGTGGCCGCCGGACAAGCTTTGCGTGGCTTAGCGTCATCAGCTATTGATATTTCAGACGGTTTACTTGCTGATTTAGGTCACATTTTGGATTTGTCACAGGTCAGTGCAACAATCAATATTGAAAATGTACCTACTTCTGATGCGATGCAAGCGAGTCTTGATTTTGAGCAACAGCTTCCTTTTATACTCAACTATGGCGATGACTATGAACTACTTTACACTGTCCCAGACAGTAATAAGAGTATGCTCGATATTAAGTTGCGCCAATACGGTGTAGAAGCAACCTGTATCGGCCAAATCAAAAGTGGTGACGGGAATATAGAATTATTACACCAAGGTGAAAAGTTTGTTTTTGAGCACAAAGGCTTTGAGCACTTTTCCAAGGAGCAGGTTTGAATAAAAACCGATTATTTAATTTAAAACGCCCACATCAATTTTTTGGTTTGGGTTTTGGTACAGGGCTTGCGCCTAAAGCCCCTGGTACATTTGGTACTTTAGCGGCGTTACCATTTATTTTTATTACCATGCATTTTCCGTTATGGTTACAAATTGTATTTGCGGTGGTGATCAGTATATTTGGTATTTGGGCATGTGGAAAAACAGCTGATGACCTTCAAGTTCATGATCATCCAGCTATTGTTTGGGATGAAGTCGCTGGTTACTATATAACGATGATTGGTGCAGCACTGAATTGGCAAACATTATTAGTGGGCTTTTTACTATTTCGCTTTTTTGATATAGCAAAGCCAGGGCCGATTCGTATACTTGATAAACGTGCTCATGGTGGGTTTGGTATTATGGCCGATGATGTACTTGCAGGTATTTTTTCGCTTATTTGTTTGCAAGCATTGATAAAAGTAGGTTTACTACCCTTTTAATTTATTATTTGTTTAACTAGGTGGCAGCACTATGATGCGATTTTTATTGGTTTGTGTACTCTTGATGTGTGCCATGCCAAGTACGGCTTCAATTACTGATTACGTAGTTAAACAATGGAACATTAAAGACGGACTTCCCTCACAATCCCTCAAAAGTGTGGTGCAAGATAACCAAGGCTACATGTGGCTTGGTACGCAATTCGGATTAAGCCGATTTGATGGTAACACTTTTACTAATTACAACACTCAAAATAGTCTGTTTTTACCCAGCAATGGCATCAATAAATTACTGATTGATGGCCAAGGACTATTATGGATAGGCACGAAAAACGGCCTCGTTGTTATAGACCCAGAAAAGCTAACCGCACAAGAGTTTAATATTAAAGGCCCTGTTAGAGATATTCTTGAAGACTCTAAAGGCAGTATTTGGATAGCAGCTAATGGGCTTTATTACATAGACAGAGGCCAGATAGAGCTGCGCGACCAGCTAAACAATCCGAGCCCTATCGTAAATGCCACTGCGATCACCCAAATAGTAGGGTCAGTCAGTAAAATGGCGCTCTCACCAGAGGGAATTTGGCTGGTTAACGATCGTAATTTATTGCGCTTGACGCAAAGCGCGTCTGATTTTTCTAAATTGCGCTTAGAGCTTACCGCTAAAGTGGCCTTGCCTGATCGTTTAGCACAAACAATTGTTCACGACTTATCCTTTTTAAATGGCAATTTATATCTTGCTTCTGAGCTAGGCGCTTACTTTTTAGATTTAGATGATGAGCTACGCCCATTTCCGCTGCCTAACGCTAACAACTCAGCCGTTTATAAGTTTATGAGTGATGGCAATGGTGGCTTGTGGGTATCGACTTATGGGCGCTTATTGTTCAGAGGGAAGTCGGATGATTGGCAATGGGTTGAGCCCAGTCAATTAGATCAAAGTATTTGGTTTGCCGATATATTTAGAGATGATGAAAATAATATATGGTTAGCGAGTTTTAGTGAGGGACTTTGGCTTGCTCACGAAGGGCGAATAGAGCGCCATTCAGCCATTTCTAAAATGACCGAAGCGGTTATGGCCATTAGTAAATCACCAGATGGTAAGTTATGGATTGCCAACAAAAGCGGCGTAGGCTATTTCGATGCCGATAAAACGTTTATCAATGTCATCAACAGTGCCAAGTATGGTAATGCCTCAGTACATGACTTACAGTTTGACGGCAATCGTCTTTATGTTGCCACTGGTAGAGGTTTGTTTTTCTACGAGTCGAATACCTTATATAGTTTCCCTGCCCGTGCGCTAAGTGATAATCCTGTATTTGCTATTAGTACGTCGACTAAAGGCGGCTTTTGGGTGGGCACTGGGCGAGGCTTATATCGTTTAAATTACAACGGGTTAAACCCTTTTGCGTACAATGCTTTTTTAGGCAGTAAGTTTGTAACCTATGTTTTAGATAAACCAAATTTTGGGGTGATTGGTACCAGTAAAGGGGCGTATTACTTTACTGAACGCGGGATAGAAAAAATAGGCGACCAAACCACTTTGGAAAGTGCGTACGTTACTAGCATTTTACACATTAAAGGCGTGGGGATTTTAATTGGCTCGCTTAACGATGGTTTGTTTTATCGCAGTGGACAAGGGCAGTGGCAGCAATTAGATGCCGCCAATGGGCTGCCATATGGTTCTATATTTAGTCTTGAGTACGATGATACTACAAAACGCATTTGGGTAAGCACCATGAAAGGGGTTTATCGCATGCCAGTTGAGCAATTCAAAGCCAACATTGAAAGCCTAAAAGTGGAGGAAGTGATCTCTTCATTTGATCGACAGCTCGATGGTAAAGCAAGTCAATGCTGTAATGGTTTAGGCCATGATGCGGTGGTTGATATGGATAATTCAATTTGGTATCCCAGCTTGCAAGGCGTTGTAGAAATTCCTAAAGACGTAGAATTATTTGGGCTGCGTTCACTTAAACCAACTATAGAAACTTTAACCACGCCATCACGAAAACTTGCTGCGGCTGCGTTAGGTAAAAAGCCAGTACTTAAAACTGACGAGCGTGATGTAACGCTTACCTATACCGCTATCGATTATTATGCACCTGCAAGTATAGAGTTTAGGTATAAACTCAATGGACTTGATAATGATTGGCGCTATGCAAATACCCGCCGAGAAGCAATTTACACTAACTTACCAGCAGGTATGTTTTTATTTGAATTAGAGACAAAACGTCAAGGTGAAGATTGGGGCAAAGCGCAATCGGCCGAATACGCTTTTGTGGTGCCTGAACGATTTGGTGAAACTATATATTTTAGATTACTGATCACCAGTGGTTTTGTGTTGCTCTTTTATTTGGTGTTTTGGGTATTTAAAGTTCAAGAGCGACGTAAGCAGCAGGTTCTTGAGGGGCTTATTACTGAGCGAACCCTTGAGCTTCGCCAAGCAAACGATAAATTAAACCAAGTAAACTCTCAGCTTAAACTTGTTAGTCACTCTGATGAGCTAACAGGGCTGAGAAGTCGCCGTTTTTTGTTTGATCAACTACCAAAAGATATTGAGCATTTTCAGCGTAACTCGCAGTCATTGCAGGCTCAAGGTAAATCGTTGGTGTTGTTAATTATTAATTTAGATAACTTTAGCCGCATTAACGATGCCTATGGTCCTATTGCTGGAGATAGCTGTTTACAACAAGTAGCGGCATTACTTAACTCGCGTACTCAAGGTTCTGATTATGTTGCCCGTTGGAGTGGTGATGAGTTCTTACTGTTATTGCGCGATTTTAAATGTAATTTAATCGACAGCTATGTATCTGAATTATGCCAAGCAATTGCAGATTATTCGTTTCAGCTTCCTAACGGTGAAACAACCAATATAACAGCGTCAGTCGGGTGGTCGTTCTATCCGTTACCTCTCTTAGGTGGGCAAGTTATTAGCTGGGAAACATCAATTAATCTAGCTGACATAGCATTACATCAAGTTAAAAAACGCGGCGGCGATGGCGTCGCTAATATTACCTTTGACGAGCAATTAGATGCATTTGAGTTTGAGCAAAACCCCAATGTTGAACAGCAAATTGGTTTGTTACAAAGCAATGGTCTAGCCGATATTAAGGTATGGATGCGCTAGAGGTTATAGATGAGCAATAAAAAAGGAGCCAATGGCTCCTTTTTTATTAAACACGATAAGTGTTAGCTCATAAATGATTTAATTGAAGTTAAAATACCGTGTTCACCTAACCCCATTTCATCGTGCATTTGCTGTTGTGTGCCATGTTTAATGAATTCATCAGGAATACCTAAGTTAAGCACTTTTACATCGGCTTTAATGCTCGTTAAATATTCATTAACTGCAGAGCCTGCACCGCCCGCAATCGCGTTATCTTCAAGGGTTACAATAATATCGTGATCATTAATCAGCTCATTAATTAATGCCGTATCAAGTGGCTTAATAAATCGCATGTTTACTAGAGTGGCATTGAGCTCATCAGTGGCAAGTTGTGCGTTTTCAAGCAAGGTACCAAATGACAATATAGCCACTTTAGTACCTTTTTTAATTACATTCGCTTTACCCATTTCAAGTTGTTGCATAGTGCTTTGAATGTCTGCTGAGCCTGCACTACCACGCGGGTAACGAACAGCAACAGGACAATTAGCTTGATAGCCTGTATAAAGCATATGACGGCATTCGTTAGTATCACTTGGGGCCATAATGACCATATTAGGTATACAGCGCATAAAGCTTAAGTCGTAGGCGCCTTGATGGGTTTCACCATCGGCTCCAACAATACCGGCGCGGTCTATAGCAAATAATACCGGTAGGTTTTGCAGTGCAACGTCGTGAATTAGTTGATCGTACGCGCGTTGTAAAAAGCTAGAATAGATAGCCACAACGGGCTTTAAGCCCTCACAAGCAAAACCTGCAGCAAGAGTAACAGCGTGTTGTTCTGCTATTGCTACGTCAAAGTATTGTTCTGGATACTCTTTAGAAAAACGTACCATGCCTGAACCTTCACGCATAGCTGGCGTGATTGCCATGAGCTTACTGTCTTGCTCGGCCATGTCACAAAGCCAATCACCAAACACATTTGAGAAAGTCGCCGCACCTGGCTTAGATTTTGGTAAGCTTGATGTTGCAGGATCAAATTTTGGTACGCCATGATAACCAATCGGATCGGCTTCGGCAGGCTTGTAACCTTTGCCTTTCTGGGTTTTTATATGTAAAAGCTGTGGGCCTTTTAAGTTACGCATATTGCGCAGCGTATCAACCAACATATTCACATCATGTCCATCAATTGGGCCAATGTAATTTAGACCTAATTCTTCAAAAAAAGTACCCGGGATCATCATCCCTTTAATGTGTTCTTCCATACGGCTGGCAAGCTCTTTTACCGGCGGTACACCAGAGAGCAGCTTTTTACTGCCTTCGCGGATGTTGGTATAAAAGCTACCTGATAAAATACGCGCAAAATGATTGGTTAACGCACCGACATTTTCAGATATCGACATTTCGTTATCGTTCAAAATGATCAGCATGTCTGATTTAACATCGCCAAGGTGGTTCATTGCTTCAAAGGCCATACCAGCAGTAATTGCGCCATCGCCTATTACCGCGACTGTTTTACGCCCTTTGCCTTCTTTTTGTGCAGCAATAGACATACCTAACGCCGCAGAAATTGAGGTACTTGAATGGCCAACACTAAAGGTGTCGTATTCACTTTCATCTCTAAAAGGGAAAGGATGCAATCCGTCTTTTTGGCGAATGGTATGCATTTGATCACGACGGCCAGTCAGTATTTTATGCGGATAAGCTTGATGACCCACATCCCAGACCAAGCGGTCATCGGGTGTGTTGTATACA
This sequence comes from Pseudoalteromonas sp. APC 3250, assembly GCF_030407915.1. Classification (NCBI taxonomy): domain Bacteria; kingdom Pseudomonadati; phylum Pseudomonadota; class Gammaproteobacteria; order Alteromonadales; family Pseudoalteromonadaceae; genus Pseudoalteromonas; species Pseudoalteromonas sp. APC 3250. The sequence continues at coordinate 18,046 of NZ_JASDCM010000027.1, forward strand.
TAATGTAGTGCAACGGTAAGTTCTACGGTTCCTAAACCAGACGCTAAATGGCCGCTACTTTGCGATACCGAATTGAGTAAATAGTCACGCAATTCATGGCTAAATGCAGGAAGCTTATCTTGTGCTAAGTCTCGCAAGTGGGCTGGTTCGTTCACCAAATCAAGTAATGGATACTTGCTGCTATCAAGTGTCATGGTTTTTTATATATCCTTCGCTAATATTAACCCTCCTCAAAACAAACGAGGTTTAAAAGGCGACTTAATATTCAGTAATAATTTTATACTAAGAGTTAATACGTTTTAGCTGTATTTAATGGTCACGTTCAATTAAATAGTTAGCCAATGCCGCTAAATCTGTTGTGTCTGCGTCAATGTTAGCTAATGCCTCATGGGCTTGTTGTATTAAATTTTGTGCTTTTTGCTTAGCGCCTAGCATACCTAATAAAGCGGGGTATGTCGCTTTATTCGCTGCAATATCTGACCCTTGTGGCTTGCCTAAAGTAAGCGTATCGCCCTCAACATCTAAAATATCGTCATGAACTTGAAATGCAAGCCCTATAGCGTATCCAAAAGTTGATAAGTTATCTAAAGTTTGTTGGCTTGTATTAGGGGCGCACAGTGCGCCAAGAGTAATCGCACAATTTATTAGCGCACCGGTTTTAAGTTTATGAATGCGTTCTAACTCATCAACAGTAATAACCTTATCGGTTGCTGCAATATCGCGGCCTTGTCCGGCAACCATACCTTGTAACCCCGATGCATGCGCTAGTGCTGCGATCATTTTTAATTGTGCTTCAGTCGAACATTTAAATGTGTGCTTAGCAATAAGTTCAAATGCTAAAGTTTGCAGTGCATCTCCAGCTAAAATCGCTTGTGCTTCACCGTATACAATATGACATGTAGGGCGACCACGGCGTAAATCATCATCATCCATAGCAGGTAAGTCGTCATGCACTAATGAATAACTATGAATACATTCAATGGCTGCGGCAAGTACATCTAAATCACGCTTGTCAGCACCGAGTATTTTACCTGTGGTGTACACTAAAAACGGGCGCAGTCTTTTACCACCATTCATTACACTGTAATGTGTGGCTTCTTTTATAGTATTGTCGCTTTCAAGAGGTTGTTCAAAATAAAGGTTGAGCGTATTAGCTACATCATCTTGAGCGAGTTTTATTTGTTCTTTTATGCTCACGATTATTCCATATCGTTATCAAACTGAGTAAGCGGTGCTTTTTCGTCATTACCCATTAATATCGACACCTTTTGCTCAGCTTGTTGAAGTTTGCCTGAAGATGCGCTCGCAAGTGCAATACCTCGCTCAAATTGCTTTAAAGACTGTTCAAGCGATAAATCACCTTGTTCCATTTCACTGACAATTGTTGTTAACTCTTCTAGTGCTTGTTCGAAACTTAAATTTTCAGGTTTTTTAGTCGCCATCTTTATTTTCAACTTACATAATAAATTTAGACGCCAATTTTAGGGGGAATGCTAAACTAGGTCAAAGAATGATATTGTTTTTTGATAGATAAATGCTGTTGATTGGGTTTTATTGCGTTTCAACGTTATTTTTTAAAATTATTAATTTTGATTAATTAGATTGATTACCTATGTTGATCTAAAATATAACTAATCTTAATTTTACCGTTTATCATAAAAATCACTTAAGTATTTCAGTATCTTGCCGATAAACAATTAATAACAACGCTTGCGAAGAAAAAATATAAAACCTTTGGAGGGAATGTGGATTTAGCAACCATTATTGGGATCCTTGGCGCAATTGGCTTAATTGTCATGTCCATGTTTATGAGTAGTAGCGGTGAAGTCGCTATGTTTTACAATACCCCTTCTGTGGTTATTGTATTCGGTGGTTCCCTTTTTATCGTTTTATCTAATTTTACCATGTCGCAATTTCTTGGCATTGGTAAAGTATGTGCAAAAGCGTTTATGTTTAAAATTGAGCCTCCTGAAGCATTAATCGAAAAAGCGGTAGAATTAGCTGACTCTGCTCGAAAAGGCGGATTTTTAGCCTTAGAAGAAGCCGAAATCCCAAATCCTTTTATGCGCAAAGGCGTTGATATGCTAGTAGATGGGCATGATGCTGATGTGGTACGAGCAACATTACAAAAAGATATTTCGTTAACCACCACTCGCCATGAAATGGGGGCAACCTTATTTAAATCATTAGGTGATATTGCACCTGCAATGGGGATGATCGGTACGTTGATAGGCTTAGTGGCTATGCTCTCGAACATGGATGACCCCAAAGCTATCGGACCGGCAATGGCGGTTGCGTTGTTAACCACATTATACGGTGCGTTTTTAGCAAACGTTGTAGCCATTCCTATTCAGGTAAAACTAGAACTGCGTAAAGACGAAGAGGCCATGAATCAGCGCTTAATTTTAGATGCAGTATTAGGTATTCAAGACGGGCAAAATCCTAAAGTAATTGAAGGGATCTTGAAAAATTATCTAGCTGAATCAAAACGCGCAGTCAATACTGAGGAATAATTATGTCAGATGAAGAGTGCAAATGCCCACCTCCAGGACTTCCTGCGTGGATGGGAACGTTTGCCGATTTAATGTCATTATTAATGTGCTTTTTCGTACTTTTACTCGCATTTTCTGAAATGGATGTACTTAAATTTAAACAAATTGCAGGCTCAATGAAGTTTGCTTTTGGTGTACAAAATAAAATAGAAGTAAAAGACATTCCAAAAGGGACATCTGTTATTGCTATGGAGTTTACGCCGGGTAAACCTGAGCCAACTCCTATAGAAACCATTCAGCAACAAACGGTTGAAATGACCCAACAAATGCTTGAGTTTCAGGCGGGAGATGAAAGCTCCGCAGGTGGACGTCAAGAGCAACGTGGTGAAAAGCGAGGTGGTGAATCAAGCAGTACCTCAGAGGAAGTTGCTGCAGCTACGGCAGTGTCTGCTGCTGATCAAGAGCAAATAAATGACTTAGTTAAAAAAATTGCGCAACAGCTTGAAAAGCAAATTATTGATGGGGCTATTGAGCTTGAATCTTTAGGGCAGCAAATCATAATTCGTATTAGAGAAAATGGCTCGTTTCCATCGGGGAGTGCATTTTTACAACCACAATTTAAACCTATCATTCAAGATATTGGCCGATTACTTAAAGATGTACCCGGTGAAATTACGGTGTCTGGTCATACGGATGACTTTCAGGTATCCAACGAGCTTTACATTAATAACTGGGATTTATCATCTAAACGCGCAGTTGCGGTAGCGAGTGAATTACAAAAAGTTCCAGGTTTTGATAAAACCAGAATGATGGTGGTAGGGCGTGCAGAAACCAGGCCCTTAGTACCTAATGATTCCCGCGAAGATCGCAGACGTAACCGCCGTGTAGAAATATCAATTTTACAAGGCAAGGCAAAAGAGTCAGCGCCAATTGATGTAAGATAGAATGACTTGGCTATGTACCTTTTTTAGCATAGAATGCAACATTCTTAACAAATGTAATGGGGCGAATATGTTGACTAAGTATTGTAGTATGCCTGGTAACGGCGATGGAACTGATGAAGATACAAAAGCTAAGTAAGGTTATTTAGTTTGCCTGAATGGTTTTTGTATTTTGTAAGTATATTAAGCAAAAGCTGGGTTCTTATTTTGAGTCCGGCTATTTTTATATTCTTTATCCTCAAAGATTATTTAGCTCTTAGGTTCGTTGTTATTACTGCCGCTTTTTTCTTATTTGGCACTGTGACCTACTCAAGTTTAATGGCGTTTGATGATGGTATTTATATATACCGTTACCTTGTATGGGCATTAACAGATATTACTTGGATGGCACTTATTGCTTATTGGGGTCTTAAAGATAAAGTGCATTTGTGGCAATGTGTACTTGGGCAGCTTATTGTTATTGGTGCACCCATTCTTCAATTATTTCGCTTAGTTGACCGACACCTTTGGGATTTATCTTATAGCACTGTGATGTATCAAACATTTATGCCTTTAATAAATATTGCCACTGTTGTTGTCTGCTACCTGCCTCTTTTATATCTTTTTGTTAATAAGCGAAATAAAGCTTTAAGTTAGAAACTATAAAAATATCCCCAGTTTTAAACTGATATGCTAAACTACTGTTTATATGAACAGTGTTAGAGCTTGATTATGAAACTTTATATTGCTGAAAAACCTTCATTAGGGCGTGCTATTGCAGATGCGCTTCCAAAACCTCATAAAAAGCATGATGGTTATATTGAAGTGGCGAATGGTGATTGTGTGTCTTGGTGCATAGGTCATTTGCTCGAGCAAGCAGAACCCGATGACTATGATGAGCGTTTTAAAAAATGGCAATTTGAGCATTTACCTATTGTGCCTGAACACTGGCAATTAAAAGCTAAAACAAAAACCCGTAAGCAGCTTACCATTTTAAAAAAATTAATTAAGCAGGCTACAACACTCGTGCATGCTGGCGATCCTGATCGTGAGGGTCAGCTACTGGTTGATGAAGTAATCGAGCAAGCAAAAATTAGTCAAACTAAAAAGCAAAGTATTCAACGCTTATTGATTAGTGATTTAAACTTAACTGCGGTAAAAAAATCACTCAACTCTATGCGGGCTAACCGTGATTTTATCCCTTTGAGTGTATCTGCTTTAGCACGGTCTCGTGCTGATTGGTTGTTTGGTATGAATTTAACGCGAGCTTATACGCTAGCTGGGCAAAAAGCGGGCTTTGGTAATGTGTTGTCGGTTGGGCGAGTACAAACACCTATTTTAGGTTTAGTTGTAAATCGTGATAATGAAATCGCAAATTTTGTATCCAAACCATTTTATGAAGTACTTGCTCATCTTGTTACACCTGAGCAGCAATCATTTACTGCTAAGTGGATACCGAGTAAAGCGTGCGAACCATATCAAGATGAAGAGGGCAGAGTACTTAATAAAGCCTTAGCCGAAAATGTGACTTCACGCATTGCTAATCAGCCCGCAAATGTAACAGCGCTTGAGCAAAAGCAAAAAAAACAAACCGCGCCTCTTCCTTATAACTTATCTGCTTTACAAATAGATGCTGCTAAAGCTTTTGGGATGCCAGCACAAAAAGTACTCGATATTTGCCAAGTTTTATATGAACGTCATAAATTAATTACCTACCCACGCTCAGATAACCGTTACTTACCGAGAGAGCATCACCAAGATGCACCTGCTATTTTAAAAGCGATAGCCGTAAATGGTGGGCAGTCAGTAGAGCTGGTAAATGAGGCAAATGCAAAACAACGTAGTAAATGTTTTAATGATGCAAAAGTGGCCGCTCATCACGCCATTGTGCCGACAGCTAAACAGTTAAAAAGTGTGAGTTTAGCCAATGATGAAGCAAAAATTTATCAGTTAATAAGTCGACACTATTTAATTCAGTTTTATCCCGACTACATTTACAACGAAAGCAAAGTAGAGGTAACCATAGCTGGTGGTTTATTTAAAGCAAGTGCAAAGCAAGATGTAAGCTTAGGTTTTAAATTGCTCATGGGTAAGTCGGAACTCAAAGAAGTAGCTACATTACCTTATTTAGAAAAAGGCATGGCACTTACTTGTACTAAAGGTGAAGTGGTGCAAAAGCATACATCTCCTCCGGCTCATTTTACCGATGCAACCTTACTTGCTGCTATGACGGGAATTAGCCGTTATGTAAAAGACCTGCAAATCAAAAAAATATTAAAAGAAACAGATGGCCTCGGTACAGAAGCAACGCGTGCAGGCATTATTGAGCTGTTATTTAAACGTCGCTTTTTAAAACGTGAGGGAAAAGCAATTAAAGCAACTGAAACAGGTCTGGCATTAATTAGTGTATTACCAGAGGGATTATCAAGCCCCGACTTAACTGCAAAATGGGAGTCGAGTTTAGGTGATATTGCACAGCAAGCAATGAGTTATCAGCAGTTTATACAACCTTTATTATCCGATTTAACTAATTTTGTAAGTCAAGCAGCGAACTGCAATAGTCAGGCATTTGCACTGTTACCTAAAACGTCACCTAAAAAGCGCTTTGCCAAACGTACAAAAAAAGCGCCGTATAAAAAGTCGAGTTATAAAAAAAGCCCTGCGGTAAATTAATCGCAGGGCTTACATATAGCGTTGAAGGTCACTGATTGAATAGTGCCACAGCGGCGTTACTCATTGCCTTTATTCCTGTAGGCAGTGCTACTTTATAATCAGGCGCAAATTTACTTGAATGTAACGAGGGCAGTGTTTCGTTATTTTTTATTGCCTTGGCGTACTGCTGTTGGTTAACGCCACCTAGCCAAAATAAGGTGATAGGAATATTTTCGTCGGTGCGCCCGTATAATCCAAAGTCTTCACCGGCCATTACCGCTTCTGTTTCGAGCACGTTTGCATCACCTATCGCACTTTTTATAGCGTTTCGAACAAGGTTAGTTTGTACTGGGTTATTGTAAGTTGATGGAATTGATTCATCTTCATGAACTTTCACTACAGGGTAGAGAGATTCCTCGAGGCCTGCACTTTGTGCTATACCTGCAGTAATACGTTTAATTGCCACTATTTGTGCGTTACGTATATCTGGATTGTAGCTGCGTAGCGTAAGTTGCAACTTAACTTCATCAGAAATAACATTGTGTTTAGAGCCACCATGAATGGAACCCACCGTTATCACTGAAGGCTCAAGTGGAGAAAGCTCACGACTAGTAATTGTTTGTAGTGCAAGTATCGTTCGAGCTGCGATGATCACAGGGTCGATAGTTGTATGCGGGTAAGCACCATGGCCACCTTTGCCTTTTATACTAATATCAACAGAATCAACACTGGCCATAGTGTATTCATTTTTCATTGCCACTTTACCCGCAGCAACGCTAGCGCTTACATGCAAAGCAATAATATGATCTGGTTTAGCGTATTTGTTAAATAATCCTTCCTTGAGCATTGCTTTTGCACCACCGCCTACTTCTTCAGCGGGTTGAGCAACCATCATTAAAGTACCTTGCCACTTATTTTTATGCGTAATTAATTGCTCAGCAGTACCAATAAAAGAGCTCATATGAATATCATGACCACAGCCATGCATAACGCCAACTTCACTACCTTGATCATTAATTGTGGTAATAGTTGATGCGTAAGTTTTGCCTGTTTGCTCTGTTATAGGCAGGCCATCAGTATCAGTTCTGATCATGACGGTAGGGCCTTGACCATTTTTGTAAATTCCGACTACACCATAGCCACCTACATTATCGGTTACGTCAAACCCTAATTTCTGAAGTCGTTCAGCGATTTTTTGACCTGTTTGCTTTTCCTTATATGACAATTCAGGTGATTGATGTAGGTCTAAGTAAAGTTTTTCTATTGCCGGCATGCTGGTATCAAGATCCAACTTAAGTGCTTGCGCATTCAATAATGGGCTGACTAATAAACACAATGCACTTACATACGCTAATTTCATATTTTCCTCACTACCTTCTATTGTATTTAAATGATTTAAACAGATGACTTGTAATTATTATCTTCATCACCATATAAAAACCTAAATAGATGAACATGGCAATAATTCAATGAGCAATATAGTTAGTCTTAACGCACAAAACCTTCAGCAAGTATTGGGTGAAACATCACAACAAAAGTTAGTACTACTTAACTTTTTTTCTCCACAAAGCCCAGAGTGTATTAGCCAAGCAGCTATCTTAGATAAGTTAGCTGCTGAATACAGCAACTATATAGTAGTCGCAAACTTAGACTGCGATGCAGAGCAGGCACTTGCCTCTCAACTTGCCCAACAAGTTGGATTGCAAACCTTACCTACTTTAGTGTTATTAAAAGACTCAGCTCCAGTTGATTTATTAGCGGGTGCTCAAACAGAAAGCCAAGTTCGTGATGCATTATCTAAACATTTACCAGCTCAACAAGACTTATTATTAGAGCAGGCTAAGCAAGCACTGATTAATAGCGACTTAAATGCCGCGTTTACTTATGCCAAACAAGCGTATGAACTTGATAGTCGAAATGCGAGGATTAAATTAGTACTGGCAGATATATGTATACAAATCCACAAACTCGATGAAGCCGCTGCGTTAATAGAAACAATAGATGTAAAAGAGCAAGATGCATACTTTAATAATATTAAGGCAAAATGTGAGGCCGCATTAGAGGCAACCGATTCACCGCAGATAAAAGAACTTCAAGAAAAAGTCGCTAAACATCCAAATGAACTTGATTTGCAAATGCAGCTAAGTAACCTTTTAAATGAAGCGGGAAGGAAAGAAGAGGCATTAGAAGCACTCTTTACTATCCTTAAAAAGGATCTTAACTATGATGAAGCCAAACCAAACTTCTTAGCAATAATCGCCTCTTTACCTGACGGCGATGCATTAGCCGCTAAATATCGCCGCAAGCTCTATAGTATTTTATATTAACGGCTAATTAGAACCTTTATAAAAGCATCTAACTAAAGATGCTTTTTTGTTTTCTACATTTAAAAAGAGGATAAACGCAGGGTTATCCACAGGGTTTTGTGGGTAACATGTGTGTCTAGGTGGGGTATCTTTGGGGTAAAAATTAAATGCAAAAAAGCCTTTAAAAACGCTTGCGTTAAAATCGATTCGCCCTATAATGCGACCCCAC
>NZ_JASDCM010000028.1:0-26028 GCF_030407915.1 Pseudoalteromonas sp. APC 3250
TGATAGCTGATAGCTGATAGCTGATAGCTGATAGCTGATAGCTGATAGCTGATAGCTGATAGCTGATAGCTGATAGCTGATAGCTGATAGCTGATAGCTGATAGCTGATAGCTGATAGCTGATAGCTTTACAACCCTTTCTTCACCACATATCTATATGGTGACTCTTCAACTTCTTTAGCCACTAGCGTGTGATCCATGAACGTACAAAAGCTGGGTATATCACGGGTAGTTGAGGGGTCGTCGGCAATAATAAGCAGTGTTTCGCCGTCGCTCATTTTGCGAATTGCAGCGCGTATCATCATCACAGGTTCTGGGCAGCGAAGGCCGATAGCATCTAATTGGTGATCGGGGTTATCAAAGCTCATAAAAATTACCTGCAAAAATAGTCGTGGCTTGGTTAGGTCGGGTAGTTTAGCGCAAATAAAGCTGTTGGTTAACTATTTTACGTATAACAAAACAGCTCAACTTATTAATAGATAATCTGAAATAAATTTAATGCACCCGATCACATTATTCATTTTAAACCTGCAAAAGCGGGTGGTATAAAAAAGGCGAACTAACTTGCGCTAGTTCGCCTTTTTAATCACCAAGCTGGTTTTACATATTCAACACTAATTAGTCTTGAACACGTTCAAATACAGTTGCTATGCCTTGGCCTAAACCAATACACATAGTCGCTAAACCGTATTTTGCGTTTTTGTCTTCCATTAAGTGAATAAGTGAGGTGCTAATACGCGAACCCGAACAACCCAGCGGGTGACCCAGTGCGATAGCGCCGCCATTTAAATTCACTTTTTCGTCAACCACATCCGCTAAACCTAAGTCTTTAAGTACGGGTAGTGATTGTGCTGCGAATGCTTCGTTAAGTTCAGCAACATCGATGTCATCAATAGTAATACCAGCTTGTGCCAATGCTTTTTTACTTGCTGGTACTGGGCCGTAACCCATGATTGATGGATCGCAACCGGCAACGGCCATCGCGCGAATATATGCACGAATTGGTAAGCCAAGTTCTTTTGCTTTTTCTTCGCTCATCACTAACATAGCTGATGCGCCATCAGAAAGTGCTGAAGACGTACCCGCTGTAACAGAACCCGTAGCAGGGTTAAATACTGGACGAAGTTGCGATAAGCCTTCAACGGTTGTTTCAGGGCGAATTACTTCATCATCTTCAACAAGGATAAGTGAACCGTCAGCATCGTGACCTTCCATTGCTAAAATTTCGCGGCGGAAACGCCCTTCAACTGTTGCAGCATGTGCACGTTGATGCGAGCGGTAAGCAAACTCATCTTGTTGCTCACGGCTAATACCGTGAATAGTAGCAAGGTACTCAGCAGTTAAACCCATAGAGCCAGATGCTTGTGCAATTGATGTAGCTAAGCCTGGGTGAAAGTCGTTACCGTGAGTCATAGGTACGTGGCCCATGTGCTCAACACCACCAATTAGGTAAGTATCGCCAGCGCCAGTCATAATAGCGCGAGCAGCATCATGCAATGCTTGCATTGATGAGCCACATAAACGGTTCACTGTGGTTGCTGGCACTGAATGTGGAATGCCTGCAAGTAGAGATGCGTTACGTGCAACGTTAAAGCCTTGCTCTAAAGTTTGCTGTACACAACCCCAATAAATATCGTCAATTGACGCAGGGTCAACTGCTGGATTACGTTCTAATAAGCCTTTCATTAAATGAGCGCTTAAGTCTTCTGCACGTTTGTTTTTAAATACGCCGCCTTTTGAGCGACCCATTGGTGTGCGGATACAATCTACAATTACTGGATTATTCATGATATTAACCTTCCACCTTATAGAAAACACGGCCTTCTTCAGCCCACTTGCGAGTTTGCTCTGATACTTGGTAAATCGCACCTAGGTGAGCGTATTTGTCTGCTGCTGCAACAAAGTTAGCTAAACCTGTTTGATCTAAGTAACGGAACGCGCCGCCTCTAAATGGAGGGAAACCAACACCGTATACAAGTGCCATATCAGCTTCTTGAGGAGAAGCAACAATGCCTTCTTGTAAACAAAGTAGCACTTCGTTGATCATTGGAATCATACAACGGTCAATGATTTCTTGTTTATCAAATTCTTTTGGTGCGTCTGTAATTGGTGCGAGTAGTTCAATCGCTGTTTGGTCATGCGATTTTTTAAGACGACCGCGACGGTCTGTTTCATACTTGTAAAAACCTGCTTTGTTCTTTTGACCAAAACGTTTTTCGTTAGCAAAAACAGTCACTGGATCTTTCTCTGCACGTGCCATACGTTCAGGGAAGCCGTCTGCCATTACGCCAGTACAATGGAAAGCAGTATCAATACCGACTACATCAAGTAGGTAAGCCGGACCCATAGGCCAGCCAAATACGTTTTCCATGACTTTATCTACTTTTGCAAAGTTAGCGCCTTCAACCACTAATTTGCTAAAGCCTGCAAAGTAAGGGAATAAAACACGGTTTACAAAAAAGCCTGGGCAATCGTTAACAACAATCGGCGATTTACCTAGTTTAAGTGCGTAATCAACTACGGCATTAATGGTTTTATCTGAGGTTTTTGCACCACGGATAATTTCTACTAATGGCATTTTTGGTACTGGGTTGAAAAAGTGCATACCACAGAAGTTTTCTGGTTTTTCAAGTGCTTCTGCAAGTAGGTCAATACAAATAGTCGATGTATTTGACGTGAGCACAGTGCCTTCAGGCATATTCTTTTCAAGATCAGCAAGTACGGCTTGCTTCACTTTAGGGTTCTCTACTACCGCTTCAACAATAATGTTGGCGTTTTGTAGGTCTGCATCATTAAGCGTCGGTTTGATTTTGCTAAGCGTTGCTAGCATTTTTTCCATTGGCATATGGCCGCGCTTAACTTTTGCACCTAATAGCTTAGACGCTTCACCCATACCTAAATCAAGTGCATCCTGTTGGATGTCTTTCATTATGATTGGTGTACCTTTATAAGCAGATTGGTATGCAATACCGCCGCCCATAATACCTGCGCCTAATACAGCAGCTTGTTTAATTTCTACATCGCTGTGCTTAGCAAATTTACGTGCTTTACCTTTAATGTATTGATCCGCTAAAAAGATACCTGTTTGCGCGGCTGCTTCGTTGGTACGAGCAAGCTTTGCAAAGTTGGCATTTTCAATTGCCATTGCTTCTGCGCGTGAGCAGTTTGCTGCTGCTTTAATAGTGCGAACGGCCATAACTGGAGCAGGATAGTGGCCTTTGGTTTTACCCATTACCATACCTTCTGCCATTGCAAAGCTCATGCCTTGCTCAACACGGTTTAATTTAAGCGGTTGTAATTTTACAGCGCGTTTTGCTTGCCAATCTAGCTTGCCAGCAATCGCTAATTCTAATGTTGCTATACTTGACTCTTGTAGTTTGTTGGCACTAACTACTGCGTCAAACGCACCTACTTTAAGGGCATCAGCTGCGCGATTTTCGTTACCTGTGGTGATCCACATCATCGCGTTATCGGCGCCAATAATGCGCGGAAGGCGCACTGTACCGCCAAATCCAGGCATTATGCCTAATTTAACTTCTGGTAAACCCATTTTTGCTGAGTCACTTGCAACACGATAATCGGTAGCAAGTGCCCACTCACAGCCGCCGCCAAGCGCCAAGCCGTTTATAACACTTAGTGTTGGGAATGGTAAATCTTCAATTGCATCAAAAACGTCAGTTGCATTTTTGATCCACGTTACTAATTCTGCTTCAGGTTTAGTAAAAGTAGGTAAAAATTCGAAGATATCTGCACCAATAATAAAGTGGTCTTTATCACTGGTAAAAATCATGCCTTTAATATCAGCGTTAGCGGCTAATTCTTTTAATGCTGCCGCGCAATCTGAAAGAGTTTTTTGAGATAATGTGTTTACAGAACCTGTAGCACAAAACTTAAACTCGGCGATGTTTTCCTTCACGAAGCTAACTTCAAAGGAATCGCTTTTATATAACATTATTATTCTCCCTAGTTGATGAACTAAGACTGGTACGATGAGTTCATATTCAGACCAGTGTGCTTGCTTTAAATTAAAAATGCAACGAAAAATTTATCTTGGTTACAAACGTCTGGTTAAAATATAGCTGGTTTGGTGCTAAGGTGGGTTTGAAAGTTTTCTTTATTCATTTTATTGCGCTGTCTTAGTGTTCATAGCTTGGGTTTTATTAGAATAAATAGTACAGCTGTGTATGTGCTGTTGTTTACTTACTCTTCGCCACACTTCGTCAGCCTTGAAGGTTACTATGCCCTAAAGGACATTATGAAAAAATACTTATTAAGCGTAGCGGCAGCGACTCTATTTTTCTCTTTCCCCTCTGCCAACGCGAAAACTGATATTGATGCATTTTTAGACGCTGAAAAACAGGCGCGCTATGGCAATTATCAAAATTTTAAAGAAGCGGTGGATTCATTGTCTCATCCGCTTAAACCGTATGTTGAAAAAGCCTATTGGGAACGTTACCCAAGCTTAGCCCACCAAACAGAGATAGAAAATTTTCTCACTGTTTATGAACATACGCCATTAGAGTGGCCAGTGCGTAAAGCATGGTTAAACTATTTAAAACGCAGAAATCAAAAAGCAGCGTTTATTAAAAACTACCGTGAAACCTCTGACAGTGAGCTTACTTGTACCCACCTTACTTTTCAGCTTGATCTTGGTGCGCCTAAAAAAGCAATACTCAATCAGGTAACCGACTTATGGACAGTGGGTGAGTCGCAGCCAAGTGAATGCGATGGCCTTTTTAAACGCTGGCGTCAAAATGGTTATTTAACGCCCGATGTTGTTTGGCAACGTGTCACTCTAGCGGCACAAGGCGGGTCTTATCGTTTACTGCCTTATTTAAAAACATTGTTGCCAGCCAATGAGCGCTACTTAGCCGATTTATACTCAAAAGTAAGACGTGACCCAAGTGCAGCGGCGGGGTTATACCGTTATAAGCGCAAAACAGTGAAAGAGGGTGAAATAGCGCTTTATGGTATTAAGCGTTTAATTTGGCGTGATAAAGAGTTGGCATTAAAGGCATGGCAAAAAATTGAGGGGTTATTTGATTACACTGATGATGAAAAAGCGGATGTATATTATACCTTTGCGCTTTCATTGGCGTCGAGCGGCCATAGCCAAGCTAGCTTCTATTTAAATAAAGTACCCAAAGAGCGCCAAGATCGTAAATTAATGCAATGGCAGTTAGCTAATCTACTCAAAACCCAAGATTGGGAGGGAATTGCGGCATTTTTTACAGGTAAAGAAAATCTTAGCTTAGGGCAACAGTATTGGCTTGCTTATAGTTATGACAAACGCGCAGATCATGAAAAAGCTAAGGCAATTTGGACTAAAGTGGCCGCTAATCGTGATTATTACGGCTTTTTAGCCGCTGCACGTTTGGGCATACCGGTTGATTTAAATGAGTTGCCCGTTAATGTAAATCAAGCTTTAGTAACAAGAGTGAGTAACGCACCGGGCTTTAAGCGTGCCAAAGCCTTGTATGAGTTAGAGCGCTTTACTGCTGCTCGACGCGAGTGGAATTATTTAACTGATACCTCAGCTGATGATGAAAAATTAGCTGCGTCGGTACTTGCAGCCGAGCTGGATTGGTTTGATAGTACTATATTCACCCTAGCAAAAATAAAAGCATGGGATTATGTGGATTTGCGTTTCCCTTTTGCATTTCAAGAAATGTTTGAGCGTTACAGCAAGCGAAGCAAAATTGACCTAACTTGGAGTATTGCTATTGCACGTCGCGAAAGCTCATTTGCACCTGATGCGCGCTCCCATGCAAATGCACGCGGGTTAATGCAGCTATTACCGAGTACGGCAAAGTATATTAATAAAGGCACGGTTTCTAATCGTCGTTTGTATCAACCAAAAACCAACATTCGTCTTGGGACTCGTTATTTACAGTATTTAAAAAAGAAAAACCACGGCAATGAGGTGTTAGCTACAGCATCTTATAACGCTGGGTATCATCGTATTAAGCGTTGGTTACCAGAAGAAGCAATGCCGGCTGAGCTATGGGTTGAACTTATTCCTTACAGAGAAACCCGAGATTATGTAAAAAATGTATTTGCTTATCGGCAGGTTTATCATACTCGCCTTGGTCGGGAGGGAAACCTTCTAGCCCCCATATTAGAAATGACGATGGGCGGATAGTAAAAATAAATCTACAACCACAGAGGGATATTTACACAGTACGTATCCCTCTTTTTTGAGCGCTTTGTGTATAAGTGGTAGACTCAAAGCAAGTTAAATTTAACAGATGGGTTTATTATGGAAAAATTAGCCGTTTTATACGCCGAACATATTGCAACATTGCAGCAGCGTACACGTACTATTTGTGAGCAAGAAGGGTTAGAAGGATTAGTCATTCATTCAGGCCAAGCTAAGCGCCAATTTTTAGATGATATGTATTACCCGTTTAAAGTTAACCCTCATTTTAAAGCGTGGCTACCGGTTATTGATAATCCACATTGCTGGATTGTGGTAAATGGTAGCGATAAGCCAAAACTTATTTTTTATCGCCCAATTGATTTTTGGCATAAAGTACCTGATGAGCCAAGAGATTTTTGGGCAGAATACTTCGATATTGAATTGTTATTACAACCCGATCAGGTTGAAAAGCTACTACCTTACGATAAAGCTAAATTTGCCTACATTGGTGAATACCTCGAAGTAGCACAAGCACTTGGCTTTAGTATTATGAACCCTGAGCCAGTACTTAACTATATTCATTACCACCGTGCTTATAAAACGCAATATGAACTTGAATGTTTACGTAATGCGAATCGTATTGCGGTTGATGGCCATAAAGCAGCGCGTGATGCGTTTTTTAATGGTGGTAGCGAGTTTGATATTCAGCAAGCTTACTTAATGGCAACGCGCCAAAGTGAAAACGAAATGCCATATGGCAATATTGTGGCACTTAACGAAAACTGCGCTATTTTGCACTACACCCATTTTGAGCCAAAAGCACCACAAACGCATAATTCATTTTTAATTGATGCGGGCGCTAATTTTAATGGTTACGCTGCGGATATTACCCGTACCTACGACTTTAAAAAGCAGGGTGAGTTTGCTGACTTAGTTAACGCTATGACAGCGCATCAAATTGAGTTAGGAAAAAGCTTAAAGCCAGGTTTACTGTATGGCGATCTGCATATTGATTGTCATAACCGTATTGCTCAGCTATTAAGTGATTTTGATATTGTTAAACTACCTGCAGCCGAAATTGTTGAGCGTCAAATTACCTCAACTTTCTTCCCGCATGGCTTAGGGCATCATTTAGGTGCACAGGTTCACGATGTGGGTGGTTTTATGCGTGATGAAACAGGGGCACATCAAGCGCCACCAGAGGGTCATCCATTCTTGCGCTGTACTCGCTTAATTGAGAAAAACCAAGTATTTACTATTGAGCCAGGTTTGTACTTTATTGACTCTTTATTGGGTGATTTAGCACAAACAGACAATAAGCAGTTTATTAACTGGGAAAAGGTCGAAGCGTTTAAACCTTTTGGCGGTATTCGTATCGAGGACAATATTATTGTTCACGAAGATAGCCTAGAAAATATGACGCGTAATTTATTACTCGACTAAATCCTTATAAAGACGAGTTAGCCAATACGCGCTAAAATAAACGGATACAAAGGGGCCTTTTGGCCCCATTTTTTTAATTAAAGCCTAAGTAAGTGCTATGTCTGAATATAAATACCCAGCCGAAGCTGTATTTCATCAAGAAGAAATTAAAAAAAGTACCTTTATCGTTCATATAGGTCACACGCCCGATCTAAATGCTGCGAAAGCCTTTATTAAAAATATTGAAGAAAAATATAGTGATGCACGCCACAATTGCTGGGCACATGTTGCAGGTAACCCAGGGGGCAGCCATGTTTATGGCTTTTCTGATGACGGAGAGCCCAATGGCACCGCCGGTAAACCCATGCTCAATGTGCTAGTGGGCTCAGGCTTAGGTGAAGTGACCGCTGTGGTAACACGTTACTTTGGAGGTATAAAGCTCGGTACGGGTGGGCTGGTGCGTGCTTATGGTGGTTCACTCAATAATGCCTTAGCAAAACTACAAACCGTGGTGAAAGTGCCGAGTGCTGAGCTGGTGGGCTTTAGTGAATACAGTATGCAAGGGGCGATAGAGCAATACTTAAAAACCAACTTTCAGGTACTTAATATTGAAAAGCAGTTTACTGCAAATATTGAGTGGACTATTACCATTGATAGTCGCCAAGCGCAGCAAGCCATCAAAGATATTTTTGATTTAAGCCACGGCGCAGTTGAGTTAACAATCAAAGAGTAATAGTCTTACATTCATTCCATTTAATGATTAAACATTAAATTTCGAGTCATACAGTAGTTATTTTAATTTACTAATAAAAAAGCGATACGCTCAATGCAATTTCGTACCATCATAAAAATTCTTGGCCAATTGGTTGCGCTATTCAGTATTACTATGGTGCCACCAGCGCTAGTGTCTTTAATTTATAAAGATGGTGGAGGGGTGCCGTTTGTTTTAGCCTTTATATTCAGTGTTGTTATTGGCTTAATGGCTTATTACCCAAATAGGCATGAGCATGGCGATTTAAAAGCCCGCGAAGGCTTTTTAATCGTGGTTTTGTTTTGGCTGGTACTAGGCGCGTTTGCCTCCTTACCGCTGGTATTTTTACAAGAACCCAATCTCTCTTTGGCCGATGCCGTGTTTGAAGCCTTTTCTGGCTTAACCACTACAGGAGCTACCGTACTGACCGGTATAGAGTATCTGCCTAAATCGGTATTGTTTTATCGCCAACAATTACAGTGGTTTGGTGGTATGGGGATCATTGTATTAGCGGTAGCAATCCTGCCAATGCTTGGCGTAGGTGGTATGCAGTTGTATCGGGCTGAGATTCCAGGCCCCGTAAAAGATTCCAAAATGACCCCGCGTATAGCCGACACCGCTAAACACCTTTGGTATATTTATGTGTCTATTACCCTTGCATGTACTTTGGCGTATTGGAGCGCTGGCATGAATTGGTTTGATGCAATTTGCCATGCTTTTTCTACGGTGGCTATTGGTGGTTTTTCTACTTATGACGCTTCAATGGGGCATTTTGATAGCCCAGTAATTAACTTTATTTGTGTGTTCTTTTTAATTATCGCAGCCATTAACTTTTCTCTGCATTATGCTGCTGTAGCGAGTCGTAATATTAGTGTCTACATTCGTGACCCTGAATTCAAAGTGTTTCTATGTATTCAGCTCGCGCTGGTGGTGATTTGTTTCACGGTACTTTCATCTCACGATGTTTATGCCAATGGCGATGAAACCCTCGATCAGGCATTGTTTCAAGCTGTATCTATAAGCAGCACCGCAGGATTTGCCACAGATAACTTTTCTGCTTGGCCTTTGTTTTTACCTATTTTATTAATATTCTCTAGTTTTATTGGTGGCTGTGCTGGTTCAACTGGTGGCGGTATGAAAGTAGTGCGCGTGTTTTTACTTTATCTACAAGGAGTGCGAGAGCTAAACCGCTTAGTGCATCCTCGAGCTATATACTCTATAAAGTTAGGACGAAAGGCGCTACCAGATAAAGTAGTTGAAGCGGTATGGGGTTTTTTCTCGGCTTATGCACTAGTCTTTATTATTATTATGTTAGCGTTAATGGGCACCGGGTTAGACAATATAACGGCATTCTCAGCAACGGCAGCGTGTTTAAATAACCTTGGGCCTGGTTTAGGTGATGTTGCTTCTCATTATGGCGCTATTACCGATACTGCAAAATGGATATTAACCGTGGCAATGGTATTTGGTCGTTTAGAGATATTTACCTTACTTGTGCTATTTACCCCAACATTTTGGCGTGGATAACGTTATAAATATCAGGAAGGAAATATGCGAAAAACCAATTTGGAAAAGTTAAACCAAATCGTCACGGGTGGCATAGTTGATTTAGAAATCCTCACCCCCACGAGTAGCCGACGCGTAAAAACAGAGTTTATAGGCTTATTAGAAAATAAGTTTATTATTTTAAATTACCCCAATGCAAAACGGCTCCCCATGGCAAGTGATTATTTACGCGATGGTGTGATGGTGGTGGTAAGAGCGCTTATAGAGGGCAGTGGTGGGCATGTTTTAGCGTTTCGTCAGCAGCTTATGTCTGTAGCATCTCACCCAGCTAAGTTATTGTTTATCGACTATCCTTCACAAGTACAGCTATTTGAACTGCGCTCGCAAGCGCGTATACCGACGCTGTTTCCAGCCAAGTTAAAATTATCGGATGATCGCCCTTCTTTTGAAGGCGTTATAAAAGATATTTCGTTAACGGGTGTTATGTTTGATATTAAAACAACCCAAGAAATCGACGACATTAAAGATATGCGTTGCATCGTAGTGTTTGATGAAGATACAAAGCACGAAGGGCAAATATGCAGTGTGAAAAAACATGCTAAGGGCATATATTGCGGAATTCGATTATTTGCCAGTGAAGAGCAAATGAAAGCCCTGATGGGGGATCACTTCATTGACCCTAATGCACTTGAAGTTGAAATTGTATAAGACCTGTTATCTTTCGACGCTGAACATTTTACAATTCTAAAATATCAACAAGCTCTAACATTTTCGCTCTTTTGCAACAAATAGCCATGTGTTGTTGTTATTTTTAAAAGCCATTTCAAATTTATTTTACAAATTCATTAAAAACAATTAGTTAAATATGTCTTTTATTCTAATTTTTTTGTTTATAACAAAATTAAACTCAACTCACCTTCCTTTTTGTTTATTTAATCCTCTTTTTTAGCGGTTGCTCACCGACTGTGTGGGGTTTTACCTAAACTCAACTCTTTGATTTTTATTGTTTTAATTTTATTGCCTTATCTACTGTTGCTAAAAAGCAACAAAATAACGAGTTAAATAGCGCCATTTCAGCTAGTTGCTGGTTAATTTATTGAAAATTATGGTTTTTATATTTTTGGCATCGAAGTTGTAATAGTCAGGCTGTATAGAACGAAACGTGATTTAAAGTAAAACACTTAATCGCATAAAACATAAACTTTGAAGGAAGATTGATTATGAAAAGCATTAATAAAACTTTAGCACTTATCGCATTAGCTTCATCATCAGCCGCTTTTGCAGCAAGCGACTTTGACACGCTAGACGTTGACGGCAACGGCGCAATCAGTCAAAGCGAAGCATCGGTTGATGCAAAATTAATGAGCATGTTTTCAGAGCTTGATACTGACCAAAACGGTGAGTTATCAAAACAAGAGTTCTCTAAAGCATAACCCTAAGCTATTAAAGTTTTGGGAGTTAAAAGCTCCCTCATTATTTAAACGATTTTAAGGAATACTCATTATGAAAACATTACACAAAACATTTGCACTTATCGCTCTTGCTTCTTCATCAGCTGCCTTTGCAGCGAGCGACTTCGACACACTAGATACCGACGGCAACGGTGCTATTAGCCAAAGCGAAGCATCGGTTGATGCAAAATTAATGAGCATGTTCTCAGAGCTTGATACTGACCAAAACGGTGAGCTATCAAAAGAAGAATTTTCGAAAGCATAAGGCAAGGCTAAGTATATTCTGAGTTGCCAAAGACAACCTAAATAGGCAAGGAAGCCTATGAAAGAGAATAACAAGGATCGTGATAGCTAGACACAATTTTTTGATAAACCATTGCATTACATTTTGAAGGATTAAATTATGAAAACATTACATAAAACATTTGCACTTATCGCGCTAGCTTCTTCATCAGCTGCTTTTGCAGCAAGCGACTTTGACGCGCTTGATACTGATGGTAACGGCGCTATTAGTCAAAGTGAAGCCGCTGTAAACGCTGATTTAACAGCCGCATTTACTGAGCTTGATACCGACGGTAATGGTGAGCTTTCTAAAGCTGAGTTTGCAAACTTTTAATTTTTGACTTTTTTCATTGCACAGGGATCTCAGAAAAGGATTTCCCTCTTATAGGAGAATTATTATGAAAGCATTAAACACAACACTTGCGATTTTAGTATTAGCGTCATCATCAGCAGCTTATGCAGCGGTAGATTTTGCCTCTTTTGATAGTAATGGCGATGGTGTAATTAGCCAGCAGGAAGCCGCCGCTAATAAACAACTAATGAACATTTTTGATGATTTAGATACCGACGGAAATGGTGAACTTTCTAAAGAAGAGTTTGCAAGAGTACAATAAGTATTAACCCATCATACTCCACTAAAGCCGCTTAATAGTCAGCGGCTTTTTTGTGTTTGTTGATTACTTAACTCAAGCAGTTTAATTATAGAAAAATAGCGCTAACTTGGAATAACTTTTCAACCACGTTAATGTGCTTTTTATCAATTAAGAACATGATTACATGATCGCCTGACAAAATAATTGTATCGTCATGGGCAATCAGTACATCGTCATTTCGCACAATTGCACCTATTGTGGTACCTGCTGGCAATTTAATATCGGCAATTGCGCGACCTACCACTTTAGAGGTATTTTCATCACCATGGGCAACCGCTTCTATGGCTTCTGCAGCCCCTTTACGCAACGAGTACACGTTTACAATATCACCACGGCGCACGTGAGTCAGCAATGCAGAAATAGTCGCTTGTTGTGGTGAAATCGCAATATCAATTTCGCCGCCCTGTACTAAATCAACGTAAGCGCCTCGTTGAATAAGTACCATGGTTTTTTGTGCCCCCATGCGTTTTGCGAGCATAGCCGACATTATATTTACTTCATCGTCGTTGGTAACGGCAATGAACACATCAACCTGTTCAATGTGTTCTTCAGAGAGCAGCTCCTGATCGGATGCATCACCACAAAATACCACGGTGTTGTCGAGCATTTCAGAAAGCTGTTCGGCACGCTCTTTACTTCGCTCTAGTAACTTAACGCTGTGGTTTCTTTCCAGTGAACGGGCTAGACCTGCACCAATATTACCGCCACCGGCAATCATGATTTTTTTATACGAGCGTTCCAGCTTTTGTAGCTCGTTCATTACCGCACGAATGTGTTTGGTTGCGGCAATAAAAAATACTTCATCGTCGGCTTCTATTACGGTGGTGCCTAAGGGTTTTATCGCTTTACCTTGGCGGTAAATAGCGGCTACCCGAGTTTCAACATTAGGAATATGCTGCTTAAGTGTAGATAGGGCATAGCCTACCAATAAGCCGCCATAGTAGGCTTTTACAGCCACTAAAGAGAGCATGCCATCGGCAAATTGCAGTACTTGTAATGCGCCAGGGTAGTCTATTAGGCGGCGAATATACTTAGTAACGAGTGCTTCTGGGGCTATGTAATGATCGACAGGTAAGTCATCATTATGAAAGAGTTTTTCGCGGTATTTTAAATACTGCTCAGAGCGAATACGGGCTATTTTGGTCGGTGTATTAAAAATACTGTAGGCAACTTGGCATGCCACCATGTTAACTTCATCTGAGCTGGTCACCGCAATAATCATATCGGCATCTTCAGCCCCTGCGCGACTTAACACGTCAGGGTGGGCGCCGTGGCCTGCAACACCTTGTAAATCGTATTTATCTTGCAGTTCGCGCAAGCGGTTACCGTCGATATCAACTACGGTTATTTCGTTTTGTTCACCCACTAGGTTTTCTGCGAGTGTGCCGCCAACTTGCCCAGCACCGAGTATGATTATTTTCATTATGTACCCGTATTATTAATACTAATTACATCAAAGTATTAGCTACCTCTAAATTGAAGTAGCTAAATGTGTTGCCTAGGCTTTTTTAACTAATTTAGCGTAGTAAAAACCGTCACTTTCGCCTGGTAATAACTGCAAGCCTGGTGTGGTTTTAGTGTCTTCGCTGTGCAAAGGAATATGCTCTGCGTCTCCATTATTAGCTAAAAACTTAGCAACTTGTTGTTGGTTTTCTTGTGGAAGCACCGAACAGGTTGCATACACCAATGTACCGCCTGGCTTTAACAATGGCCAAATGCTGTCGAGTATATCGCCTTGGAGGGTCGATAAATCGTTAATGTCGGATGCGCGACGTAACCATTTAATATCTGGGTGACGACGAATTACGCCAGTTGCAGAGCAGGGTACATCTAACAAAATACGATCAAACTGTTCTTCATCCCACCAAGTGTGAGGTTGCGATGCATCACCACATTGTAAGTCGGCGCCCAAACCTATGCGTTCTAGGTTTTGTTTAACACGTTCTAGGCGTGTGGCATCGCTATCAAGCGCAAGCACATCTGCGTCGGCAAGCTCTAAAATATGACAGGTTTTACCACCAGGCGCTGCGCAGGCATCGAGTATTGAATCACCATTTTGTGGGTCTAGATAGCGTGCAGCAAGCTGCGCTGCCGCATCTTGTACTGAACAGGCACCGGTATCAAACTCAGGAAGTGAAAACACATCGCGTGGTTTGCTTAGTTTAATGCCATCAATAAAATCAGGATTTAGAGTATGTTCAATATCGTTAGCGGTTAGCATTTCGCTATATTCTTGGGTGCTAAACTGCGATTGATTCACTCGAAGCCACATTGGCGCTTGTTGCTGATTAGCTTCTAGAATGTCTTCCCAGCTATCTGGGTAGGCTTCTTTTACTTGCTTTATAAACCAGTTTGGATGGTTGTATAAACACACCGGAATTTGTTTGGCTTTTTCTTCAAGCTCAGCTTGTTGGCGCTGAAAGCTTCGTAAAATGGCGTTAATAAGCCCTTTTAAGCCAAGAGCGCGTAATTGTTGTAACGCATTAACGGTTTCGCTAATTGCTGCATGCGGCGGTACACGCATGTGTTGTAGTTGGTAAATGCCTACATACAACAAAAACTGGAAAATACGGCGTTTGCCTTTAAGCGGTTGTTCTACTAAATGCTGACAATAATTTTCTAGGCTAGGTAAGTAACGTAATACTCCATAGCAAATTTGCTGCAGTAAGGCTTTATCTTTAGGAGATAGGCCTTGGCTAGCGAAAGGGAGTTCTTGATTAAGCGATGCGCCTTTATCAACCACGTTATATAAAGTTTCAGCGGCTAGCGCTCTGACATTGCTTACATTACTCATTATTTTCGCCTAATACGGTGCCGGGTGTGACCCAGTCGCTACGACCGTTTAAAAAATCATTAATTGCCATTGGCTTTTTGCCTTGTGGTTGTAATTCGCCAATAGATAAAGCGTGTTTACCACAAGCCACAACGATACCGTTTTTATCACTTGCTAATACAGTGCCAGCTGCGCCTGATTGTTCAACTACATTTGCTTGGTATATTTTTACCGTATTACCACGCATTTGGGTAAAGCATACTGGCCATGGGTTAAATGCACGAATGTTACGCTCGATTTGCTCGGCATCCATAGACCAATCAATGTTGGCTTCGTCTTTTGAGAGCTTTTTAGCGTAATTGGCATCAGCATCGTTTTGTGGCTCAGGCGTTATGTCCCCGTTGGCTAAACGATTTATGGTGTCGATTAATGCATCAGGTCCCAGTTCAGCAAGCTTAGTGTATAAGCTTGCACTGGTTTCAGTACTATCAATAGGGCAGCGGCTAATATGCAGCATATCGCCGGTATCTAGCCCTTCATCCATTTGCATTATGGTTACACCGGTTTGCTGATCCCCTGCCCAAATAGCGCGTTGAATAGGTGCGGCGCCACGCCAGCGCGGTAAAATAGAACCATGTACATTTAAACACCCTAAACGTGGGGCATCTAAAATGGCTTTAGGTAAAATTAAACCGTAGGCAACGACAATCATGATATCGGCATTGAGGCTGCTTAGCTCTTCAAGTGCGTCGTCTGTTTTGAGTGATTGCGGTTGAAAAACGGGTAGGTCATGTTCTAATGCAAGCGCTTTTACTTCACTGGCTTTTAGTTTTTTTCCGCGACCCGCTGGACGATCTGGTTGACTGTAAACGCCCACTATTTGGTGTTCACTATTTATAAGTGCTTGCAGATGGCGTGCAGCAAAGTCCGGCGTACCGGCAAATATAATGCGTAATGGTTGTGTCACTGAGTTTCCTAATTATTTACTAAGGTGCTTATTACTGCGCTGCAAACTTCGCTTCTTTTTCAAGCTTTTTACGAATGCGTTGGCGCTTTAATGGAGATAAATAATCAATAAATAATTTACCTTGAAGGTGATCAAGTTCATGCTGAATACAAATCGCTAATAATTCGTCAGCATCAAGAATAAATTCTTTACCTTCTTCGTTCAGTGCAGCTACGGTAACGGTTTCTGCACGGTCAACTTTTGCATACGAATGAGGAACTGATAAACAGCCTTCTTCGCTCACGGTTGAGCCATCTTTTTTGATAATTTGCGGATTGATAAGCACGAGTGGTTCATTGCGCTCTTCTGATACGTCGATCACCACAATACGCTGGTGAATATCAACCTGTGTAGCAGCAAGCCCAATACCATTTTCATCGTACATAGTTTCTAGCATATCTTTGACAATTTCACGCACTTGATCGTCAACAACAGTTACTTCTTTTGCGATTGTACGTAAACGTTCATCTGGAAATCTTAAAACTTCTAACCTAGCCATAGTTACCTTTTACACTTATGCTTAAATTTAGGGTATTGTATGTTCTTATTTTAGCCATTCACGTTCCCCTTTAACAGGTTTTGGTTAATAATAATGAAAAAACACTATGAGGAAGCTCAATGAAATCTCCATTAATTGCAATTATACTTGCATTAGGTGCAACTTTTCCTGTGCTGGCAGATGTACTAACTATAAAAAAAGATGCGCCTAAACAGTATGTTGTGAAAAAAGGTGACACGCTTTGGGATATCTCAGCTATATATCTAAACGAACCTTGGTTATGGCCTGAACTATGGCAAATGAATCCACAAATAGACAACCCTCACCTTATTTATCCGGGAGATGCGTTAGCATTAATTTACGATACAGACGGTAATCCGCGTTTAGTGATTAATAAAGCGTATCGAAAGCTATCACCTATGGGACGTATTACGCCAAAAGGGAAAGATGCGATAACAACTTTACCTCTTGCGTTGATTAAACCGTATTTGTCGTTTGAGCAAGCTATTAACAGCGATTCGATAAAAGAAAAGCCCTATATTTTGGGCGCCAACGAAAATACCAAAACCCAAACTATTGACCATATTTTATATGTAAAAGGTAACTTAAAACGTCATCAGGCATATGCTATTTATCATAAAGGTGCGCCTTATACTGACCCTAATACCGGTGAAGAGTTAGCGAGTAGAGCATCTTATGTGGGTATGGCTCGTGCATTTAGAACAGGTGATGCGGCCAATGGCGAACCTGCCTCAGTAAGAGTTGAATCAGTAAAACGTGAGATCAAACAGGGTGACTTTTTATTACCTGCAATGGAAGGGCAGATGCTGCCAGTATATTTTGAGATGCATCGTCCTGAACAGCCAATGCAGGGTCAAGTGATTGCCTCTCCGCGCGAGGTGAGAGAATTTAGCACGATGGATGTAGTGGTGCTAAACTTAGGTTCAGAGCAACAAGTTAAAGTAGGTCATGTACTGGATATTGAACGTCAGTCACCTAAGGTGATTGATAGTGCCAGAGGCCCGCGTTATACCGAAGATTCAAGTCGTTTAGAAAAATTGGTATCGGCTACTAGCGAATTATTTGGCTCAGAAACCGATGAAGATAGCGTTACTTGGAAAATGCCAGCAGAGAAAGTTGGTGAAATGATTATCTTTAAAGTGTATGACAAAGTTAGTTATGCGCTGATCACTAAAAATCAGCACCCAATTCGCATTGGAGATTTGGCAGTAATTCATTAAGTAGCGAGTCGGTGTTCTAGGAGGGAACATGGAGCAATCGTTTGGCAAGCTAAGCCATTGGCTTGCCTTTTACTTATGCAAAGGGCTTGGAATAAAAACGCTATTAGCCCTCTCTAAGCAGCACAGTTTAGAGTCGCTGTTTTCCTTATCGCATTCCCAGCTGGTTATGTTGGGCTTAACAGCGAGTCAAGCAAGCAATTTACTTAATACAAATTGGCAGCAAGTTGCGCATTATGAACAGCTTATTAGCCAGCAACATATTACTGTTATTAGTATTTTTGATACCACCTACCCAGAACACCTAAAACAAATAGCCAGTGCACCATTATTACTTTTTTGTAAAGGCGATATCAGCTTACTGTCTTCTCCACAAATTGCGATTGTTGGCAGTCGAAATGCAACCACTACAGGACTTGAAATTGCTGCAGAATTTGCACATCAGCTAACGCTTGCTGGCATAACAGTAACCTCTGGTATGGCGCGTGGCATTGATGGTGCTGCCCATAAAGGAGCGCTGGCAGGAAATGGTAAAACCATTGCCGTACTGGGGACTGGTGTTGATGTTTATTACCCTAAACGCCATAAGTTACTTACAGAGCAAGTATTAACACAGGGTTTATTGGTAAGTGAGTTTTTACCGGGCACCGCGGCCAACGCGCATAACTTTCCACGGCGTAATCGTATTATTTCAGGACTCTCTTTAGGCGTTTTAATTGTTGAAGCCGAAATTAAAAGTGGCTCACTGATCACCGTACGTTATGCGCTTGAACAAAATAAAGACGTTTTTGCGGTGCCAGGCTCAATTAAAAACCCGCTGGCACAAGCAAGCCATTTTTTAATTAAGCAAGGTGCTAAGCTGGTAGAAAACGTCGCCGATATTCTTGATGAGATGAACTTTTCATACCCTTCTGGTCTAAACTATAAAGAGTTAACTGATGCTGTAACCTCAGATTGCGAGGTGCTTAACAGTATTGGTTTTGAGGTGACCAGTGTGGACGATATTATGCGTCGAGTACAGTGGCCAATTGATAAAGTACAAGCGCGATTGCTTGATTTAGAGTTAGACGATCAAATTGAACGTGTATTAGACGGCTATATTAAATTAAGCGCTGGAGGATAATATGTTTGATATTCTCATGTATTTATTTGAAAACTATGTTCACAGCGAAAGTGATGTATTTGTTGAGCAAAGCACACTTACCGATGAGTTACTTCGCGCTGGGTTTAACAAACCCGAAATTAACAAAGCCATTGACTGGTTAGATCAACTTGCCGCATTACAATACAGCAATGAATCGCCTTATTTATTAGCCACTCCACAACATGCAGTGCGTATTTTTACCGACAGTGAGTGCCAAGTTCTCGACACCGAGTGTCGCGGCTTTTTAATGTTTGTTGAACAAACGGGCGTTATTAATAGCACCACTCGTGAAATGGTGATGGACCGTTTAGCGGCGCTTGATAATTCAGCTATTACTTTGGAAGATTTAAAATGGTTAATTCTTATGGTGTTATTTAACGCACCTGATTCTCAGCAGGCGTATGAGCAAATGGAAGATCTTATTTTTGATGAGCCCAGTGAAGTGTTACATTAATCATTATTGCGTGTTTTATTATTTTCAGCGTTAACAAACCGACTGCCATAGCTTGTATCTTTAAGGGTTTTGGGTATATTAGGCGAAAATTCACCAACCACTAGGATTTACATGAGTAAAATCGATCATTCACTTTTCTCGGCTAATAAACACGCCTTAGAAAAAGAATATGAGATATGCCCGCAATGTGGTTCAGAACTCGTCATTCGTAATAGTAAATCTGGGCCTTTTTTAGGCTGCGCTAGTTACCCTAAGTGCGATTTTATTCGCCCGCTTGCTCATCATGATAGCAATGAAATCAAAGTACTTGAGGACAGCGAGTGTCCAGAGTGTAGCAAGCCGCTAGTGGTGAAAAATGGCCGCTACGGTATGTTTATTGGCTGTACCGGTTACCCTGAATGTCATTATATTGCCAGTGAGCATAACAATACGCCAAGTGAAGAGCCTGTGATTAGTTGCCCTAAATGTAAAAAAGGCCACTTGGTTTCACGCAGCAATAAATTTGGGAAAGTGTTTTATTCTTGCGACTGTTACCCAAGCTGTAAATATACGCTTAATCATAAACCTGTAGCTCAAGCGTGTCCTGTATGTGACTGGCCAGTTGTTACTGAGAAAAAAACCGCGAGTGGTGTTGTGTTACAATGCCCACAAAAAAGCTGTATGCATAAGTTTGCTGCCACTGAATAACGTAAATATCTCTGGAGACAATTTTGTCTGACCTTTCTTCTTTATCTGCTGCAATAACTAGCTTAGAACAAGGCGATGTTATTTTATACCCAACCGAAGCTGTTTATGGCCTTGGTTGCGATCCTGACAATCAACAGGCGGTGGAACGTTTACTTGATATTAAACAACGCTCCGTTGAAAAAGGGCTTATTTTAATTGCTGACAATTACGGGCAATTATTAAAATACGTCGATGACGCTAAGCTGCCTATGGATAAACGTGCCGATATTTTTTCAAGTTGGCCAGGCGCACTCACTTGGGTGATGCCTGCAGCTAAGTCTACCCCAAAGTGGTTAACAGGGCAGTTTGATACTATTGCAGTAAGAGTAACTAACCACCCTACAGTTAAACGTTTATGCCAACAGTTTGGTAAACCACTGGTATCAACAAGTGCAAATTTAACCGGCCAAGCAACGGTAACAAGTATTGTTGAAGCTCAGCAGCAGTTTGGCGAGCAGGTTAGTTTTTATGTTGATGAACCATTAGGTGGTAATACGCAACCAAGTACCATTAAAGATGCCATGACAGGCAATGTATTCAGAGGTTAACGATGCAAAGCGAATTATTAAAACAAGTAAAAGCGTACTTTATGGCTTTGCAAGATACCATTTGCCAAGGCTTAGAAGCAGCAGACGGGAAAGCACAGTTTGTTGAAGACAGCTGGCAGCGAGAAGAGGGCGGCGGTGGTCGTACTCGCGTTATCACCAATGGTAATGTGATAGAGCAAGGGGGAGTTAATTACTCTCATGTATTTGGTGCCTCTATGCCGGGCTCTGCCACTGCACATAGACCTGAGCTTGCCGGGCGCAGTTTTCATGCGTGTGGTGTATCGTTAGTGATCCACCCTAAAAACCCACATATACCAACAAGCCATGCCAATGTGCGCTTTTTTATTGCCGAGAAAGAAGGTGAAGAACCGATTTGGTGGTTTGGTGGTGGTTTTGATTTAACCCCGTTTTACCCTGTACTTGAAGATGTAGTGCATTGGCACCAAGTTGCGCACGATGTGTGTCAGCCGTTTGGTGATGATGTATATCCAAAATATAAAAAATGGTGTGACGAATACTTTTATTTAAAACATCGTGATGAAACCCGCGGCGTAGGCGGCTTATTTTTTGACGATTTGAATGAGTTAGGTTTTGAGCAAAGCTTTGCATTTATGCAATCGGTGGGTAATGGCTTTTTAGATGCTTACGTTCCTATTATTGAGCGTCGCAAAAACGATAAGTACACCGAACAACAACGCGACTTTCAATTATATCGCCGTGGTCGTTATGTTGAGTTTAATTTAGTCTGGGACCGCGGCACATTATTTGGCTTACAAAGCGGTGGCCGAACTGAATCTATTTTAATGTCGATGCCACCTTTAGCCCGTTGGGAATATAACTTTACCCCAGCCGAAGATAGTGCAGAGGCATTGCTATATAAAGACTTCTTAAAGCCACGTGATTGGTTAGCTCTGGGCTAAGAATGATATGCCAGTCAATAAACTACTTATTGACTGGCTTTTAAAATTATTGTTTTAGTTTAAAGCTTCGTACCTGCTCATCTAACGAGCGAGCTAAATTGAGTAACTCTTCACTGACTTTTTGATTTTCATCCGCATCCACTAACGATTGCTCTGCATTATCACTGATACCAACAACGCTTCTGTTTATTTCTTCGGCGGCTAGATTTTGCTGCTCTGTTGCATCGGCTATTTGTATATTTAGCTCATTTATTTCATTCATTTGGCTAGAAATATCTTTTAAAGCCTGTGCAACTTGTTGTACTTGTTGCGCTCTTTCGTCTGCCTCCGCACAGGACTCACCCATGGTTTTAACTGTTTGCGCTGCTTCTGATTGCAACTTATCTATAGTACGGCGTATTTCATCGGTAGAGGCATGAGTTCGGGTTGCTAAAGTTCGTACTTCATCAGCAACAACGGCAAATCCTCTTCCTGCTTCACCTGCACGGGCAGCTTCAATGGCTGCATTAAGTGCTAATAAATTTGTTTGCTCGGCGATACTGCTGATCACCTCAAGCACTTTACCCACTTCAAGCGTTTGCTCTTGCAGTTGTCTCACTTGATCTGCCGCTTGGCGTACATCTTCAGCTAGTTGATTTATACTGAGTTCGGTTTGCTCTGCAACCTGCATGCTTTGCTGTGCTAGCTCATTACTGTTCTCAGATTTTTCTTGAGCAAAATGAGTGGTGTTTCTTACTTCATTGGATGAGCTTTCTAGCTCATTAATTGCTGCGGCTACCGAGTCGGTACTTTTCTTTTGTTCTAAAATAGCGCGCTCAGTAGTATCGGCAGAAGTATAAATTTTCTCTGCTGAATGAATAAGCACTTTTGAAGAGTGAGATACCTGAGCAATGTTATCTTTAAACGTAGCAATCATTTGGTTAAAACTAGTGGCAAGCCAGCCGAGTTCATCTTCGGCGTTATCTTCAATGCGTAAGGTTAAATCTTTATTAGTAGTGGCTAGGTGCATTGCATGGCCGAGCTTTTTAAGGCGCACTATAAATATTTTTCTAAACACTATACCTAGCAGCACAAAGGCAATAATAAAAATAGTAGACAGTAGGCTGGTGGTTATTAAGGTGTTGTAAGTTACCTCGCTATCAATATCGGCTAAGGAATAGCTAATTTTTACCACACCCAGTACATCGCCTTCTTGTGCTTGATGGCAGCCTAAACAGTTTGTACCTTTATAATCAGAGCTCGCATACATCGGGCGTAGGTAGGTCATACTGCGGCTATCAGTGTTTTGCTCTATAAATAAGCTTTCTTTACCCTGCAGTGCTTCGCGTTCGTTGTTATTACTCGCTGTTTGGTTTTTATTGCCTGGTCCATACAGCTTATTGACTATGTCAGAGCGAATAATATGAGCGTCTTCAATATTAGGATGTTTACGAAGCTTTTGGCTCAATAATTCTCGATTAGCCATAGTGCCCGTTAGCATCATGGTGTTTATTGAGTCGAAGTAATTGTCGGCAAGTAGCTTGATGTTTTCTGCCACCGTATCTTGTGCGAGTGTGCGCTGTTGGCTCGCACTACTAAAAATACTGGCTATGAGTACAATAATGCCGGTTAACGCTAACAAAGCATAAATTTTATGTTGGATTGATTTCACACGCGCCACGCTTTTCTAACTATTTAATAGGGTATTATCTCTATTTTAGAAAAGCGGGTTTTGACTTAGCGCAAATAATCCCCAATTAAAGAACGGGGTAAATTAATGCTGATTAATCATATGACTGGCAAGCTGTGCCAGTGATTGGCGTAAACCTTCGCGTAAAACGGGGTTATCAATTTCTATGTCTAAGGTTTTATTCATGCAATACATCCACTGATCACGTAAATCTTGATCAATAGGAAATGGCATATGGCGTTTGCGCAGCATTGGATGGCCATGTTTTTCTACAAATAAGTCTGGGCCACCAAGCCAACCCGATAAAAACTCAAAAAATACTTGGCGAATTCTATCTAATGGTTGAGGATGCATATCATATAACGGTTTAGCGTATTCATCGCTGGCCATTATGTCGTAGAATCTATTGGCAATTGCACGCGTGGGCGCTTCTCCGCCGATGATTTCATACGGGGTTTTCTCTGGCGTAGGCGCTTGAGTGGCTGTAGACGGCTTTGATCTTGAAAAGAGTCTTTTAATCATAGTTTTATCATCGTTAATAGGCAGTACTAAAACTGCAAAGAGGTTGTTTAAAATGGATAAATATGCGGTTTTTGGAAATCCAATCAAACATTCAAAATCTCCCAGCATACATCAGCAGTTTGCTAAGTCATTGGGAGAGCAAATCGACTATCGCGCAATATTAGCACCTATCGATGGATTTGAAAAAACAGTCGCGACTTTTTTTGAGCAAGGGGGCAAAGGCGCAAATGTCACTGTTCCTTTTAAAGAGCAGGCCTTTGCTTTAGCCGATGAACTAACCTCAGTGGCTAAACTTGCAGGCGCAGTAAACACCCTTAAAAAGCGCGATGATGGTACCTTACTCGGTGATAACACCGACGGCATAGGCTTTGTGAACGATTTACTAGCGAATAAAATAATAATAACAGGTAAACGCCTATTGATAATTGGTGCAGGTGGCGCTGCCCGTGGTGTTATTTTACCTTTACTTGAGCAGCAGCCTAAAGAAATTATTATCGTTAATCGCACGGCACACAAAGCCCAAACATTGGCAAAACTCTTTACCGAGCACGGCAATGTTTCGGGGTATGGTTTTGACGACCTTCCTTCTGCCGATTATCATTTAGTTATTAACTCAACCTCAAGTAGCATGAATAACGAGTTACCTGCGTTAAGCGAAAAGCACTTAAGCGCATGTGAAATGGCTTACGATATGTTTTATGCGACGCAAAATACGCTATTTATGAATTGGGTGAGCGAACACAATAAAGCGGCTAAGCTATTAGATGGCAGTGGCATGTTAGTAGGGCAAGCTGCACAAGCTTATTATGTATGGCGAAATAAAATGCCGGACATTGTTCCCGTTGTTATTGCATTAAAGCAGGGAGTACTTAAATGAACCAAGCAATACAGTTTATAGACCGACTCGAATTTAGAGAGCCAACTCATCAATTAGTTTTTTTTGCACAAGTAAGCGGAATGCTAGTTGAGTGTGTGATTGCTGTAAGTAGTTTAAATTTAGCCGATGAGAGTCATGCAACGCGTTATTTTGAACAATACCGATTTGATTATGAAGAGCGTGCCGAGCAGCTAATCGAAGACGAAAGCTATAACTCGGCAGGGCAAATAGAAGTGAGTTTACTTAATTAAGCAAAAAGTTGTGGTTATTTCGCGTCTTCAGCTAAGTATTCATCTTTAAGCTGCACGTAATTATCGGCAGACACTTTTAAAAAGCTCAGCTCTTGCTCTGTTAAAGGGCGGGCTTGTTTCGCTGGGCTACCTACATATAAATAGCCAGACTCTAAACGCTTATTAGGAGGTACTAAAGCACCACCACCAATAATCACCTCGTCTTCTACAATCACGTTATCCATAATAATGGCGCCCATGCCCACGAGTATGCGGTTACCTAGAACGCAGCCATGCAGCATTACCTTATGACCCACGGTAACATCATCACCAATAATAAGTGGGTAACCCTCAGGATTGCTTTTAGTCGCTCTTGATAAATGTAAAACACTGCCATCTTGTATATTAGTACGCTGACCAATACGAATATGGTTAACATCACCACGGGCAGCAACTAACGGCCATACACTGCTATCATCACCTATAGTGATATCACCGACTAATACAGACGACTCGTCTATATAAACAGAATCATTAAACGCAGGAGTTATTCCTTTATAAGAACGTATTGCCATATATGCACCTTTAAATTAAACAATATGAATAGTATCAGTGTAACAGTAGCGCTTATTTAAGTACCAGCAAAGCCTGATTTGATTATAAAACTAGCTGTTTCATCTGTTTTAGCTCAGATACTGACCGAGCAGTGTGTTTTTTTAGTTTTTCTTTAAAAAAGTACTTGCGTAAAAATCTGTTCTCCCTATAATGCGACCCCACTGAGACGGGGAAGGGCAACGCATAGCGAGGCACGAGCTACTCAAAGAGTTAAGTAAAACTTAAGTTTAAATCATCGAAAGAAAGTTTAAAATTAAGTGTTGACTCGAAAAATAAAGGATGTATTATACGCATCCCTAGCGACAATGTCGCAACGTTCTTTAACAATATAAAGCAATCATCTGTGTGGGCACTCGTACAGATTGAGTTCTAACAGCCAAGCTACTTAGGTAGTGAGGCAAACAAATTTAGAGTCTCAATGTGATTTCTCGAAAGAGAAGCTGAGTGACCAACAGAATAGTTACTTCGGTAATTATTCAGCACAGTCAATTCAATATCGAAAGATATTAAATAAATTCAGAATTCATTGAGCTGTCGAAAGACATAAAACTTTTTAATTGAAGAGTTTGATCATGGCTCAGATTGAACGCTGGCGGCAGGCCTA
>NZ_JASDCM010000029.1:0-25198 GCF_030407915.1 Pseudoalteromonas sp. APC 3250
TAGGCCTGCCGCCAGCGTTCAATCTGAGCCATGATCAAACTCTTCAATTAAAAAGTTTTATGTCTTTCGACAGCTCAATGAATTCTGAATTTATTTAATATCTTTCGATATTGAATTGACTGTGCTGCAATTCCTACCTAAGTAGTTATTGCTGTTGGTCACTCAGTTTCAATTGAGACTCTAAATTTGTTTGCCTCACTACCTAAGTAGCTTGGCTGTTAGAACTCAATCTGTACGAGTGCCCACACAGATGATTGCTTTATATTGTTAAAGAACGTTGCGACGTTGTCGCTAGGGATGCGTATAATACATCCTTTATTTTTCGAGTCAACACTTAATTTTAAACTTTCTTTCGACGATTTAAATTTAAGTTTTACTTAACTCTCTGAGTAGCTCATGCCTCGCTATGCGTTGGCGTTCCCCGTCTCAGTGGGGTCGCATTATAGGGAGATCCGAAAACAGATCAACCTTTTTTTTAGATCTTTTTACCGTTTGCTCAAGTTTCAAACAAACGAGGCTAAAATAGTAAAGAAACGCCTTACTATCGGTTGTTTTTTACACTCTTATTAACTATTTGCTATAAATTTCATTGCTATGTTCAATTAAGACGTTAAGATAGCAAGTTCACAATGTTAAATTAATGTTTATTTCCTGTTTATTGGTAGATCAAAAATGAAATTACCCGATCAAAAATCTTTTATCTTCGCAGTTATTCTTGCTGTTGTTGGTTTTGTTATCGTTAAGTTTGCGCTTGCAAGCCTAGCATTAGACCCTGCACTTCTATTCGGTGCCGGTTTATTAATTGGTGGACTTGTTATTGCTGCAATGTCATCAGTAAGTACAGAAGAAGCCGAAGTAAAAACAAAAACACTTTATGTTGGCAATCTTCCTTATCGTGCAAATGAAGGTGTAGTGCGTACTTTATTTGAAGAGCAAGGCAAAGTATTTAACGTTCGTTTGTTAAAAGATAAGAATACTGGCAAGCGTCGCGGTTTTGGCTTTGTTGAAATGGCACAAGCAGATGCTGATAATGCAATTGCTAAGCTAAACGATAGTGAGTTCCAACAACGTACTTTGAAAGTACGTGAAGCAAAACAAAAACAAGAAGATGATTCTAACTCTTATCGTTCAGAGTCGGATCAAACAGTGTAACTTGCTTAACCGCTAGTTTATCACTACATACATCAGCCGTTGCATAATAGTGCAGCGGCTTTTTTATGCCTGCTTGATTATCACTTAATTTGAGTAAAGAACTAACTCGCTTAGCAATGGCCGCACCAGAGTCTAATAACTGTACTTGCGTATTAAAGTAATCACTAATTGGTTTAGCTAAAATAGGAAAGTGAGTACAGCCTAATACCAGCACATCTATATCGTTATTAATATTTAATCGGTCTAACTCAGTGTGCAACTTATCAAGATCTAAGTGCTGGGTAAAAAAGAGAGTCTCTGCCAAAGTAACTAGTTCAACACTACTATATAAACTTGTGGTTATCGATGAGGCATGTTCTTTTATAAGTGCATCAGTATACGGGCTTGATACCGTTGCGGGAGTTGCCAATAAACCTATATGCTTTGATTGCGTTAATTGCGCTGCGGGTTTAATTGCAGGTACTACCCCAACAATAGGAATATCGGTAATTTGACGTACAGAACTTAACGCTGATGTTGAGGCGGTATTGCAGGCTATAACAATTAAGTCGACATTTAGTGACTCATCTTTAATAAATTGAATCAATCCACATAGGCGATGAATGATGGTTTGTTGCGACTGTGCACCATAGGGCAATAATGCATTATCCATAAAATAGCTATATTGAGCATGAGGAATGCTTTGCTGAATATGCTCAAGCACGGTGGTTCCACCTATACCTGAATCAAATACCATGATGTGCGCTGACAAACTACCATTCCTACTCTTTACTAAGAACGGCAGTTTGCCATGTGGCTTTTGTAAAAGAAAGTAGTTTTACTCAGTGCCTAGCTTTGCAGTAGCGGCGTTTAATTTATCTAAGTTTTCAAACATGGTGTTAGTGTAATCAACCAGTTTATCTATTTCTTGTTGATCTTGATTTAGCCATTGAATGATACCTGATAGCTGACTTTCTAATCCTAGGGTTTGCGCTTTAGAGTAAGCCGATTTTAGATCATCATTAAAAGGGGCAACAGTTTCGGCAATGGCTTTTTCTGATGTTGGCTTAATTTGTTCATACTCTTTAATGGCAGCAACGGTTTTGCTTTGACGTAAGTCCATTGAGAATGCCACCAGCTGTTCATTCCCTAAACTGAGTTCTTGGGCTTGTTCAAATGCTTTATCTAAATCGCCACTGAAAAAGGTTTTACTGACATCTTGTAACTCTGCCATTAAATCATTTATGGCTTGCTGCTCGTCTTCATTAAGCTCACCGTTTACTGACATCGAGAAAGAGAGCTCACGGGATTCAGAAAATTGCGTACTAAATGATTGTGAATCATCTGTTTTTTGATAGCGACTAGATGATTGCGATTGGTAAGCATCTGCAAAGCTAATACTCACCTCATCACCTTCTGCTGTGGTAAATGTATAATCAGCACTATTGCTTAAACTTACATATTGCGCCTGACTAACAGTTACGCTTGCAGGTTGTGGGTTAAATAAGTTTTGCTCAAATTTATCGAGGCCACTAAAGATACCCTCTTTAGACTTATCAATACCCTCTTCAAGTTCTTGATTAAATACGCCCATGCCTTTTAATTCATCCACAGCCTCATCAACACCCGTCTGCACTCCTTTACGTGCCTGATTTAGCATATCTTGTAGTTTGTCGTTATCGGCACCATTGGCTTTGGCTTTTTTTACCGAGCTTGTAACAAAGTCTAAAACATTTTTTACGACTTCATTAAAATCAAACAGTGGTTTGTCTTTTTTGGTTTCAGCGACCGGCAAACCTAGTTCTTTTGCCATTTTGTCACCTAATACGGCAGCAGCCAGTTCTTTTCCTCGTTGCTGATAACTAGTTGGTGGCGAGTCTATTTTAGGCTGTGGCATTGCTTGTTTAGTATTGTATTTATTAGCATTACTGTTTGGAACAAAACTAAAGTTACCTATTTTCATGAGAAGACTCCTATTTAGACTTACTCTTATATCGGCCAAGTAAGCCTATACTGTAGTAAAATGCTCAAAAAAAGCTCACTATATTTGATCAAAACTAGACAAATACGCTTCGCTCCCTACAATAGCGCCGATAAACAGATCTCAACGATAAGGTTATACCGTTAATGGCAGTTATAAATATAGATACCACGCAGTACGATGCACAATTAAATGAAAAAGAGCAGCGTATTACAGAGCAATTTCAACGTTTTGGTGTAAAACAGTTAGAAGTATTTAGCTCTGAGCCCATTAACTACCGCCAACGTGCAGAATTTAGAGTATGGCACGATGGTGACGATCTGTTTCATATTATGTTTGATCAACAAACAAAAGATAAAATACGTGTTGATACCTTTGACCCTGCAGCTCCTTTAGTAGGTGAAATTATGCAGGTGATGATTGATAATTTAAAAGACTGCGAAGTACTACGTCGTAAGCTATTTCAAATAGATTATTTATCAACCCTCAGTGGTGAAATTTTAGTGAGCTTGCTATATCACAAGCCACTTGATGAACACTGGTTAACTGAGATCAATGCCTTAAAGGAAAAGCTAAGTAGCCAGTACAAAATTGACTTTATTGGCCGTGCACGTAAGCAAAAAGAAAAATTGGGCGATGACTTTGTTACTGAGCGCTTAATGGTGAATGGCCAAGAGTTAATCTATCAACAGGTAGAAAATAGCTTTACTCAGCCTAATGCGAAGGTCAATATTAAAATGTTAGAGTGGGCACAAGAGTTATGTAAACCACTAAACAATGATTTACTAGAGCTGTATTGTGGTAATGGAAACTTTTCTATTGCACTTGCTGGTTTATTTAATAAAGTGCTGGCGACGGAAATATCAAAATCGTCGGTGCATTCAGCGCAATATAATATTGCTCAAAACCAAGTAACTAACTTAGATATTATTCGCATGTCGAGCGAAGAGTTTACTCAGGCAATGAAAGGCGAGCGTACTTTCTCTCGCTTAGATGGCATTGACTTGAGTAGTTACAACTGCCAAACCATCTTAGTCGACCCGCCTAGAGCAGGCATGGACACGCTTACGTGTGACTTAGTGGCTAATTATGAAAATATTATTTATATCTCATGTAACCCAGACACATTAGAGCGTGACCTTGAACACTTAACGCAAACCCATGAGGTTAAGCGCTTTGCAATATTTGATCAGTTCCCTTACACACACCATATTGAATCTGGTGTATTTTTACAACGTAAATAAAAAAAGCTCCTTAAGGAGCTTTTTTATTTAACCAAACTACTTATTTATTTGCTAAGTAATTAATGAGTGCGCTTACATCTTCTGGCGTTGAAATGCCTGACTCACCACCTAAGTTAAGCTTGTATTTACCATTAACGATAAACGTAGGAACGCCACGAAGTGCCCCTTTGCCTTTAAAGTAATCTTGGTCACGTTTCATTTTAGAGCTAAGTGTACGTACCGAGAAGCTTTCAAATAATTTATCAAACTTGTCGCCATCTACGCCTTGAGCTAAAAATACATCTTTTACATCTGCAAGCTCATTAAAACGAGCGCGCTTTGCATGGATATGATCAAACATCGCTGAAATAATTTTATCTTTTTGAGGTAGTACTTCAGCTGTAGCTAATGCTTGGCTGATCATGGTTTGATGTTCTGGGTCACGTACACCCACAAAATCTACATGGCTTTTCTTAAACTTTACGTTTTTATCTAGCTTAGGTTTGATCTCGGCCAGCAGTGGTTCCATGTTATTACATGCAGGACAGTAAAAAGAGAAAAACTCTTTTACTTCTGGTTTTCTGGTTGCACGATCAGAGACGACATCGTAATGCACGCCCTCTTCGTAAGTGGCAGCAAAACTGGTTGCAGCTAAAGGGAGTAATACAGCAAGTAACCCTGCTTTAACTAATTTGATCATTATTGTGGTGCTCCAAAAATTATAGTTTTAGTAAAAAGCTAATTAACTCATCAAGTTCTTGTTGGCTCTTGATTGTATTAATATTGATTTTGTATTTGTCATTTACGATAAATGTAGGCACGCCAGTTAATGCACCAAGTTCAGAATATTTATTCTGCTTATCTTGCATGGCACGTTCAGCTGCTATGATAGGCAAACTAGCGATGTCGGTATCAAATGTCGCGTTGTCAATTGCATTAAGCTCTAATAACTTTTTAACGTCTTTAATTTCAGTTAATGGCGCACGTTGTATATGAATGCTTTTAAAAATTTGCGCTGTTACCGCTTCAGCTTGACCGTGTTTCTTTGCGATTAAGTAAGCAAAGCTTAAATTACTTTGCGCTTGTGGTGAAACGCCTCCCAAAAAGTTGACATGATTTTTTACAAACTCAGCCCCTTCAGGTAAGTTTTCTGCAATCCCTTTGGCTACCGGCTCAAATTTAAAACAATGTGGGCAATAGAAAGAGAAAAACTCGGTTACATTCGGGGTTTTACTTTTTTCAACATCAATTACAGTGTATTGATTACCCGCTTCAAAGTTAGCAGCTAATGCTGCAAAAGGTAAACATAGGATCAGTAAACTTAGTTTTAATTTTTTAAGCATGAATATCTCGTTATACTTCTTTTTAAATAAAAATATTATGGCAATAATTTTAACGGGGCTTCTTGCAAAGCTGCAAACTGCTCTTTAAGCGCTAAAATTTGTTGCTCCCAGTATTTGTCATCTGCAAACCATGAAAAGTTCCGTACAAAAGCAGGATCACTCCAACGTTTTGCAACCCACCCCATGTAATGAATCATACGCATAGCGCGAAGCGGTTCGATCAGCTTAAGTTGTGAGTGATCAAAATCGCAAAACTCTTCATATGCATTCACTAAAGTGTCTAACTGTAACAGCTGTGTTTGTCGATCGCCACTGAGCATCATCCATAAATCTTGAATTGCAGGACCTTGACGGCTATCGTCTAAATCAACAAACATTAATGCATCTCCTGCCCATAGGATATTACCAGCATGGCAGTCACCATGTAAGCGAATGCCTTCTACATTTTTATATTGCTGTTGAGTTTGAGCAATGACTAAATCTAAAATAGTGTAAAAGGAAGTCTCTAATCCCATAGGGACTAACTTACTTTTTTGTAAATGAACTTTAGCTGTATCTAAATATTCATCACAGGTAACGGTGGGTCTTTGGGTAAAGGGTTTCGTTTTGGCTACTTGGTGCATGCGACCAATTAAACGCCCTAATACATCAAGCTGATCTAAGTTATCGACTTCAAATAAACGCCCGCCTACACTTGGGAATAAAGTAAATAAATACCCTTGGTGTTCAAATAAGCTTTGCCCATTATGCTTTATTGGCGCCACCACCGGTACTTCTGCGGCAGCCAGTTCAAAAGCAAAATCATGTTCCTCTTGAATTTGCGCTTTGCTCCAGCGCTCAGGCCGATAAAACTTAACAACGTAACGCTTTGCACCCTCGGCTACAAATTGATACACCCGATTTTCGTAGCTATTCAGCGCTAGCAACCCTGACTCAGCATAAATATCCACGCTTTCTATGGCATCCAAAATAAGATCTGGGGTTAAGTCAATAAAGCTAAATTTACTCATATACTTCTTATATAAAAGAAAAGCGGGAATATCCCGCTTTTTTGTTAATATCAGTGTTCGTCTTTTAATACAGACTCTTTATCGCGCTTTAAAAAAGTTGCTTGGCTGCGATATTTTATTATCGGGCTCGTTTATTGGCGACAACACAAAGTTAAACTCGGTCATTGGCGCTTTTAAATCATAAGGATCCATTACCAGTGATAGCGGTACATTATGCGATTCACCAGCGTTTACTGTAAAGGTAGTATCACCTAAGTATTTATAATTATCTAACCCTGTTACATCAATAGAGAATGTTTGCTCGTATTGTGCTTTGTTAATTACTTTTAAGGTATAGGTGTTTTCAACTAAACCATTAAAATCGACACGATACAACTGATTGCGGTCGCGAATAATATCAAAGTCCATGGTTTTACGCATGGCGATATTAGCAACCAGCGCACCGGTAAGTAAGATTAAAATAACACTGTAACCAATCAGCTTTGGACGCAGCGGATGGGTTTTATTCTCCGGTGTTTCTAAATTACGCTCGGTGGTGTAAGAGATAAGGCCTCGAGGGTAATTCATTTTATCCATTACGCCGTCACAGGCATCAATACAAGCGCCACAGTTTATGCACTCATATTGCAAACCATTACGAATATCAATCCCGGTTGGGCAAACCTGCACACACAAGTTACAGTCAATACAGTCACCTAAACCTAACTCTTTAGGGTCTTGTTTACGAGAACGTGGCCCTCGGTTTTCACCACGAGTTTCATCATAGCTTACAGTAAAGGTGTCTTTATCAAACATTGCTGACTGAAAACGTGAATACGGGCATATATGTAAACACATAATTTCTCGCATCCACCCAGCGTTACCATAAGTACAAATAGTAAATACAATGATACTAACTAAGGCATAACCGCCTACATTAAAGGTAACAAATTCAGGCAGTAGTTCGCGAATAGGCGTGAAGTAACCAACAAACGTTAACGCAGTATATAAAGAAAATAATACCCAACTAGTGTGCTTAGCCGTTTTACGCCAGAACTTGTCAAAATCCATCGGCCGTTGATCTAACTTTTTACGTTGGTTAGCGCTGCCCTCAAACTTTTCTTCAAACCAAATAAAAATGAAGGTCCATACTGTTTGCGGACATGTATAGCCACACCACACTCGACCATAAAAAGTGGTAACCAGAAATAAGGCAAACGCTGCTAGCATAAATATAAATGCAAGAATGGTGAAATCTTGTGGCCACAGGGTTAAGCCAAAAATATTAAATTTTTGCTCCATTAGCTCAAATAAAACAGCTTGTTGACCGTTAAAGTTGATCCATGGCAATAACATAAACGCCAGCATGCCTAAAAAGCCAATACGTTGTCTTAGTAATTGATGGAGCCCTGAAACAGCGCGCACATAAATACGGTTGCGTGGGTTAAATCTATCTTCTTGACGGCTCAGATCGGGTTTTTGGATCTTAACCTCTGTTGGTATGTTTTTTACTTTAATTTGCTTATCCATTGAAGTTCCTCAACGCCGCTAGGAAATAAAAATTCAGCAATCTTTTTGTACTTTTCGCCTAAGTGTAGCAACTTACATGCTAAACATAATACGCTTTAGGTCGCACTTGTATACTTTCAGATATTTCAGAAATATCTAATTACTCCCCTTATTATACGCATATTGGCTAAAATTACTGACTAGATTGCTAATAATTTATTCAACTTGTGACTTGCTTTTAAGATGTATTTTATTACACTTGCCGGCTACTAACGTGTTGTTTGGATCAAGGTTTGTGTATTTATGAAGAAATTTTTTATACTAGTGGTTGTGATCCTAGCATTTTTTACCATTGATCACCCCTTGGTAAAAGAGCCTCGTGAGCGCTTACTCGGTGATGGTATAGGCTTGTTAAGCAGCACAACTAAAGTCGATCGTTTTCCTGTCGCAACCATGACAAGAAACAAAATCAATAAACAGTTAGCACTTTCAAGATCCGAAGAAGACTATATTGATAAAACCTTTACCAATGATGAGTCAGTAAAGTTGTTTGAACTACGCTATTGTCGTCAAGGCGATCTAAACCTCTACTTTTATTCAGAACGTTTAACAACGGTATGTCGCATTATCAAAGAGTCATTAGCGCAAGCGAGAGTGAAATAATGGATTTTTCTGGATTAAATAAAAAAGCAAGTAACTCATTTCACAAGCACCGCACTATGCTTAAGCAGTTGGCACAAGGTAAAACACTTAAATGTGAGCATTGCCAGGGTGTATTAACGTTAAATTTAGCCACCAGCGAACCTGGTAAGGGAGTAATACAGTGCAAACAAGGTTGCACTGATATTGAATTAGAGATTGGCGCTTAAGGCTTTACCTACTTATTCATCCCACCCTTCATCGGTATACAAACCACTATTAAGCGCGACAATTTCTATAAGTTCAGCAAAACCTAACGCAAAGTCGCCCATTAATTCATACTGCTGCGCACACAAATGTAATTCATCGATATTATTTTGCTGTGCAATCTGTGCAATCGTTGGTTTATCTAATGCAAAAAAGCTAAGAGTCGCCTGTGCACTTTCAAGCGCTTGCTTGTATTGAATATCTAGTTGCTCACTCTGGAGTAACTTATGAGTATACGTTTGGCTTGCAGTTAAAAAACCTGCAGACCACTGCTGACAAAACTCAAGGTCAAACTCAGCGGGTAACTTATAACCAAGTTCAAATACTTGTTCACTTACTTGGTGATGTAATGCCATAAACAAAAACAACATGTCTTCATCAAGGTCATTCGCGGTATTAGGTAGAATTTGCTCTAACCATTGATGTACTTCTAATGGCTCAGGTGAACAAATAGTGCCAAATAAATAACCTTGGCTTTGAATAAGGCTCATAGCGCCAGGCTGGGTAGTTAAAAACTCGCTGAGCAGTTTGGCGTGCTGCTCAGTAAACTGAGGTATTTGCATTAAAACTCTTTTTTATAAAATATTAAAATTTAAGTGGATACCGACCTTGGTTATCTGGTCTACCTAAAAACTTCACCGCGTCATGAACTTCTTTCGGTAAAGTGAGATCAGGTTTAACATATCCCGCTACTTTAAAATCAAAATTGGCTTTTAGTGTAGCATCAGCCTCTAACCCTAATCTATTATTTGGCTCGATAAGTATGGCTACATCGCCCGACTTACAACTTAACTTACCGCTTAAATCGCCTATATTAAACCAGCCAGTTAGCCCTTGCACATCAATATCAGGGCTGGCTATTTCACCTTGTAATGATTGGCAATAAGGAGCGCCTGAAACGTACTCATCGAGCTCTAAAATAACGCGTCCTTTAGCAGTAACCGGTAACGGTAAATCAATGCGCTGCATAGCACGCTCAACCGTTGATCGGACTACTGTGTCGGTTATTTTAAGTTCGTCATTTGTGAGAGAATAGCTAATATCTGCATACCCAGAAATGTCATCA
This sequence comes from Pseudoalteromonas sp. APC 3250, assembly GCF_030407915.1. Classification (NCBI taxonomy): domain Bacteria; kingdom Pseudomonadati; phylum Pseudomonadota; class Gammaproteobacteria; order Alteromonadales; family Pseudoalteromonadaceae; genus Pseudoalteromonas; species Pseudoalteromonas sp. APC 3250. Next base: position 10,149 of record NZ_JASDCM010000029.1, read on the forward strand.
CGTTCGCGAGGATTACCAAAACGTAAGTTAGTATTTACTTGAGCTTTAAAGATTGACCAGCCTGATATATCCCAACGTACATTGTTCAACTGTTCACCTTGAAAGCGAAGCTGCATTATTTGACCTTGCCATAGCGTACCAAAAGTTTGCCCTACCTCTAACTGCGCAGGTAAGTAAGGTTTAGCAAAATTTAAAGCCACTGCAGCGGGCAATTTAATAACGCTAAAAACAAGAAAGCTAATTACAAAAACGATGGATAAAATTATTATTTTTTTCATTAACTACTTCTCTAATACTAAACGGCTAACGCGTACATAACCGGATTTATCATCTTGGCTTAAATCTAAATTTTCTACGCTTAAACCATGCTGATTAACCAGCTCGTCAATCCATTGGATTAATTGATTAAACTCCACTGAGTCGAGTGTTAAACGAAGTGAATTATCATTTGGCTGCATTTTACTAATATTAATGCTGTAACGACCGCGCGTATTATTCACTATTTGGCTGAGGTTTTGATTGCTCACCGCTTGCGCTTTACCTGCTGCTTTAAGTTTAACGATACTGTCGTCTACCCATGCTAGCAATTCTTGTTGTTTTATTTGTGATTGTTGCGCATTTTCTATTGCCGTATTTAAGGGTCTAAATATACCCATTACCAAAACAAAAATAATAAATACACCACCCGCAACCATTATTAACTGCTGCTCTTGTTCTTTTAATGAACCCCAATATTTCATGAACTGCTGTTTCATTGTGCACCTCGCAGTCTAATTTCGCCGACGATATAATCACCATCATTATTTAACGACCCCTGCTCAACAGTCACACCTTGCTGCTCAAGAATGGCTTTAACCTTACCAAAGGTTTGAAAGTCTTTTGCACGAGCACGAATACGTAATTCATTACGGCGCTTATCAAAACGTAAGGTTTGCGGTGTAAATTCGCTCACTTGTGAAAATACACTCACCAGCTTGCTGGTTAAATCTAAAAAGCCAGCATCGCTCGTACCTTGCACTTTATCCAGTGCTCCCTGTATTTGATTTTTAATTAAGTGAGGGCGCACCCGCGTGCCTGGAAAGGCTTTTTGAAATCGCTCTACTACTTGTGATTTAGCTACCTCAAGCTGCGAATTAAGCTGATGTAATTCAACCGCTTTAATAGCCACACTCGATAGCAAAGCAATAACACTAATTATGGTGGCACTTTTCCAGTAACCCCACCATAAAGCCGTTTTCTTTTTAATCGTGTAAGGCCCTTGACGCAAATTAAATTTAAGCTGATCTAACTGCTTAGCAAATAATGCTAACGGCAGCTCATAATCACTGGTTTGCGGATGCAAGGTAAGCGTTTCAGGAAATTGCTCTGCAGGGCTGTAATGTTTTATATCAGGGTTACCTAAAGCCGTTAGATATTCCTTTAACCAGCTGCTTTCAACCGCACCGATATGCCAGTCACCTTTTTTAAATAGCCATTGCTTGTTGAGCTCAATTGCCGCTACACAAGGCTCTTCTGCACTGGGCAATAACAAGCCATCCGGCACTATTTTATGAGCAGTGAGCTGGTGTTGCTCAAACACCTCTAACCAGTGCTCAAACCAATCGCGATTCATTAGCGCAACCCTAATTGCATGCTGCGCTTCAACCATTGTCGGCTCCCCTAGCGCTATATAGATATCGTCTATATCACAGGCAATATCCTCTTCGAGCATATAAGGCAGTGCTTGCTCTAGCTTACGGTTCCATTTAGTTGGCAGTATCACCGTTTTTAATTGCACTTGGTCACATGGTAAAAGTACCACGAGCTCTCGGGTTGATGCTTTTTCAGTTAGTTCACTTAACTGGCTGGCATTTTGTAACTCGCCACTGGCTATTATTTCTTGTTCTTGTGGTGAGTATATTAACCAGTTAAGCAAGTCTTGTTCGGTTTGACCCGTGCGGATCAACAGTATCTCTGTCACTGTACGCCTCCAAATTTTCGCGCCAGTATCGTTACCTCGCCATTGCTGGCATACAGTAATGTGGTCATCGAAAAACGCAAATCAACAAATTTTGCCTGCGTTTGTAATTTAAAATATTCACTTTTTAAACTAAAAAGCTTTTCTACTGCTTTGATATTTTTGCCGCCTTGTTGTTTAACAGACTCAAAAAACTCTTCAATATTATCAAAGCCATTTTCAGGTCGCGCTGCAATTACCGCTTGAGCACCCGAAACACTCAGTTCGTCTATTAGGCCACTGAGCAATAAAGCTTGCTCTTCAGTGACTGTATTAACATTAATTGAAAGTAACGTACTACCTGGGATCACACAGACAAAAGGCAGCACTTTTTCCATAACCAAAGGATTAAACCCTTTAATTAAACGCAGTTCAGACACCGATGCAAATAAGCTATTAGCCGTCATATATGGAAACTGACGAGATAAATACTCCCCCTCTTCGGCACCAGAGCGATAGGTTATACTGTTCTCATCAAGCCAATCAAACACACTGTCGGCCATCCCTTCTTCTGATTCATCACTGGGTAAATCATCTATATTTTCTAAAATAGCAAACAACGCTTTATGTGCTGGGTTAGTTTTATTACCGCTATTTGGGTCTGGCTCAACCCCAAGCGCGTTTAAATTTAAACACGCTTGTAAATCAGTCAACTGGCCGCTTAAAGTGCCGTTCTCAACAGGGTACTTTACATCGCCTTGCTTTGCCCAGGGCTGCGCTAATGTGGTTTTTTCAGGATCGTCTTTTTTACTTTGAATTAAACCTTTAATTGCTAGCTCTTCAGCACCATAGGCATACCATTTCGCTTGTTGCTGACTTTGTAAATTGGTACTTCTTTGTACTTGCACCATTAAATTAGCACTCATTTCAACGGCTAAAATAGCTGCAAGCGCTACAATAAATAACACAATAACCAAAGCCGCGCCGCGCGAAGATTGTTGGTTCATCAAGGCGTACCCCGGCCATTAGGTTGCGACGGGTTAGTCCCCTCAGTTACTGGTTTAGGTAGCTCTTTACCGAGTCCTGGCACTAAAAACACACGCCTGATAGGCTCCGCATCCATTTGCTTTATAGTTACCGCAACGGCTTTAGGTAATGCCTTAATTTGCCAGTCTTCTTGCCACTTACCGCTACCATCTAAAAACTCAAATTTAAGCTCTTCGACTGCGGCTAAAATAACTTGGCTACGAGGCTCCATATTATCGAGTTGATCGACATAAATGCGATATACGCGTTCTAACTTGTCATCAATGACGCGATAACCAACAGCTTGTAACTCTGAGCGAGGGAGTAAGTTAATGGGATTCATCCAACCATCACGTACAAAGGCAATACCATCAAGCTGGCTTTCTAAAATGTAGCGTCCAGCAAGTAAGTATCCCTCTTGAAAATCTCCAGCTTCATTACGCACTTGGCGTTTAGTCATTTGGCTAAAGTCTTGATCCATTAGCCTGAAGGCTGTTTGTAACCCATTTAGTTCAGCAATTTTTTCATCTGATGCTTGTTTAGCTCGCGTTGTGGTATCAAGTATTTGGTGGGTGGCCATAATCACAAACGCCAACACACCTAGTGCCACCATCACTTCTAATAATGTAAAACCGCGCTGCTTCACTTAAAGCTTACCTTTATTTAAGTAAGTGCTTAACTCATAAATTGAATTTTCGTACTTATCATCCGTAAACACATTAATAGTGACTTTTACAAAGCTCTTGTCGGCAGTGGGCACAACATCTTGGCGCCAAAACCATTCAATACCCGCCATCATCTCACTGCCGCGGGTACCATTTTTACCTTGCCATTTTTCGCCTTTCGTTCGTTGTGCTACCAATACATTCTCAGCGACCCATGAGCCATACGTTTGTTCTTCAATACTTGATAAGTGATGAATATGCTCACCGGTTGCTTGCATTGCCGCAATACCCGCCATGGCACAAATACTCAGTGCAACTAAGACTTCTAATAATGTAAACCCGTGGTATTTTTTCATTATTGGGGCTCTCGACGAAAATCGACTGGGGCTGCAAATTTACCTTCAATAAAGTACACCGGCTCTGGCTGATCTTTTAATTCAAGCATGAGCTGAAACGCACTTACATCGGCAGAGGATAAAATAAGTACTTGCGGTACTTTTAACTTTTTAAGCTCTAATAAACTGTCTTCATTATTACCACTCATTAGCTCACGCCAATTTGACTGCTCTAGTAAGTTATCTTGTGCCCAAGGTAGGTCTTCAAGATTAAGTGTTAATTTAAATTGAGGTTCGATCTCAATTGGCTTAAATAAAGCTTCACGATCAAAGCTAATCCATTTTTCGCCATCAAAAACTAAAAATTCAAGCGTATTTTGCTCAACTAAAAGGCCTAATTCTATTTGATTAAGCACCGCAAATTCCGATGCGGCATTAATGGTGGTATGCAGCCTATTTGCTTGCTTGTCTAACGCTTCTTCAGCGCCGCCATCTAAGCTGTATACCACCATTTTGGTGGCAAAGGCGATGATCACCAATACCACTAAAATTTCTATTAAACTAAAACCATAATGCTTTGCACTCAGGTGCTTAGGGCTTACCTGCATGGCAAGCCCCAATGTATTATGTTTAAGTGCATGGTAAAGTTATTGGTCATTACTGCTTATCTTCATCCCAATTACCAATGTCATCTTCGGTGGCTGGTTCGCCATCTGGACCCATCGAAAAGATATCAAATTTACCTATTTCTCCAGGGCTGATTAATTGGTAATTATTACCCCATGGATCTTCTGGTAACTTGCTAATAAAACCACCATCAGGAAAACGCTTTGGAATGGGCTCAATACTGGTTTTTGTTACTAAAGCCTCTAAACCTTGCTCTGTACTTGGGTAGCTTTTATTTTTAAGCTTGTACAAACTCATAGCATCTTCTAACTGCTGAATATCTAAATGCGCTTTATCAATAGCCGCTTCTTCTTGCTGGCCCATAATATTAGGTGCCACAATCGACATGATCATCCCGATGATAACCAGTACCACCATGACTTCTAATAAAGAAAAACCTGATTGTTTATTCACGTTATTACCTCGTTATTCTAAAAACACTAAGCAAAAATGATTTGTTTAAATCATTAATATAAAAAATACTTAAAGACCTACGGCCTTGTTCATTGCCATAATTGGCTGCAAAATTGCCATTACTATGAAAAGCACAATCACTGCCATAGAGGCAATCATTGCCGGTTCCAATAATTTTAATGACACATTAACCATACTTTCAAACTCGCGATCTTGATTGTTAGCAGCACGCTCTAACATTTGCTCAAGTTCACCGGACTTTTCACCACTGGCTATCATATGTAGCATCATTGGTGGAAACAACTTAGTTTGCTGTAGTGAAGCACGAAGACTCGCCCCTTCACTGACTCTTTCTGCGGCATCAGCCACTGCTTGCTTTATTTTTTCGTTAACCAACACCCCGCCTGAAATACGCATTCCTTCAAGTAGCGGCACTGAGCTTGACGATAAAATACTTAATGTACGGGCAAAGCGCGCCGTGTTAATCCCTCTGGCAACCTTACCTATGCCTGGCATATTTAATACTTTTGCATCCCACCAAAACCGTACTTTAGGTTTTTTAAGTGCGTATTTAATTCCAATAGCAATCGCCGTGATCGCTAATAAACTAACAAACCAATAATTTTGTACAAAATGACTACCCGCCATGACCCATTCGGTTGTCCAAGGTAATACTTGTTTGGTTTTTTCAAACGTTTTTAGTATTTTAGGCACCACAGTACCTAATAATACTGAAACAATACCAATAGCGAACACGACCAAAATAATGGGATACACCATCGCTTGCGTAATTTGGCTACGCATATGTTGGCGTTGCTCGGTGTAATCAGCCAATCTGTTAAGTACTTGATCTAAGTGACCTGACTTTTCACCTGCGGCCACCATTGCACGGTATAAATCGTCAAATACATGCGGAAATTCACTCATCCCATCAGCAAGCGTATACCCTTCCACCACTTTAGAGCGCACAGACATTAACATACGTTTTAGCCGTGGTTTTTCACACTGCTCAGCAACCGCCATCACGGCACCCTCAACGGGTAAGGCTGACTGAATTAGGGTCGCAAGTTGACGTGTAATCAAAGCAAGATCTGACGTTGATATTGTCGGCTTAAATAAAGAGCCTAATAATGGCGCTTTTTGACCTCGAACTTGTTTATCATCTTGAGCAGCTGGCACGACCTCGAGGGGGGTTAGCTTTTGATCGCGTAAAAGTTGGCGAACTTGCTTTGCTGTATCCGCTTCTAAAATTCCTTTTTTTTCTTTTCCCCGGCCATCTAATGCACGGTATTCAAACGCCGCCATTGTTAGCCTTCCTCACGGGTTACGCGTAATACTTCTTCAAGCGTTGTTTTACCCGCAAGTACGCGGCTGCAGCCATCTTGACGAATACTTGGGCTGCGTTTACGAATATATTTCTCTACGCTTTGCTCACCTTTACCGCTGTGGATCATTTCACGAATAGTTTCATCAACGACTAATAATTCGTGAATACCTGTACGACCACGATAACCGTTAAAGTTACACTCTTCACACCCTACCGCGCGGTAAATCGTCGGAGCATTATCAAACGGTACGCCGAGTAATTCACATTCACGCTCATCTGCAATATGCCCTTCTTTACAGCTATTGCATAAGGTACGTACTAAGCGCTGTGACAATACGCCGAGTAATGATGACGATAATAAGAATGGCTCAACACCCATATCTTCCATACGGGTAATTGCACCTGAGGCGGTATTAGTATGCAATGTAGACATAACTAAGTGACCAGTCAGCGATGCTTGCACACCAATTTGGGCTGTTTCTAAATCTCGTATTTCACCGACCATAACTACATCAGGATCTTGACGTAAAATAGCGCGTAGGCCACGGGCAAAAGTCATATCAACCTTGGTATTAACCTGTGTTTGGCCAATGCCAGGAATTTCGTACTCGATTGGATCTTCAACCGTTAAAATATTGCGATCCCGCGAGTTAATTTGGCTCATACCTGCATAAAGCGTGGTACTTTTACCAGAGCCTGTAGGGCCTGTAACTAAGATTATACCGTGAGGCTTACTAATTAAATCAGCAAATAGCTCTCGGTTTTTCGCGGTCATGCCTAAATCTTCAAGGTTTAAACGCGCATTGTTTTTATCAAGCAAACGCAATACGACTCGCTCACCAAAGCTCGATGGCATAGTCGATACACGCACATCTACTGCACGCCCTGCAATACGTAAACTAATACGGCCATCTTGCGGTATACGTTTTTCTGCAATATCGAGTTTGGCCATTACTTTAATACGCGATACCAGCAAAGAGGCTAATTTACGATTAGGTTTTAAAACTTCTTTGAGTACACCATCCACTCGAAAACGAATAACCAGTTCTTGTTCAAACGTTTCAATGTGGATATCAGATGCGCCTTCCTTAATCGCCTCACTCAACATGGCATTAATGAGTTTGATAATAGGCGCGTCGTCATCACCAGCAAGTAAATCTTCAGTTTGAGGAAGCTCATCAGCCAGCGAGAATAAATCAACCTCGTTACCAATGTCTTCCATCATTTGCTGAGTTTCTGAGCTGTCACGTTGATACGATGCTTCTAGTAATAACTCAAATTTATCATCTTCTAGTTGCTCTAGTGTGAAGCCATGTCCTGCAATGCGGCGCACTTCTAGCAATACATCAATATCCAACTCGCCACGGTAGTAAACAACTCGGTTATCCTTATGTTTACTAAGTAACGCACCCACCCGCCTTGCATATGAAAACGGCAAACGCTTTGCAGGCAGCTCAATTAAATCCTCTTGTTCAAGCATTTCATCGTTGTTATGTGCAGCTGGATGAACAACGTCTTGATTAATATCTTCTATCGCATTAGTCATTGTTACGCTCTTGTGCATTTTGTTTGCGTAAATGCTCTTCGTACGTAGGTGGTAACACTAATTCGTCATTCCACTCAGGTAAAATAGGCGTATCAGACATTGGCATTAAGTTAATGCCATCTTCACGCTTTTTAAATTGCTCACCGCGAATAAAGTTATATTTACTAAAGCTGAGCTTATTCATACTAACGCCATCGCGAATAATGGTCGGTCTAATAAACACGATTAGATTACGTTTTCGCTTTGTTGTATTAGTTGACTTAAACAAGTGGCCTAAAATAGGAATGTCGCCTAATAGTGGCACTTTTGAAACGCTCTCTTGTACATCTTCATCAATCAAGCCGCCCAATACCACCATACCGCCATCATCGGCCATTACAGTAGTTTTAATTGCGCGCTTGTTCACCGAAATATCGACTGCTGTTGCGCCACTAACACTTGAAACTTCTTGCTCTATGGTCAACTGCACCGCTGAACCATCATTAATTTGAGGGGTTACTTTAAGTTTAATACCCACCTCTTGGCGCTCAACCGTTTGAAATGGATTTTCGTTGTTACTACCTGTTTGCGAACCAGTAATGATTGGCACTTCTTGACCAACTAAAATAGATGCTTCTTCGTTATCCATTGTAGTAATAGATGGAGTCGCTAGAATATTCGAATTAGTGTCGGTTGAAACCGCTTGAACAATTGCGCCCCAGTCATTTTTAATTACCCCCATGGCTAAGCCATTAATACCACCGAGTAATGAGGCTAGTGGGCCGTAGTCACCTTCAGTTGTTTCATCATATTTGGTGACAGTACCTGATTCAGTACCAATGATATTTTTAGTCACCGTTTTATCACGGGCTTGTTCTGCCGCTACGGCTAACGAACCAACAGGTACTGTTGTACCATTATTAAATTGTAGCATCCCACCTTGCTCTGAAATCCATTGCAGGCCAAAGTTAACGCCATCACCTTCCATCACTTCAATAATAATGGCTTCTACTAATACTTGTGCACGGCGAATATCTAAACGCTCAATAACCGATTCAAGTGAACGCATCGTATCTGGCTGAGCGGTGATCACTAAAGAATTTGAATCAGGATGTGCTTCAATACTCGTGTCGTTTCTATTACTACTACGCGCATTGTTGGTTGCTCCGCCTTTTGAATCCTCTGCCAGCGATTTACTCACACCTTGAAGTACTTTGACTAAATCTTCTGCCTTTGCGTAGTTTAGGTAAAATACTTTGGTATTACCTTGGCTTTCAAGTTCGCCGTCGAGACGTTTAATAAGCTCAATGGCGCGGGTACGAGCTTGACCTTCACCACTCACAATCACGCTATTAGTTCGGCCATCAGCCACAACTTTAGGAATTAAAAACTCAGGAACGCTGCCCTTGCCACTGTCTTTATAAATATTATCAACTACCGATACCACATCATCAGCTGTTGCATATTTAAGTTTTACAATATCAACGCGCTTATCACCCGCTTGGTCAACGGAGCGAATAATTTCTACCAAACGATTAACTGAGGCTGCGTGTCCTGTTAGCATCATCACGTTAGCGGCATTAAAGTTAGCAACATGCCCACCATCTTTTTGGTCACTAAACTGGCGAACCAAAGGGCCTAATTCTTGAACGCTGACATTTTTAACTCGCACAACCCGAGTGATCATCATATCGCCAGCTGCATCGCTGTCCGTTGTAATTAACGGTACATTGGATTTTTTAGCATCTGAACTTTTTTCTATTTTTATAATGTTGTTATCCATTTCAACAGCTGAATAGCCGTAAACTTCTAATACATTTAAAAAGAATTGATAATAAAGTGCCTCATCCATTAACTCATAACTGCGCACATTAACTTTGCCACGCACGTTAGGATCAATAATGATGGTTTTATTAAGGTTTTTGCCCACAATATTAATAAACTCATTAATATCTGTGCCCTTAAAGTTAGCAGCATATTCAACAGCAGCAACCGACATAGAGAGACTTGCCGCTAAAAAAAGTGCCGCATACTTAGCTAACCCTTTTTTAATTTTTTTGAGGTGTAGCACCTGAACCATTATGTTAAAACTCCAAAGCTAAGTTATTGCAGACTAAAAAGCACATCGATTTGCTCACCATCACGCTCTATGGTGATAGTTGCATCGGTACTATTTCGCAGCTCATTCATTGCTGCCATAGCCTGTTTTAAATCAGTTAATTGATAGCCGTTAATTGCCACGGCCAAATCGTTATTTTGTAATCCCATTTGTTTAAATAATTCAGGCTCTTTACCTGGACTCAAACGGTAACCTATAAGTTCCCCATCATTCATAGCTTGGGCAACACGTATGTAATCAAATAATTTACCAGGCTCTTCTAAAAGCTCTTCGCGGGTTTCTATTAATGCTTCTTTTACTTCAAGGTTGGCAGTCGCATCTATCTGCTCTTCACTTTGCGATGAAGGTGCTAACGGCCCCATCTCAGGCTCATCTCGCGCGGCTAGTACCGGCATAGACACCGTTTTGGTAAAGTCGAGCCCATCAAGCATTAAGGTTTCAAAGCGGCCGCTTACATCTAAAATGACGCGGTCTGGGAGTATTTGCGATACCTTTGCACGTGTCCCTTGAATAACATCTTCAACTAAGTAACTCGCCTGGCGACCTTGCGATTCAATAATGGCCATCCCCGCTTTATCATCATTACTCACAGCAACAATACCGGTTAAATTTATACTTAAGCGCGTTTCAGGGGCATTATTAATAACTTTGGCTTGGGGGGCAGTATTGGTGTTTTTTGTTACATTTACTTTACCAAATAAAAATTGCCCAATAATCGAATCGACAGACTGGTTATTGCCGCCCGTGACTTGACTAGAGTAGCTACTGGGAGCAAGAGGAGTTGTTACTGGGTGCGGCCATAAAAGCCAAACGAGCTTTGATGACAAAAATGCAATATAAACAATAACTAAAACCATAACTAACACGCTTAATTTAGCGTGTGGCAAACGGTTTAATAGCAGTTTAAATTGTTGAACGTGCTGTTCCATAAGTAGTGTTCTTATTTTAATTTATAGCGAAATCACCTAGCCATAGTACCTTTTCATTTTTCATTCAACAAGCACGCTAATATTAAACTTTGTAAACAGATTAATTTATCTTCCTCATTAGTTACAGAATCAAGCTATAACTTCATGGCATACCTATTTCATGGTAATTTAGCTAATAACCGAATTTACTAGAGATGTTCCATGACAAAGAAAGCTAAACTCAACGACAACTCAGAAAACTCGAGCGAACTTAAAGTCAGGTTAGATAAATGGTTATGGGCTGCTCGATTTTATAAGACGCGAGCAATAGCACGCGAAATGGTACAAGGCGGCAAAGTACATTATAATGGTCAACGTAGTAAGGCCAGCAAAATTGTAGAAATTGGCGCAGTTATAAAGCTAGCCCAAGGCGTTGATGAAAAAACTGTCACAGTATTAAATATACTTGAAAAGCGCCAAAGCGCCCCCATTGCACAGACCTTGTATCAAGAATCTGATGCAAGTATTGCTAAGCGTGAAGAAAATACTATCGCACGCAAAAATAACAGCTTCTTTGCACCTCATCCGGTTAAAAAGCCTGATAAAAAGCAAAGACGCGAACTTTTAAAAATGAAATCAAGTTAGGTATAGCCGCTCATGCAACAAGATTTACTTCATCGCTATTTATTCGACAATCTCGATGTTCGTGGCGAACTCGTACAAATAGACAACGCTTACAATGAAATGATTGCTAAACACAATTACCCAGAGCCCGTTAAAGCATTACTAGGTGAGCTGCTTGTTGCAACCTGTTTATTAACAGCAACATTAAAGTTTGAAGGCGAAATTGCCGTTCAACTACAAGGTGATGGGCCGGTAAAATATGCCGTTATTAACGGTGACGACCAACAAAATATGCGTGGCATAGCACGACTTCAAAGTGAAGTGACAGGGTCAACAGTTAGAGAGCTTATAGGCCAAGGTTACATGGTTATCACTATTACTCCAACGCAAGGGGAGCGTTACCAAGGTATAGTGCCTTTAGAGCATGATACCTTAAGTGAATGTATAGAAAGCTATTTTGAGCAATCTGAACAATTAAAAACGCGCCTTTGGTTTGCAACCGACACCACAGAGGGAAGCGCCAAAGCATGTGGGCTATTTTTACAAGTGCTACCTGTTGATAAACAAAAGTCGATTGAAGATTTTGCTCACTTAGAAGCACTCAGCAATACCATTAAAGATGAAGAGCTATTAGAGCTCGATGCCAATACTATTTTAACGCGTCTTTATCATGAAGATAATCCGCGAGTATTTGATCCTCAACCAATTCAATTTAAATGTGGCTGTAACCGCGAAAAAACGATGACGGCTTTAGTTAATGTTGGCCAACAAGCGCTTTTGGACGATGTTGAAAAAAATGGTGAGATTAAAATTAGCTGCCATTACTGTTTAAAAGATTATGTGTTTAACGAGCAAGATATAAAAAGTATATTTAACTAATCTACTTTTATAAAACACAGCACAAAATAGCCATAATTTTTTATGGCTTTTTTGTGCCTAAAAAATGACACCGGTATCACAAGCTGAGCATTTTTCATGACACCGGTATCATTGAAATTATTCATGTTTTTTCCTTAATTTATATGTTTTTACGGTGTTTATAAGCTCGAATATCCTTAATCCATCTGTTACTATAATTGCAGCTTAAAGGTTACTAAGACCCAGAGCTATCCCGTTCAATCTCACACAATTTAGGTATAAACATGACTTCAAGCGCTACCCGTTTTGTCGATCTAACTGCAGCTGAACTTGTCGAACACGCTATCAGCCGTGGCGAAGGGACTTTAGCCGCCAATGGTGCTTTTGTAGCTAACACTGGTCGTCGTACCGGTCGTTCTCCAAAAGATCGTTTTATTGTTCAAGAATCAAGTACTGAAAATGAAATCCAATGGGGTAATGTAAATCGCCCATTCGATGCAGATAAGTTTGACGCGTTATGGGCACGTGTAGAAGCACATGTGCAAAGCAATGACCACTTTATCTCTCACCTTGAAGTTGGCGCTGATCCAGAGCACTATCTTCCAGTGGTTGTAACAACAGAAACTGCTTGGCACCATATCTTCGCTAAAAACATGTTCATCCAACCAGAATCATACAACAAAGCAGACTTCCCTCAGTGGCAAGTAATGAATGTACCTTCGTTTGTATGTGATCCAGAACGCGATGGTACCAATAGCGATGGCACAGTTATTATTAACTTTGCACAACGTAAGGTGTTACTTGCTGGCATGCGCTACGCGGGTGAAATGAAAAAATCGATGTTCTCTGTGCAAAACTTCCTACTACCAGCGAAAGGTGTATTACCAATGCACTGTTCTGCTAACGTAGGCGAAGCAGGCGATTCTGCGTTATTCTTTGGTTTATCTGGTACAGGTAAAACAACGTTATCAGCCGATCCAACTCGCTTCTTAATCGGTGATGACGAGCATGGTTGGGCACCTGGTAGCGTATTTAATATCGAAGGTGGTTGTTACGCTAAATGTATCGACCTTTCACAAAAGAACGAACCCGTTATTTGGGATGCTATCCGTTTTGGAACCATCTTAGAAAATGTCGTACTTGATGAAAATCGCGTTCCTGATTTTAATGATACCAGCCTAACTCAAAATAGCCGTGCAGCTTACCCACTGGAGCATGTTGAAAAACGCAAAGTTGAAAATCGTGCAGGCGAGCCTAAAGCGGTTGTATTCTTAACATGTGATGTAAGTGGTGTCCTTCCTCCAGTATCTGTACTAACCGAAGAAGCTGCAGCATTCCACTTCTTAAGTGGTTACACTGCAAAAGTAGGCTCTACAGAAATTGGCTCTACCAGTGACATCGAATCTACATTTTCAACCTGTTTTGGCGCACCTTTCTTCCCACGTCCTGCAGGTGTCTACGCAGAACTTCTAATGAAGCGTGTACGTGAGTTCGGCGCTAAAGTTTACCTAGTTAATACAGGCTGGACAGGGGGTCCTTACGGTATTGGTAAGCGTTTCGATATTCCAACAACACGTGCTGTTGTTGACGCAATCGTATCTGGAAAATTAGCAGGTGTTGAAACTCAACACATTGACGTGCTAAATCTAGACGTACCAGTTGCAGTACCAGGCGTAGATAGTAAGCTACTTAACCCAATCAATACATGGGAAGACAAAGCTAAGTATGCTGAATATGCAGCTAAACTAGCCGCTGATTTCACAGAAAATTTCGCAAAATACGACGTATCTGAAGAAATTAAAAATGCAGGCCCTAAAGTTTAATAATCACCTTTAGCCTCATAATTAAAACGCCAACCTTGAGTTGGCGTTTTTGATCCTACTTGTTTTTACTCAATAAATATCATTTCTATAATATATTCTGCAAAATCATCTAATAGCTAAAATAAAGACCATAGTCACTTTTCAGCCCAGCTTAAATAAGTTTTTCTATATGCATACAGCGATCTTATAAGGCCTTAAAAAAACCGTAGCTGATTCGTTTAAACATTATATATTTAGGCTAGCAATATATGCGTACTTTAGACTTGATAGCGATGTGAAATACACGCTTCCCCTTCTATATTCAGGCTCACACACGACTATGACTTCACCAGCAAAGTAGATTAGTATTGTACACAGTGCTAAGTAATCACGTTGGGCTTAATCGCTGAACTCCTTTAGCATTTTACATAATACCAATCCGCAATAATACTCAATCATTTTGCGGGGCTAAACGTGTCTCTATCTGTGTTAAAAAATTCTCATTTAGAACAACTAAATAGCGAATTTTTTGCCTAGCTATCAACCCGTTTTTACTACCTCAAAATAGACCGCTTAATTAAGCGAATTGGTATAACATCTATCACCACAGGCCTTTAGTGTGTCATTCCTGCGTACGTAAAAAGCCCGACGATTGCTAGTCGGGCTTTCTAAATTTGGAGCCATGGTAATGTCGTAGTGCCCACAGCGGTAGAGTATGTATTAGGCTCTGAGGTGGTCGTCGCATTCTTTTACCCATAGGTTTCGAGATACTCAACCCATGATACAGTGGTCAAGTTAACGCTGTGCAGCTGATAGCTGACGGCTGATAGCTAATATTTTTACTT